>NZ_QUGV01000013.1:0-92941 GCF_003479205.1 Parabacteroides sp. AF17-28 | reverse complement strand
TCGGTTTGAAGCAGGATCAGCAACGTGCCGTTTTCGATATCTTTTGCGAAAACGAAAAAGGAGAAGTCTTCATTTGCGAGATGCAGAAAAGCCGTCAGAAGTATTTTTCCGACAGGGTGTTGTATTATGCTTCGTTCGCCATTCAGCAACAGTCTATGATTGTAAAGGAAAAGTTAGAAAAAGAACCGGACGAAAATATCCGCAAGCGGTGGAACTATCAGATCAATAAAGTCTACGTTGTCTGTGTCTTGAATTATATCATGGATCCGTCCCGTCCGGAGAAATACCGCTGGGACATTGTACGCATGGACCGGGAGCTGAAAATTCCTTTCAGCGAAACACTGAATGAAATCTATCTTGAAATGCCAAAATTTGTATTACCTTTGCATGAGTGCGACACGCTTTATAAGAAGTGGTTATACGTTTTAAATAACATCGAGATCATGGAACGATTACCCCAAGAACTGAACAATCAGATATTCCGCAAGCTTAAAAGCATTGTGGAGGTAGAGCGCATGACCCCTGACCAACGTTTGGAATATGAACTGAGCCTTTCCGTCGAGCGCGACCTTTCTGCAGCACTCGACACGAGTTTTGAAGATGGGATGGAGAAAGGCAAAGCAGAAGGCAAAGCAGAAGGTTTAGCAGAAGGCAAAGCGGAAGGTAAAGCAGAAGGCAAAATCGAAGAACAACGTTTTATTGCTGCCAATTTTAAAAAACAGGGGATCAATATTGAAACGATTGCGCAATGTACCGGTTTGTCGGTAGAGGAAATTAACGGATTGTGATTTATCAATGCTAACCAATTGAATCAGCCGGGTTGTTGAACATACAATAATCCGGCTGATTTTGTTTCAGTTTTTCTTGGTTTTGGACCTTCTGCAAATTAAAAAATATACATTAACCCCCTGTTTCGACTGTTTTTCTATTTTGTCCGAAATCTTGATCGATTTTGGATTGACTCTTTTCACTGTTTTGACCTGCTCGGCTGACAACAGATAAAATGAGGTGCCGAGTCCATTGCGAAAAGCGTACAATTTGATTACCGAAAGATGGAAATGTCGACAAAGTGATAAAGCTTAACTCCCGGAGAATCGAATATTTGCGAACGAAGACGGACGGCGTTCCAAATATCACAAGGAAATTTTAGGGGTCTATTGCCGTGAGGTGCGCAGAAAATTCCCTTGAAGTAACGCTTCATCGCTCTGAAGGTTGACTTCGTGCTATATGAAGTCCGACTTCAGGGCAACAAAGTTCCGGGTCAGAGCGATAAAGTCCCTCTTCATGGCGATTAGGTTCCGGATCATAGGAAAAAGCTCCTTTTTGACAGCTGAAAAGTGGATTAGCATTTGTTTGGTTTAGGATGTTTTTTTACCCTGAAAAACGCGTTTTATACAATAAGCCCTCCGCCGCAAACTCTCTTTTGCCGTTTCGTTTCAACGAACGGTATTTCGGTTAATGCTCTATGTTTATCGGAGACATTACAAATGTAAGAGATTCCAATATCTTCGACAAACATAAAGCCATTTATTAATCAACTACTTAAATTATCACCGTATAAGGAACGCTTTCTTATAGCGTTTCACGACTCCGTCCGGATGGTAGATTTCGGCATAAAAGATATAGATGCCTGGTGGTAGTGCGCTGCCACTGTTGGCAATGCCGCTCCAAGTCAGTTCGCCGGACGTGCCTAACAGTTGATGGTTGGCTATCTCGGCAACACGTATGCCAGATGTGTTGAAGACAAATGCACGACAGTTATAACCCGGCCGATCGAGCAGGTAGGATATGCGGTAACTGCCGGATTCCTCTATCCAGACAGGCGGTTCTATCCCGGTTGAACCTTCGGAAGAAGGATTCCCATATTGGGAGTTCAGATAGCCGGGAGTGCCGAAGCCGGCCGTTTCGGAAGCAGAGGTCCAGTTGGACGGATTTTGTGTGGCGGCATCCGGATCGATGCGTTCCAGAGCAACGCCCTTCCGGTTCTTAACAGAAGAGGCATGCCATTTGGAGGAATAAGAAACTTCGTCTATCACTTCTCCATCTGCGGTACGAAACAATACTAAAGTAGAAGCCGTATTGGCAAGAATCGGCAATTTGGATAGCTGATGAAGTGCAGACGGTTCAGCGATCTCGTAAAAAGAGGAAACACTTTCCACATCTTTTGTCAGCAAGATATAACTTCCGGCTTCCAGCTTCCGGGCAATAGCGGCCAAAGGATAACGGGTACTAAGCGTTCCGTCCGATTTACGGACCGCAAGGGAAAGAGTTGACACAGACAGGGGCTTGCCGGAACGGTTATACAATTCCAGGTATTCGCTGCCTCCGGCATAAGGATCCGGCAGCAGTTCGTTAAAGACAATCTCACCGGGCAGGATGGGATCTGTGACTGCCGGAGTATCCGGATTCTCTGGTTCTTCCGGTTTATCCGGTTCCACAGGCGGTTCCTCTTCGTCCGAAGACGGGGAGGAATTGACAGAACCGGGCGTTCCGCCGCGAGGATCAGTAGACAGATGCCAACCGGAGGCAGAACGTTCCCAGGATTTACCGGCTGTGGCTTTGGCATAGGTTACTTCATCGATCACATTTCCTGAAGCATCCCATAATTGCAAGTCCTTACCAGCATTAGCCAATTGCGAAGGGAAATCATCCATCGGAACAGCTATGCCTTGATTATCGACTTTCATATCTCTTCCCGATCTGTATAAAACCATATAACCTGCCACTGGAATACTGGCATTTCCTATCGACTTTGGTTTTTCCTTACCATATATAAGTTGCCAACCTTTAAGCGACAGCTCTTTCCCTGACATATTATACAACTCTATATATTCCGTTTTTGCTAAATCTTTCAGTCCGTTCGGATCTGCCATGATTTCATTAATCAAGATTGTTCCGGGTTTACCCGGTTCCGGCTTTTCCTCTCCATAAGCAGAGATGAACGTTGTATCGCCCTTACACTCATTACCGGACTTATCAAATATTCCGGAATAATATAAAGTATAAGTTTGACCTTTCAACAAAGCTTCCTTCCATACGGCTTTCAGTATTTTACTATCCTCTGAGATATAAACTTCATCTGCATCGCCTACTTCCGATAAAGTAATTTGATATTGGACAGGATCTACAGGATCATGGAATATCAGCAGAAGTTCAGTCGCATTTTCTTGCTCCAAATCCGATAAAGAAGGAGTCTTTATATCTTCATCCGGTTGATCCGGTTCTTCCGGTCCTTCTTCCGGCTCGAGAGGAGTCGGAGTTATTTGGTCGGAAACATAAACATTATCAATGCTAAACAAATTACTTCGTGTCTTTGTATAATGGAATGTAAAAACTAAATTTCCCTGCTCCTGTGGCTCTACAATAGGATAACTACCGCTACCTTCCAATTTGTACCCGGCCATTTCATCTGTCCGGCTATATAAAGTCCATTGCTTATTATCCTCAAGCGTCACTTTCACATGCAGCAACGCAGGTACTTTCTTAAAATCATTTGTTTGGCGGTCAAACAGATCTTTTTCTCCAAACCGCATCAAACCAAACTTCTTCGAACCGGAATATCCGAGCCGGACATAATAATAGCGATCGGGACTTTCTTGATACAAATAGACGCACAGTTTATTATCCTCGCTCGGGGCATACAGCATATACACATCAAATTCCCATTGCATATCGGAAGAATAGGTGATTTCTTTCCCAATAGAAGCACTGCCCGGCGTTGTCGGTTTAATATTGAGTTGAAGCCTGCCATCCGCATTGATATGAAATAGTCCTCGATCTCTACCGATCCAGTCTACGCCGATCTCCGGCCCGTCAAACATCTCATTTACCTGTGAACTTACACAAAAAGGAAGTAATACGAAGAGAAAAAGAATAAATTGTTTCATAGTCTTACAGTTTTGTTTATAATTTGTATATCTTTGCACCCCAAAGCGTTGTAGCATTGGAAGCACTGTGCTTTCATACACGCTGTAAAGTTATACTATTTTTTCGATAAACAAATTAATTAGTGCTCAAAATGAAAGTAGCAATTGTAGGAGTAAGTGGAGCCGTAGGACAAGAATTCCTGCGTGTACTCGACGAGAGAAACTTCCCGATGGATGAGCTGGTGCTTTTTGGCTCATCTCGCAGTGCCGGACGTGTTTATACCTTCCGTGGTAAACAGATTACCGTCAAGGAGCTTAAGCATAACGACGACTTTAAGGGAATCGATGTTGCTTTTGTTTCGGCCGGTGGCGGTACTTCTGTCGAGTTCGCAGAAACCATTACAAAACATGGAACTGTGATGATCGATAATTCCAGCGCATTCCGTATGGAAAACGACGTACCTTTGGTAGTTCCCGAAGTAAACCCGGAAGATGCACTGAATCGTCCGCGCGGTATCATTGCCAATCCGAACTGTACTACCATCCAGATGGTCGTTGCATTGAAGGCAATCGAGGGCCTGTCGCACATTAAGCGTGTACACGTATCGACCTATCAGGCAGCCAGCGGTGCCGGCGCGACAGCTATGGCTGAACTGGTAAAACAATATGAGCAGCTGTTGAAAGGCGAAGAACCGACAGTGGAAAAGTTCGCTTACCAACTGGCATACAACGTGATTCCTCACGTAGACGTATTCACGGATAACGGCTACACCAAGGAAGAAATGAAGATGTACAACGAAACACGCAAGATCATGCACTCCGACATCGAAGTGAGCGCTACTTGTGTCCGCGTCCCGGTTATGCGTGCCCACAGCGAAGCAACCTGGGTAGAAACAGAACGTCCCGTAAGCGTGGAAGAAGCCCGCAAGGCTTTTGCCGAAGCCGAAGGCGTCATCCTGCAGGACGAACCGGCAAAGAAAGACTATCCGATGCCGTTGTTCATCGCCGGAAAAGACCCTGTTTACGTTGGCCGCATCCGCAAAGACATTACGAATCCGAACGGTCTGACATTCTGGACGGTAAGCGACCAGATCAAGAAAGGCGCCGCTTTGAACGCCGTACAGATCGCTGAATATCTGTTGAAGGTGAAGAATATCGGATAAGATAATCCGCTTTATAATAAAAAAGGTGTGACGGAAGAAATCCTGTCACACCTTTTTTATTGCACGCCGGTTGATGCGGACCTTATGCCTTCCGGGTCATGTTCTTCCTATATTCAGCAGGCGTAATTCCGTATCGATCACGGAAAACACGATGGAAAGTCCGGACATTACTAAAACCGGAATCATCGGAAACAGCCTGGATTGTATAATTCGCCTCATCCCGCAACAAGAGAACGGAATAATCGATCCGCTTATTATTGATATACCCGTTGAAGTTTGTACCGGCATACGTTTGTATAAATTGCGCAAACGAGTTCTTGAGAATGCCGAAACGCTTAATCAGCGCATCCCGGTTAACATCCGGATCCAAGAACATTTTCTCACTATCGATCGTCATATCCATCAACTCGAAAAGTTTCCGCTCGGATTCAGACGTGCCGGCGGGCAGCTCCTCAGAATCAGAAGTGCCGGCGGGCAACTCTTCGGATGTTAGCGTGGCTGCCGAATCCAGCATAGCCTTCTTTGCCCGGTGCAATTCTTCCTGGTAATCCAGCATTTCGTCAATTTGCTGCACCAATATCCGGTTCTTCCTTCGCGTAGCACGCAGACTATGGACAATAAAAGAGATGACGGCCAGCGACAGGAAAAGTACGACCAAGGAAGCAATCAGGAAGATGCGTTCCCGGTACAGCTTATCAGCCTGTATCCGTATCTGCTCATTCTTTTCATTTGTTTCATAGAGGGTTGACAGCTCCAGAGCCGCATTGGCTTTGTCTCTGCTGTTCAGGCTATCAGTCACGACAAGCATCTGCTTACGGGTTTCGGCCAGCGCCTTATAGTCTCCCAGTCCGGCCAGTGCCCTGTCCTCATAATCAAGGGCATAACGCAAATATTCGAAGCTGATCGTTTCATCATTGTCGACATAGCGTTGCTTCTCCTTTCCGATATACTGAAGCGCCTCCTTATACTGTCCGCTATTAAGCAAATATTCAATCCGGATAGGTTCTCCTTCGATTGAAGAAGCATAATTTGTTTCGAGATATTTCAAATAATACTTCCGGGCTGTTTCCGGTTCCCCATTCTGTGCATAAATACAGGCAAACGCGGCATACTCACTGGCATAGCGCAGATCGCAAAGCCCATCCGGCAAGTCCGGCATTTTCTTCAGCTTATCCATCAGCCGTTCATATTCCGGAAGCAGACCGATTGCGGCCTCATACTTCCCATCTTCCTGGTAAGCCGAAATCAACGTCCCGTATGAATAAAGAAGATCGTCTATATCGTGCCAGTCGCGGGTGGAAGCAACGACTTTCTTCTGTATCCCGATCGCCTGCAGATAATAGGTTTCGGCCTCCGCCTTCAATCCCATTTTCCTTTTAGCCTCTCCATGCATAAGCATCATATTGGCCTCTCCGTTTTTGTCACCGATCTCCCGTGCCGACTTTGTTCCCTCTACAACATACCGGATGCAAGCCTCATAATCACTAAGCTGCAAGCAGGCATTAGACATCATATCGAGCAGGCTATATTTCCACATAGGGTTATTCTGGATGAAATCGCTGTGGTATGCTTTATTGGCATAATCGAGCGCAATCCGGTATTGCTCCATACCGTTGTGATAGACCAGGCAACGCAGATAGTCAATCCGGTAAGGCGGCATCTTTTTCAGCTGCTCGGCCTCATCCAGCAAAGCGAGCGCCCGCTTGGGTTCATTGAGACAGATACTCTCGATATATTCATCCGTAAACAGACTATCCGGGCTGTTCGAAGCACCAAGGCTGCTCATTTGAATAAGAGAAAAGAATACAAATAAAATACATTGTTTCATCTTCATCTTAGGTTAGTGTTATGTATAGGATTTATTTAAGTTCTCCCAATCCTTCCTCCAGCGTATGCGGAGCATATGCCAGTTCGCGTATGGCTTTTTCGATACTTAATCCGCTATTGCGCGGACGCGGTGTCGCCTCGTTCATCTCTTCCGTCGTAACCGGACGGATCAGAGTGCGGTCCAATCCGAAGTAATCGGCTACCCGATAAGCCATTTCAGCAATCGAGAGCCGTTCTCCGCCACAGATATGATAGATGCCGTTATTGCCGGTATGCATCAGCCGTTCCACGCCGTCTGCGATGTCCGCCACCCAAGTCGGCGTACGGTATTGGTCGGAAACGACCCGTATCTCCTGCCCTGCCTCCAAGCGGTTCTTGACCAGTTGCAGGATATTCCCATGCTGTCCGGGCAACGCCTTTCCATAGACGACAACCACACGGACGACTGCATAATTACTGCTAATCCCGGCAACCGCCTGTTCTCCCTGATACTTGGTCAGGCCATAATAGTTGACCGGAGCAGGAATATCTTCCTCCGTATAAAGCCGGTCGCTTTTCCCGTCGAACACGAAATCGGTCGACAGGTGAATCAGGCGGCTTCCCAGATGTTCACAACAATGCGCCAGGTTCCCGACCGCCGAAACATTGGTCGCATAAGCCTCTTCGCGATGTTGCTCGCAGTAATCGGGGACGGAAAGGGCTGAACAGTTGACCACCACATCCGGACAGACATGGTCGAGCAAAGCCTCGACGGCGGGATAGTCGTTTATATCCACCCGGACAAACGTATGCTTTCCTTCGGGCCGGATATCCGGATGAAAGGAACAGCCAACCACCTCATAGGCTTCATTCCCGGAAAAGCAATCCAGGATTCTCCGCCCGGTAAAGCCGTTTGCTCCGACAACCAATATCTTTTTCATCAGAATGTATAAATCATGACACCCAAGACGCGGTGGTTCGTCACCGAATGGGTATTCTCTATTTTACCGTTCTTCGCATTCATATCGCCATACCAGGCAAGCGACGGGCTGTATTCCAGCCCTAACTTCCAGTGAGGCAGATTGTATGAGAGTTGCAGATTGGTTGTAAACACCTGGTCTACATCCAGTCCCACACCGTAAGTCGGCCCGGCGATCGTCTTCCCCGTTCCCAAGTTCTTCAGATAGCCGACAAAAAGTCCCGGCTTCCACTTCTTGCCGTACACCACATTCAGCCAGGTCATGGAATGGCGGTAAGGCGTATATTCCTGCTCGCCCGTCCGCGGGTCTATCGAAGTCACGGCATAGCCGCCTAACATACAGGCCTGTGTCAGGTTCGACGCCAGCAGGGTCTTGCCGGAAACCAGCCAGTCCTGCGTCGTATATTTGGCATGGGCTTCAAAAGACAAGGCGGTCACCCGCTCGCTTACCTTATATATATGGTCGCCTACCGTTGTCTGCTGACGCGGTTTCAGAGACAGCACTTCCATACCGACACCGGCGATCAGTCCGTCCGCTTTATAATCGGCCGAAACATAGATTTCCGGAATACAGCTGTTCTTTATATATTCCTCACTCTTCCCGTTCGGCCCGGCAGAGAGATATTGCAACTGCCATATCGCTGCCCCGGTCAGCTGTAACCCTTTACCGGACGTGTACCGGTAACGAATCATCGGGCTACGGTTAAACGGTTGGAAAGGCGCCCCGGTCGACAGGTTCAGCATCTGCGGAAAGACATCTCCGAACAGCGGATGCCAGGTCTGCCCGATCAACACAGCCGACTTCCCCCAATCCAGGTTGACGTAAGCATGCCGGATGCGCAGAACCGCCCAGTTACTACCCGAACCGCGAAAATCCGCCTCCAACTTGGCCGTAGCCACAGCCTTCCCGATATTCGGTCCTTTCAAGTCCACACCCAAACGGGAATACAGCAAATAGAAACTGCCGTTTGCCGTAGCATTCAAATCCTTCCCATCCGCATCCGGATTCTTGTCCTTCGGATACAGATGGAACAATCCGTCCACGATTTCACTGTTAGCACGCGAATTATAAAACAAATCTCCGCGCACTTGCCCGTAAAACTTATAAGAGAAATCCTTCTTCTGAGCATATCCGGCCACCGTCACGCACAAGGCCGCAAAAAGTAGTAAATATCTTTTCATTTCTTTTTGTTCGAATTGCCTACAAAGGTAAGGAAGATTCGGTCTTTTCACAAAAATAAAATCACTCTATTCGAAACTAAAGTGTCGACGGTCGAAACTAAAGTTTCAAGGCAGGAAACTAAATTTTCGTCCCGTGAAACTTTTGTTCCAAAGGCATGAAACTTTAGTTTCAAGGAGAGGAATTGTTTGAAACTAAAGTTTCAGCGCATCATGACATGTGAAACTTTTATAACAGGAAAATGAGCAAGAACAGATTTGAACAGTTTTTACGCAGATAGAGCAGGGAACGGTACAGCAGATTCTCGACTGTGCGGACAGACAAGTCCAGGCGTTCCGCTATCTCAGCCGCTTTCAGCCCTTCGAGATAAGACATCCGGAAAACTTCCCGGCTTCTTTCAGGCAACTCGGCAACCTTTTTCATCAACAAGTCCAAGAGATCCTGCCGCATGAAAAGTTCGTCGGAAGCCTCAAAGAAATCGAGTTCTTCCAGTTTGAGCTGGAGGGCGCGATGGTCGATGATATCCTGCTCCATACTCACACGGCGGAGATGATCCAGGCAGGCATTCCGGACGGAGACATAAAGCACGCGCTTCAAATCGTTCTCCGGCAGACGGAATACCTGCTTGTCCCACAGTTTCAGGAACACGTCATGAACAACATCTTCTGCAAAAAAGCCGGAAACAAACTTTTCTGCAAAACGCATCAACATCGGAGCATACTCCATATAGATGTGCTGATACTGATCCATGTTCTGAGACGCGTCACCCATACTTGCAAATATAGACAAAAATCTTTAATTATTCGTTAACAGACACTTCGTGTATGCCTGGCTGATCGAATTTTACAGATTCCACCTTTCCGGTAATCGCATTCATGCATTGAATCACATCCCCTTCTGTATTCTGCACTTTTACAGTCCAGCCGTTGCCATTTCTTTCGATAGACAAGACATCGGTCGTATTGGATGCCGGCATGACAGCCAATCCTTCAGAACAGTGGATTGTCTCAATATGATAACGGCGGACGGAAACAGGGAATTTCCTGCCATTATAGACAAAGGTAGCCGGACGCTGCTCCCGGTCGCTCGACCAATCGGCATTCAGCAAATAAATAGTACGGCGGCCGGGACTGTCCCAAGCGGTAAAACCGACGGAAGGAGATGCTTCCATCCAGCCTTTGTCCGTCTCTTCGCCGGCGGTTTTTCCTGCAATCTCTTTCATGGCTGCGACATAACCGGCTTGCAGGTTCGTTTCGGCCGGATAGACTTTCTGCGGGAAATAGACAATCTTGCCCAGGCCGTAAGCGATCTCTGTTTTAGCGGTCAACTGTTGATAGTTGTCACCCAACATGTCGCGGATAACGGCATCATCGGCCGGGAAGCGGACAGGCTGGTCCGGTTGCAGTTCGGCATTCAGATGGGCGGCCGACAGCAGAAGTGTCCCGCCATTGAAGACAAAGTCCCGGATACGCAGGAAATCGCCCGCGTCATAACTGTTCCATCCTAAGAATACCAACGCCTTATACCGGTTCATCACATCCTGCGGAGCCTCGACGGGCAACAGGTCGACCGTTCCGTAAGGCGTAGAAGTGAACCAACCTTCCGGGCCGCATCCGTCCACGATATTATCCGGATAAAAGACACGGAGCAGGTCGAAGCTTTCACAGGCCTTATCGAACTTCCATTTATCGCCTTTCTGCGACCACAAACTGCCGCGCCCGAAAGATTTCCAGGCATCATTGCGCCCCTGGATCACGGCTATGTTACTTTTCAGATCGCCGCGACGGGAATGCGTTTCCACGAAGTTCAGCATCTGATGCTGGGCGAACAGATGCTCCTTGCCGGAAACCGAATAGCGGTCGTTCATGTATTCATCCGTCCACAGCGCCTCTTCGGTATTCATATGGGAAGAGCCATGCATATAGGCAACAGCCAGCGACATGTACAAACGCAGGGAATGTTTCGGATCGGTAAACGGTCCCGAGCCCCATTGCATGGCGTGAAGCGTGCCGTAAAGCGGACGGCTGTATGCACGCGACGCTCCGCGCAACGAAGAGAGGATGACTTCTTCCGGCCCGTACATCTGCTCGGCTCCCAACCAGTTATAGCCGGCCTGATACAGATAGCGGAACAAGGTGGACGGCCCTGTATGGCGGGTGCTTTCTCCTTTCGAATAGCGGAAATTGGAAACGAGTTTGCGGGCGCCGTCGGCCATATCCGTCACGCCTTCCGGATCATAATGGATAAAGATTCCATGGTCGGTATAAATCGGGCGATGCTTGGCAAAGATCCCGCCGTAAGGGCGGTTGCGGGCTGCCATGTCGGAGAACACTCCCTGATAGAGGAAATGTTGCCAGTAATAATATCCGCCGTCATTCTCATGCGCCTGTTTGCCGCGGAACATCGGAGAGGCGAGGGTTTCCAACGACGGGTTGATCCGGCTGCCTGCGAGTGTACGACCTTCCACTTGCCAGGCATATGGTATTTTCAGTTGATCCAGCAGCTTGGTATAATGTCCGATCACAACAGGGTCCGCAATCCGGAAGCCGCTCCATTGGTAGGACGGGCGGAACTGATACCAGTTGCCGATCCGGTTGGAGATATACCATTTAAAGAAATAATCGTACGGCGTATATTGCTTGTCGATATAGATTTCATCGCCGGACGAGAGATAAATCTGCTCCGCCTCCTTATCGATCACCTGGCGCACTTCCGCCTGCTCCGTCCGGCTACCGTCGTCAAACACTAACGGGACGGCATGGCCGGCTTCACCGGCACGCAATTCGACGACATGCAAGCCGGGCTCTTCAAACATACATTCCTGTTCGGCCGGCGTAACCGCACCGGCGGCTTTCACTTTCAGGCAGACATTCGGCTTGTTGGTTTCCACCAAAATACCAAAAGAGGCATTCTTCGTCACATATTCGGGCACGGAAATCACTTCGTAGTCGCGGGCAGTCTCTTCTATAAGCTCCAACCCGCGCAATTCATACGCATAGGCGGCACGGTGAGGTTCTTTCAGGAGCGTCAGCCTGATCTCGCCATTCCCTTGCACAGAGGCGGGCAGCGGAATATAGAAGTCTGCGACATCGGAGGCGCGGTCAAAGATATTCCCTTGAAAAACAGTCTTGCCATCAAATTCAAGCTTCCACATCGGCCAGCTTCGGGTTGCCAGGTTGCAACCGATCCAGTAATTATAATTGTCCGTCTTCCGGGCGAACTTGGTAAAAGGAATCGAACAAACCGCCTTCTTGTTTTGCGTCAGACGGGGAGCTTCCACCCAGCATTCGCCGCTGAAACGGGTGCCGCCAACACGGAGGAAAGCACAGGCTACATTCTCCGGCAAGGAGAAGGTCTGCGACACCGCCTGATATTTTCCCGTACCGGCCGGAACCGGCATATAAAGCAAAGAGTCCGGCTTGTCGTAAATATCGTCGGCAGCCCGTCCCGGCTTCCGGTAGAACAACTCGATCGCGACGCCGAAATCACCGTCCGGAGAGAGGGACAGGTCTTGTTTCTTTACAACCGGAAGTGTAACTGTCAGCTCGCACGGTTGCAACAATTCGCCGGAAATACGGTAATAGGCATGACGCTCGAAAGGATCGTTTTCACCTTTGAAGTAAAGTGAATAGCGGTCTTTCTTCCGGATAATGGAATCGAGATTGTCATCGATATAGAACTCGGACCTGCGGAACATCTCTTCCCCTCTGCTTTGAAAGGGTGCAGGCATCCGAACACCGCCAATCACGCGCAGGAACTTCCGCACAGGGATTCCGGATTGACCGAAAGATACAGGCTCGGAGAGGCTTTGCCCGGGTTGAAGAAGGTATGCTTTTTCTCCTCCGGAAGGAGTGAAAATGACTGTTCTTGTCTCTTTCCAGGAAGAAACAGCATACACCTGAAGCGCGGAAAGGGCCATCAGGCATAAAAGGATACATGTTTTTTTCATACTGACTTAATGGTGATGTTTTTCGTTTAAACTACTTCCCAAAAGTACGATTTATTTCCGTATTATTATAACTCATAGTTTTTATGTACTTTTGTGCATCCTAATTAGAAGTATTAAGGCTGCAGAGATGATAGTTGTTAGAGACACGGAGATATTGAAAGGTAAAAGACTGGTAGCGACTATCGGTTTTTTTGACGGGGTTCATTTGGGACACCGTTTTCTGATTCATGAACTGAAGCAGGTGGCTGAAGCCGCCGGATTGCCTTCCGCCGTCATCACGTTCCCCGAACATCCGCGTGCAGTCTTGCATTCGGACTATCAGCCGAAGCTGCTCAATTCGTTCGAAGAGAAGCTGAAACACCTTGATTCCACGGGGATCGACTACTGCATCGTACTGGATTTCACCCCCGAGCTGTCGCGCCTGAGTGCCAAAGAGTTTATAATGTCCGTGCTGGCAAACCAATTGCAGGTCGGCACGTTGCTGATCGGCTACGACCACCGCTTCGGACATAACCGGGAAGATGGCTTCGAGCAATATGTCGCTTACGGGGAAGCTTGCGGCATCCGGGTCATAAAAGCCTCACAATACAGCGAAGGGGAAGCGGCTGTCAGTTCTTCCGAAATACGCCGGCTTCTTACGGAATGCAAGGTGGAAGAGGCTGCCCGCCTGCTGGGTTACCCGTACCAGTTGAAGGGGCGTATCGTCAGCGGTTACAAAGTAGGTCGCAAATTAGGCTTTCCGACTGCCAACATACAAGTGGACGAACCGTTCAAGATCATTCCGGGGATCGGTGTCTATGCGGTCTGGGTCTACCTGAACGGACTGCGTTACAAAGGCATGCTCTACATCGGCAACCGCCCGACATTGGACAACGGAGACAATATCACGTTAGAAGTAAACATCCTGAACTTCTCCGGCGACATCTACAATAACGAAATAACCGTCCAGTTCATCAACCACGTACGAGGCGACATCAAATTCAACTCCCTCGACGAACTGATCGCTCAGTTAAGAAGGGACCGGGAGACGGTGGATAAAATATTAATTGAATAAAGAAGATTATGTACTACGATGCAATTGACATATTGAAAGGGATGATTGCCCGGCCTTCTTTCAGCAGGGAAGAGACGGATGTTGCCGATTTCTTGCAACAGACCTGGGAAAAGGCAGGGCATAAGGTGAACCGCAAAGGGAATAACCTGTGGCTGACTGCTCCCGGATTCGATCTGGACAAACCGACTTTGCTGCTTAATTCCCATATCGATACCGTCAAACCGGCTTCCGGATGGACGAAAGACCCGTTCACGCCAGAAGAAACGGAGGACGACCGCCTGTACGGACTTGGCAGTAACGATGCCGGAGCAAGCGTCGTATCACTGTATGAAGCGTTCAGGGCATTGTCGGAAAAGGAACAGCCTTACAACCTGATCTTCTTAGCTTCCTGCGAAGAAGAGGTTTCGGGAAAGAACGGACTGGAGAGTGCGCTTGCTAACCTGCCTCCTATCTCTTTTGCCGTTGTCGGCGAACCGACAGGGATGCAACCGGCTGTGGCGGAAAAAGGGCTGATGGTGCTGGACTGTGTCAGTACCGGCAAGTCCGGACATGCCGCCCGCAACGAAGGTATCAACGCCATCACACTCGCCATGAAAGACATCGAATGGTTCAACACATACCAATTCCCGGAAAAGAGCGACTTCCTCGGCCCGGTAAAGATGAGTGTGACGATTATCCATGCCGGCACGCAGCACAACGTCGTTCCCGACCGCTGCGAATTTACCGTCGACATCCGCACGAACGAGTTCTATCCTAACGAAAAACTGTTCGAGCTAATCAAGCCGCAAGTCGGCTGTGAGATAAAAGCCCGCAGTTTCCGTCTCAACTCTACACGTACGGACTTGCAACACCCTTTTGTGCAACGCGCCATTGTGATGGGAAAAGAACCTTTCGGCTCTCCGACACTAAGCGACCAGGCGTTGATGCCTTTCCCTTCCGTCAAGATAGGGCCGGGAAACTCCGCCCGTTCACACGCCGCCGACGAATATATCGGCCTGATGGAAATCAGGGAAGCCATAGACACGTATATCAAATTACTTAATCAATTAAAAATTTAAAGTTGAAAATGAATAAGCCCCCTTGCAGCTTATTCCTCTTTCTCTTCAAACTTTCAACTTTTAATTTTCAACTTTCAACTAATATGAAGGATCTCTTTGGAACCATCGGAACCCGTTACCTGATTGCCATCCTGAATCTGGCTTTGATCTTCGTCAATGCCAAGGTACTGGGAGTGGAAGGTGTCGGACTGGTCGGACTGATCCTGGCGGCGGTAAGCATCTCGACGATGTTTTGCGGGATACTGGCAGGCAACACGATTGTCTATTTCATGAACCGCTATTCCCTGCAAGCCGTCTTCCTGCCTTCCTATTGCTGGACACCGATCGGGGCAGGAATCGCCTGTTGCGGCATGGCTGTTGCAGGACTACTGCCCGAAGGGTATGCCGCTGATATTTATATTCTTTCCATCCTTACCTCGCTGGTTGCCGCTAATTCCCGTTTTCTGCTCGGGAAGAATCATATAAAAGGATTCAATCTCACTTTCATCCTGCAGGGAGGACTTCTTTTCTTTGTCCTGCTACTCCTCTACTACGGATTAAAGATACAGAATGTTTCCGCTTATCTCTGGGGAATGTATCTCACGAACGGGATTGCCTTCCTTGTCAGCCTTCTGTTGCTGCTTCCTTTCCTCAAACAGAAAAAGGAAGATCCCAGAAAAGGGCGTTCGCTTACGGCACTGCTGAAAGAGATGTTTGCTTATGGCCTATGGGGAAGCGCTGACAATATCGCTGAAATCCTGACAACACGCCTTAACTACTTCCTGATCAAACGCTTTGCCGGACTGGGTAGCGTCGGATTGCTGGATGCCGGAACCAAGGTTTCGGAAAGCGTCTGGCACATCAACCGCAGCATCGGTTACATTGAATACAGCCGTGTCGCCCAAGCAAACGATCTTACCAAACAGAAACAGATTACATTGCGCTTCTTCAAGCTCACATTCTGTGTCGTAACATTTGCCACAGGCTGCATCCTCCTGATACCGGAATGGGTGTACACGGATTACCTTTTCAGTGCGGAATTTGCCGGAATACGGAAAGTCATAACCGGGCTTGCAGCCGGAATCATCGCCCTGGCCTGCAACAGTATCCTGAGCCAATACTTCATCGGAAGCGGGAAGATACGTTACAGCGCCGGAAGCTCGTTTGTCGGTTTACTCGGCCTGCTCGTTTCGGGCTACCTGCTTATCCCGGTTTACGGAGTAGTCGGTTCCGCCATCAGTTCGAGCATTGCCTTCTGCGCCATGTTGACATTCTCTGTCGCTATCTTCTGTCGCAAAACGGATACGCGGTTGAAGGAGTTTCTTATTAACAAGGAAGATATAAGATTTGTGCTACAGAAACTTAAGCTAAAGTAGTCCCTATGTCATTGCGGGCTTGCCCCGCAACCTCATACTAAACTAATACAACAATCAGGATGAGATGGCGGGTGCAGTCATCCCGGACTTGATCCGGGACCGCCAAGACACAGACACTATCAAGATGTATTTGAAGACTACATATCAATCCAGCCAAGGCGCCGGATTGAGTTTCGTTTTTTCCTTCCAAAGCTGGAAATGGAGGATCGTTGCGTTGCCGTCTTCGGTATCGGTAAAGATCTTGCCGATGGCCTGCCGGGTGCTGACCTTATCGCCTGCCTTTACATACACCTGGCTCAGGTTGCTATAAACAGTCAGGTAGTTACCATGCCGGATAATGACCGAATTATTGTAGCCCGGCACCACGAATACACGCGTCACTTCACCATTGAACACCGCACGGGCATCTGCGCCCGGAGAGGTCTGGATGTCGATACCGCTGTTATTCGTACGGACATATTTCAATTCCTGGTGCTGCTGTTCACCAAAGGTAGCCACAATCGTATGGCGACCGGAGACGGGATAAGGCAGGCGCCCTTTATTGCCGGCAAAGTTGTCGGACAGTTGTTTCTCGGCTTTCGTCATGGCATATCCGCCCTTCGTATCGGCAACACGCTCTTCACGCACCGGCTCTGTTTCGGGTTTTGTATCCGGAACTTTCTTACCTGAAGCGGCTGCTTTTTCACGCGCCAGCCGATCCCGTTCGGCACGGGCCGCACGTTCACGGGCAGCTTTGGCTTCAGCCTCGGCACGGGCTATTTCGGCGGCAATCTGCTTTTCGATCTGGCGGTTCAGGGCATCGGCCTGTTGTTTCTTCTTCTTCAGGTCGGCTTGCAATTGCTTTTGTTTCTTGTTGAGTTGCTGTACTTCGGCCTTCTGGCTGGATTCTTCCGTCTGCAACTTGCGGCTTTCGTCTTCACGTGCGCTCAACAAAGCATTCTTTTCGGAACGGGTCTTTTCCAGTTCCTTCTGCTTATAGGCGATCTCCTTCTGTTTGTCGATTATCTCGGAAGCCTGCCTCTTCTGCCAGTCGGCATACTCACGCAGGTAACGCATACGGCGGAGGGATTGCGCAAAATTGTCGGCCGAAAGGATAAACAGCAGCTTATCTTGCGAACTGCGCCGTTTATACATGCTTTGCACCGATTTCCCGTAATTCTGCCGTTTACCACCCAACTCCTTTTCCAACTGCGAGATCTCGCGGCGTGAGGCGGCAATCTGTTTGTCTATCTCGCCGATCTCCTGGTTCAGCAGGCTGATCACCTGTTTGCGGGAAAGGATTTGTTTGGAGAGCAAGTTCAGGCGGTTCAACGAGTTGCGCGCCGTCTGCCGCGCCTCGTCCAAAAGCTGGTTGGTCATCTCGATCTCGGCAAGCGCAGCCTTACGTTGCTTTTCAAGTTCACGAATCCTTGCGGAGTTCTGTGCACAAGCAGCGCTTACCGACAAGACGAATATGACGAACCAGAGAAATCTCATTTACATTTTAGTATTACTCAATGACTTGATAATCTGCGCCAACGTAATCCGGTTATATTTGGCCGGTATGGAGAAGTCCATCTTTACCGGGACATTTGTCTGCACACGCGAGAAATGCATGGTAATGCCGCCTTGTGAAGCGCCTTCCTTCAACACCTGCACATCCATCTTCATTGGGAACGGTTGGCCGTCCGCCATACGGAAATCGGTATAATTCCATTGCAGGGCGTAACGGTCGGAAGGATCGGAAATACCGGTGGAAAGTATTTTCTCTTCCCCGTCTGCCATAAAGGTGTACAGCAATCCCATGACATCCTTGACCTGTATCTCGGCTGCCGGACCGTCCTGCTTCAATTTGAAGCGGCTATACTGTTTCGGACTGATCGTCTGTTGTCCGGGCAGGAACAACTGGTTGGTGAAAAGAGCCTGGAGATTATAGAAGTTGAAATCGATCGGCATCTGCCCTTTCAGGTTGGCATAGTTGTCGGCTACATAACGCTTATTCATCCGGTCGATCACCTTCACACTGTCCACACTGATCTCCGCACGAAAGACTTCGATCCCTAAAAACGGCTGTACGGAGAGTTGGAAAGCACTGTCTTTCACCATCTTCAGGTCGACACGCGAACTCATGCTGTTTCCAGGCAAGTTTAAGTCCACATTCAAGCGGGCAGTCAACGTCTCATAGCGGAACGCCTGTTCCTGCACCAGCTCGAAAAATTCGTTGTGCGCTTTCGCCCCGCCGGCTTCGACGGTCCCTACTTTTTTAGTCGTCTTACAACCCGTCAGAAGCAGAGCTGTAAAAAGGACGAATGCAAGGGCAAGGTAAGTCTTATTCATTCGGAACCTCCTCTTCTATATAAGTTTCTTCCGCAATCTTGCGGTCCAGCACGTCGCTTACTTTTCCCATCTCTTTGGCTTTCTTCCACTGCTCGAGGGCTTTTTCCTTATCGCCGCTCATAAAGAGGATGTCGCCATAATGATCTATCAGTTCCGTACTTTTAGTCGTATCGTTAGCCAGCGCATTCTCGATATAGATTTTCGCCAGCGTATAATTGCCCTGTACAAAGAATATCCAGGCATAAGTATCGAGATAAGTCGAGTTGTTCGGTTCCAGTTTCACCGCCAACGCACTCATCCGTTCCGCCTTTTTCAGGTCTTTCTTTTCCAAAGAGAGGAAATAGGCGTAGTTGTTGAGGACGACTACATTCTTATCATTGTATTTCAGAGCGTCATCATAGGCTTTATAAGCTTCCGGCATATTCTTAATCTGATAGTAGATATCGCCGATCTGCCCGTAGAAATCAGACTTCAAGCCCACGTTTGTTTCCGGGATAATATCCAGTCCTGCCCTGTAAGTGTCGAGCGCATCCTGGTATTTCTCCTGTTGGAAATAAGCGATTCCGAGGTAGAAATAATATTCCGGAGCATCCGGGAAGAGTTCCTGGCAGCGGGTGCAGATACGGATCACTTCAGGAATATCCTCCGATTTCAACGCCAGATTCAAGAGCTGCTGCCAAGCTGTGGCATCCGACGGCTCCATCTCGGTAATCAGCTGGAACTGGAAACGGGCTTCGTCGTTCTTCCCCTGTGCGATAAGCAAGCTGCCGTACATCTGTTTCAGGTCAATATCTTCGGGATGCTGTTCTAACAAGGTCTGGAACAGGGCGTTTGCACTTTCCGTCCCTTTCTTGGTCTGTTGCAGTTTGAGGATATAGCGGGAAAGGATGCCGACTTTCGTTTCGACGTCTAACTTATCGTTCACCAGCGCATTGCGTATCTGTGTCTCGGCAGCGTCCTTATCGCCCACCACCTCGTAGTAGTTTGCCATCGAGACGATGTAATAGGGACTTTCCGGATCGATAGCATGTGCCTTTTTGTAATATTCCAGCGCCTTAATGGTGTCGTTCTTTTCCAGATGCAAATCCCCCAAAATGATCTGGTAACGGGATTCCATCGGGAACTTGGCGGCCAGCTTTTCCACCTCTTTGAAGGCGTTGCCGGTTTGCTCCAAAGCATTATAGAGCTTGTATTTCTGCATCGAAAGCGCTTCACTCATACCGATCGACGACTCGAGCGCATCATAGGCCTCGATCGCCTCGCCCAACTCGCCTTCCTGCGTGAGTGCATCCGCTAAGTAGTAGTTCAGTTCCGGCTTCCCGGGATAATCCTTTACCAGCTTCTTATACTCTTCGGCTGCTTCGCCGAACATGCCGAGATTACGGCTCATTGTTGCCAACGCCAAGCGGTAAGTGAAGTTATCGGAACTGTAGGCGACCGCCTTCCGCAGCATATCCAACGACTTCTCCGGACGGTTCAGCTGGGCATAAAAGGAAGATAGTTCGTATAACACGGCCGAAGCGGTCGAGTCGATTGCCAGACAATGGTTAAAAGCATCGTAGGCGGCATCGAACTTTCCTGCCGTCTTCAAGTTTAGTCCTTCATAAAAGAAGTAGTCGAATTTCCGCTGGTCAGCCGCACTGATCCGGGCTGCCTTTTGCGGTGCCTCCGTCACGGAGTCCTGCGCCATCAGCGGCCGGATGCCTACTGCCAGCAAGATAAAAAGAGATATCGTAATCAGCCGTCTTAGCATCGCATCTTTAATTTTTAATTCTCAATTCTCAATTATTTCCCCGTGTGTCCGAATCCACCCGCTCCCCGTTCGGTGTCGTCCAGCGCTTCGACCGGCTGCCAAGCCACCTGGCTATGGGTTGTGATAACCATCTGGCAGATACGTTCGCCGTCATTGATGGTGAATGGGTCGGAGGAGAGATTAATCAGGATAATACCGATTTCGCCGCGATAGTCGGCATCGATTGTGCCTGGCGTGTTCAGCAGTGTAATACCATGCTTCAATGCCAAGCCGCTGCGGGGGCGCATCTGGGCTTCATATCCTTCCGGCAGGGCGATATACAATCCGGTCGAGATCAATTTACGTTCAAGCGGTTTCAACACAACCGGTTCTGTCAGGTTTGCACGGATATCCATTCCGGCCGAGAGCGGAGTTGCATACTGTGGCAACGGATGGTGTGACTTATTTATAATTTTTACTTCCATAAACTCTTTTATTTCCGGGCAAATTTACACAAATATCCCTGATTACCATTCCTAACGGCTTTCATTATTCTTTAAATAATGCTTATCGTTCGTTACCGGGTTAGTCAAGATCGCCTGTAAAATGGTTTTGCAGTACTTCATGGGAGTATAGTGCCGTACAAGAAGGAACAACCCGGCAGATAGAATGAATCATGCGGCACGTGTGGTTCCTCAACACCTGCCCGCTATTCATGTCACAACTGTGAAACAAAAGAAATCCAGCTGTAACACAGAAGGAGGACAGTTGTAACATGAAAAGAATACGGTTGTGACATGCAATAGAAGACCGGAGAAAAGATTGAAAGATTCGGGAGGCAAATTAATTTACCCAATCCCCATTCTCCTTAATCAACTGGATCAGGCGTTCCACCGCTTCCTCTTCCGGGATATTTTTCAGGACACATTCTTTGCCTTTGTAGAGGCTGATGCGGTTCTTGCCGGCACCGACATAGCCGTAATCGGCATCCGCCATCTCGCCGGGACCGTTCACGATGCAGCCCATAATACCGATCTTCAGGCCTTTCAGATGGGAAGTGGCCTCTTTGATGCGGGCGATTGTCGTTTGCAAGTCGTACAGCGTACGGCCGCAACTCGGGCAGGAGATATACTCCGTCTTGCTGATACGGGTACGTGTTGCTTGCAGGATGCCGAACATACAGCTGTCCGTCGTCATGGCTTCGCAGCCTTCGTTGTGCAACATGATACCGTCGCCGAAACCATCCAGAAGCAGCGTTCCGAAATCGGCCGCCGACTTCAGTTGCAACGCTTCGACATCCGTCTCCCTGTAATCGCGATGAAGGATGACGGGCACGTCGCAGCCGGCTGCCAACAAACGGTGTATGGCGGCACGCTGCGCACCGACACCGTTCCGGTGGTATGTGCTCAAAACTACAATTACGGATTTATCCTGTTTCAGGACTTCGATCACCCGGTCGGTCAGATCACTATATGTCAAACGGATAAACTTCAGCGGAGTGGAATAGTTCTTCAACTCTTCGACTTCCGAAGCGATGAAGAAAGGATATGCATTCGAACGTTCTTTCCAGAAATGGGCATCCACCAGAAGGCGGAAGCTGTCGGGCAGGTTGTCCGGGTCTTCCTTACCGATATATATATAGTCAGGCAGAGACGCATAGTCAAATTCAAAATCACCGTTACTGCGATCGGAGATGACAACAGGCGGGAAGTTCCCTCCGATCCCTTCCGTCGCACGGCTGCTGCGGCGATCGGCATAGACCGGGTCATAGCCGGAAGCAGGGGAAGCTTCAATCGGCTCATGCCCCTCGCGTTCAAGGATATAATCGACTAACTTGCGGGCTACCGGAATCTCAGCTTCTGGGTCTTCACTCAGGGAAACGCGGATCGTATCGCCTATCCCGTCGGAAAGCAAGGTTCCGATACCGACAGCGCTCTTGATACGTCCGTCTTCGCCGTCACCGGCTTCCGTCACGCCGAGGTGCAAGGGATAATGCATATCTTCGGCTTCCATTGTCCGGACCAGCAGGCGGACGGTTTTCACCATGACAACCGTGTTGGAGGCTTTAATGGAAATCACCACGTCGGGAAAGCTCTCATCCCGGCAGATACGCAAGAATTCCATACAGGAGGCAACCATGCCTTCGGGAGTATCGCCGTACCGGCTCATAATGCGGTCGGACAGCGAACCATGATTCACGCCAATGCGGATGGCGGTTCCGTGTGCTTTACAGATGTTAAGGAATGGCACGAAACGGTCGCGTATCTTCTGCAACTCTGCTGCATATTCCTCATCGGTATATTCCAGCAGGTCGAATGTTTTGACCCTGTCGACATAGTTTCCGGGATTGATGCGGACTTTCTCCACTTCTTCGGCTGCGGCATCGGCTGCACGCGGATTGAAATGGATGTCGGCTACCAGTGGGGTGGTGTATCCGGCTTCATTCAGTTGCTTGCGTATCACGCCCAAGTTGCGGGCTTCGCGTTCTCCCTGGGCGGTAAAACGCACATACTCTGATCCGGCCTCGATCATGCGGATGGCTTGGCGTACGGCGGCATCGGTATCCATCGTGGAAACGTTTGCCATAGACTGGATACGAATCGGACTGTCGCCCCCGAGCGGGGTGTTACCGATATGAACGACTGAGGATTTACGACGACTGTAATTAAAAAAATGTTCCATCTTTTCAGTTGAAAGATGAAAGATGAAAGTTGAAAGTTGAAAATCAACAATGGCGGCAAGCGATATAAATGCTTTGCGCTTTTGTTAACTTTCAACTTTCAACTCTCATCTTTCAACTAATTAGTTTTATACTTAAAAGAAACCTTCGCCAGCTCTTCGTTGGCTTTTACGATTTTCTTCTTCAGGTTTTCCTTGTAAGCGGCCAGCTTACCTTCGAGCTGTTCGTCTCCTACGGCAAGCATCTGGACTGCCAGGATACCGGCATTCAGGGCACCGTTGATACCGACAGTGGCAACCGGGATTCCCGGAGGCATCTGTACGATAGCCAACAAAGCATCCATTCCGTCCAACGTCGAATTGATAGGTACACCAATTACGGGCACAGTCGTCATAGATGCAATCACTCCACACAAGTGGGCAGCCATTCCGGCAGCCGCAATAATCACTTTGATACCGCGTCCTTTGGCTCCTTTGGCAAAAGCCTCTACTTCAGCAGGTGTGCGGTGGGCAGACAAGGCGTGCATCTCGAACGGGATTTCCATCTCGTCGAGCAGCTTGGCTGCTTTTTCCATTACGGGCAGATCCGAAGTACTGCCCATGATAATGCTTACTACAGGTGTCATTTTGCGATCAGTTGTTCATATTCGGCAGCAGACATCAGCTCGTCCAGTTCGGAAGGATCAGAGATAGATATCTTGATCAGCCATCCGTTGCCATAAACATCTTCATTCACCAATTCGGGTTTGTCGTCCAGTTCGGCGTTTGCTTCGATCACTTCACCGCTAACCGGCATAAACAAATCGGATACAGTCTTCACAGCCTCGATAGTACCGAAAACTTCTTCTTTTTCAACTGTTTCTCCTTCTGTTGTAATATCGACGAAAACGATTTCGCCAAGTTCGCCCTGTGCATAATCAGTAATACCGACATAAGCTACATTGCCTTCTACACGGATCCATTCATGATCTTTTGTGTACTTTAAATCTGCAGGAAAATTCATAATCTTAGTGTTTTTATTAGATGAATAAATAGATATAACTTAAAAATGATGCAACAAAGGTACATATAAATCCAAGACAAAACCCGGCATATACCTGCATAGGCGTATGTCTTTTCAAAAAGATGCGCGAAGTGCCGACCAGTCCGGCAATCACGATCACGATAATAAAGGCCCAATAAGGGTTTATCAGGTGGATACGCGCCACTCCCATAATGCCGCCCAGTAAGCCTCCGATACCAATCGCATGGGCGCTGATCTTCCAGAAAAAGTTAATCAGCAATGCCAATATCAACGATACGCAGGCCCCTAAAAGTAAGGATATAAACCAGAACGGCAACATCATCTTATACATGTAGAAGGCGCAGACCATGATCGAAGTGATAAAGATCAGGTAGGGCACCACGCGTTCGTGGCGGTCGGACAGTTCCATATCGACTGCCGCCCCGTTTTTCACCATCAGAAAGATGAATGCTCCGGGTATGACCGCCGTCGACAGGAAAGCACCGCCGGCCAGCAACAGCTTCATTGTCGGTGGATAGATCGCCAGATAGGTGAAAGACAGTGCCAGCACGACACCATACGTCACCATCAGCAACGGATGAAACATCCCGGATATGATATTTGCAAATAACTTCATAACGCTTCAAATTTATATTTCTTTTCTGAGCCGTGCAACCGGAATGCCCAATTGTTCGCGGTATTTGGCTACCGTACGGCGGGCGATGATGTAGCCTTTTTCCTTCAGGATGGAGGCCAGTTCCTCGTCGGTAAGCGGCTTGCGCTTATCTTCGCCGTCGATATGCTCTTTCATAATCTTTTTCACCTCGCGGGTGGATATTTCTTCGCCGCTGTCGGTCTGCATCGATTCGGAAAAGAAGTATTTCAGCGGATATATACCGAAATTCGTCTGCACGTACTTACTGTTGCTCACACGCGAGATGGTCGAAATATCATATCCGGCCCGTTCCGCCACATCTTTGAGGATCATCGGACGCAAGGTCGCTTCGTCGCCGGTCAGGAAGAAGTCCCGTTGCAGGAGAATGATTGTCTCCATTGTACGCTGCAAGGTTTCCTGGCGTTGGCGGATGGCATCGATGAACCATTGGGCGGAGTCGAGTTTCTGCTTCACAAACTGGACGGCTTCCTTCATCTTGGATGTCTGGTTCGCCTTGTTGCCGGCATAGTCCTGGAACATCTCGGCATATTCACGGCTGATGCGCATATCGGGAATCCCCCGGTTATTCATGCTCAGGATCAACTCTCCATTGACGGCTTCCACCACGAAGTCGGGAATCACCTGGCTCAAAGCTGTCTCCATAGAACCGCCCCAACTGCCGCAAGGTTTAGGATCGAGGGTTGTTATTTCGTGAATGGCCCTTTTCAGGGCAGCTTCGTCTATATCCAATCCACGGATAATCTTATCGTAATGCTTGCGGGTAAACTCCTCAAAATAGTCGGTCAGCATACGGATTGCCAATTCCGTATCGGGCGTTTTCTCGCGACGGGCCAGTTGTAGCAAAAGGCATTCCTGCAAGTTGCGGGCGGCCACGCCTGCCGGATCAAAATCCTGTATAATGGTCAGGACTTCGCCGATCTCTTCTTCTGTCACGTCTTGTCCCGCCTGGAATACCAGATCATCTGCAATGGCAGACAGGTCACGGCGCAGATATCCGTCGTCGTCTATGTTTCCGATAATATATTCGCCGATCTTTACCTGTTTCTCCGGCAAATCGCGCAAGCCAAGCTGCTGGAGCAGATATTCATTGAGAGACTCGCTGACTGAAAAGGGTACGTCTTCTTTCCGTTCGACACGCTCGCTCAATTCGCGGAGTTTGTAATCGGGAATATCGTCTTCACTCATATAATCGCCTAAAGAGAGGTCGGTATCACTCTCCGTTCCTCCATCCATATCGTTAGATGCCAACTCATCACCCCCTTCGTCAGTACGGTCAAAGTCGTCAGTAATCTCCTTCCCTTCTTCCAACGCCGGATTATCCTCCAATTCATGCTTCACGCGTTCCTCCAGCTCGATAGCCGGAAGTTCCAGAAGCCGGATCAACTGGATCTGCTGAGGAGAGAGTTTTTGCTGTAACTTTTGCTGTAACTGTTGTTTCAACATAATCAAAATCAATAATGGCAGGTCGACCATCGGGCCGCCCAATGTTAGAACATGCAAATATAACTTTTTACCCGGAATGAGCCTGCTATTCTAATTATAATAGTTCTAAAAGGAAACCGTCATCCATTGTGAATCCGAAGCAATAGGAATCTATTCCCGACGTCCTCGAAAATATATTCGACGTCGCCGAAAACTTACACGACAGCGTCAAGAATATACACGCCGTCGCCGAAAACAGATTTCCTCCGCTTCAAATAAGAGCGCACACATAGGGAATATTAGATAATAATCGGCGAAAGCCTTTAAAAATCAAAACTATTTTCTACTTTTGCGATTAGCTAAAGATTCTGATATGACTCTCAAAACATCGCCATACGATCTGTTGACCCGGGAAGAATTAATACAATTACTGGAAGTTAGGGATAATGAACCGGATAGATCCAAGGTTCGCACACCCTTTGAAACGCCAACCATCAAACGTATTATTTCCGAAGTTTTGGTTATCCTCTTTAATGAAGAGAAAGATCCGATCGAAAAAGCTATGCGCGTATTGTTGGACTACTTCAATGCGGATTGGGGCTACGTTGCTATTTTCGAAGAAGACGGACAGACCGCCAACTTTATTTGCGAAGCGATGAGCGAATGGGTAAAAGTCCCCAAAGACGACCAGAGCAAGCTGACCTACGATACGATTCCCTGGATTATCGAAACCGTCAGAAGCGGGCATGACATCGTGTTGGGCGATATAGCCATGCTGCCATCCGAAGCTGCCACCGACAAGGCTTTGCTGACCGAACAACAATTAAAATCCATGTTGATCATACCGCTGACTTTTCATAATAAAGTACAGGGATTCATCGGTTTCGACTCCGTGCGCGCACATCGTTTCTGGACAATAGCAGAAGTCGAGGATATGCATCTTACGGCGAGTATATTCTCCATTATCATCGAACGCTGGCAGACCAACAATAACCTTGAAGAGTCGAGAAAACGCATTTCCGAACTAAGCACGAAGTTCCAGCAGTTTTTCAACAATCTGCCGATCGGCGTGGAATTATATGACTCGGAAGGTTATCTGATCGACGTAAACGACGCTGATTGCAAAACCTTCGGTACAAGCCGCGACCAATTGATAGGAGTGAATTTATTCAAGGATCCGTCTATCCCAGCCAAAGCTCTCGACCAGATATCAAAAAGGAAAGCGTTCAGTTTTTCGTTCACATACGATTTCAATGCCGTACGAGATTCCGGATATTATTTATCTTCTCTAACCGATCAGGTTAAATATCTGATGATAAAAGGGATCGGTTTGACCGACCATGAATTCGGCCATATCGGCTACTTGCTTATCATATCCGACGAAACGGAGAAACGACTGGAAGAGGAGCGTATGCAAAACAACTTGGCAACCCTTAAAGCGGTTCTCCTCTCCGGCCATTCGCTGGTTGCCGAATATGATATAGAGAAAAAAGAATTGTTCATCGACCCCTTACTCAATGAGGCGGGAGAGAGCAATAAACTCTTCAATTACCTGAGAAACAACAAGCACATGACTATCGAAAACGTACAACAGATTGTCCGGAAAACCGATAATGTCAACCAATTGTTTCAGGTAATAAACGGAGTGCAGGATCATTGCAGCTTTATATGCCGAACCAGTATCGAGAACGAAACGATCTGGATACGTATCAATGCACAAGCTTACAAGACAAAGGGGAGCAAGCGGTTGAACAAAATGGTTTGCCACGTCACCGACATAACCGAAGAGAAACTGTTGGAAGAGAAATTGTATCATGCAGAATATGAAACCCGGCAGTCGGAACTGGAAATACAAAAAGTACGCGAAGCTGATAAACTAAAATCAGCATTCCTTGCCAATATGAGCCATGAGATCCGGACGCCGCTCAACGCCATAATCGGCTTCTCCGGCATCTTGGCTGAGACAGAAAACAAGGAAGAAAAAGAAGAATTTGTCAAGATAATCAACAAAAACAGCGATTTGCTGCTTCGGCTGATAACCGATATTCTGGACTTCTCGAAAATAGAGTCGGGCATCCTGGATTACTCGCTTACCGATGCCAGCCTGAAGGAAATATGTCACGAACAGTATCAAGTCCATTCACTGAAAATGCCCGACGGGGTTGAACTGATCTGTGATTTCGACTCCTTGCCGGATATTATCGTTCATACAGATCCCAAACGTATCACGCAGGTCATTTCAAACCTGATTTCTAATGCAACCAAGTTTACGGAAAAAGGTCGCATTACGCTTTCTTACCGCATTATGGAACGACGCATCTTAGTCGAAGTAATCGATACGGGCATCGGAATCTCCCCCCAAAACCAGCGCACGATCTTCGAACGCTTTGTAAAAGTTGATTCATTCAAACAAGGTACCGGTTTAGGACTCACCATTTGCAAAACCATTGTCGAAACGCTCAACGGAACAATCGGAGTAGACTCCAAACTCGGAGAAGGATCGCGTTTCTGGTTCACACTGCCTTATAACGGATAGCCTCCCATGTTTGCAACAGAACGGAAAGGAGGATCAACCCCAGCCCTGCATAAAAAGCGAAGTTCAACTCTTTCGCTTCCCCGAAAAAGAGCATGGCAAGGATAATGCTGTAGACAGGCTCCAGATTATAACTCAGATTCACAGTAAACGCGGAAACCTGCTTCAACACCTGTATCTGCAACAGGTAAAGCCCTATCGTACAAACCAACGCAAGCAGCAGTAGATAAAGGAAATTAATCATCCCCGGCAAGATCGTCTCTACCGGAAAGAGATGCAGATAAAACGGCAACAGACAGGTCAGCCCTAAAAAACCGCCAATCATTTCGTAAAGTAACATCATACTGGAAGAATGGCGCACACCCACTTTCTTGTTCGTAATAGTAAAAAGAGCTGCCAATGCCGATGAAACCACACCAATAATAATCCCTGTCCGGTAACGTGTATCGAACTGGAAAATCAAAACAATGCCGCATACGGCCACCAGGCTGAACAATATCTCTTTAATCGAAAGACGCCTTCTGATAATCAGCGGTTCCAACAACGCAGTAAAGAAACCGACCAGCGAGAAGCAGACTACACCGATCGAGACATTCGCTGCCTTGATGCTCCCATAGAAAAACACCCAGTGAAGTCCCAACAGCAAGCCTGTCCCGGCTATTTTCAGGACTTCACGAAAAGGGACCCGTTTCAGTCTTCCACTACCCCAAAGAATCAGGAAAAGCATAACTGCAGCCAAAAGCATCCGGTACCAGACGAGCACTCCCTCGTTCAGCGTGACCAGTTTTCCGAACAGGCCGGTAAAGCCTGCCAAAAGAATGGAAATGTGCAGTTTTATAAATGCGTCCCTCATCAGAAATAATACATCACAAGCCCCAGAATGCGGTGGTTCGTTATCGAATGTGTATCCACCACTTTGCCGGAAGCCATATCCGTTTCGCCATACCAAGCTGTCGACGGCATATATTCAAGACCGATCTGCCAATGCGGCAAGTTGTACGAAAATGCGATATTGGTAGAAAGCAACTGATCGAGATCCAAGCCCATACCATATTTAACAGGAGAGACCAACGCATCAGACGTTCCCAGGTTCTTGGTATAACCGGCAAAGAAATGTCCTTTCCATTTGGTCCCATAGGTAAAATTCACCCAGGAAGTGGAATGGCGATAAGGCGTATATTCCTGCTCACCGTTATCCGGATTGATCGCGCTGATACCGTAACCGCCGATCAGCGCAGTGTGGTCCAGACTGGAAGCCATCAGGCTCTTCGCTGCAAAAGTATAATTCCGCCCGGTATATTTGACATGCGCTTCATAAGAAAGGGCTGTCATGCGCTCATTCACTTTATAAGTCTTTTCATTCCAGACAGCCGAAGTGCGTGGTTTCAGCGAAATCAAATGAATGCCGGCACCTGCCAGCCAACCATTGCCGGACGCATAATCCGCACCGACATAGAATTCGGGCACGCAGCTGTTCTTGATATATTCCTCACTCATCCCGTTCGGTCCGCTCGAAAGATACTGTAATTGCCAGATAGCGGAAGCCGTCAGCTTCACCTTGCCGACTTTATATTGATAACGCAATTGGGGACTGCGGTTGAAAGGCTGGAAAGGCGCGCCTGTCGAAAGATTCAACATATCAGGGAAAACACTTCCGAAAAGGGGATGCCAAGTGTGTCCGATCAGCACTTGGCTCCGATCCCAGTCCAAAGCAACATAGGCCTGGCGGACGCGTAGCATCGTATTACTGGACGAAAAACCGCCAAAGTCTACTTCAATCTTAGCGCTTGTTCGAGCCGTACCCACATTCGGACCGGTCATATCCAAACCCAACCGGGAAGTAAACGTGTAGAAACTGCCGTTAGGACTGGCGTTCAAGTCCTTGCCGTCAGGGTCCGGCTTTTTATCCAATGGAAACAAATAGAAGTTTCCGTCTATCGGAGCCATGTTAGCCCGAGAGTTATAGAAAAGGTCACCACGGACAAAACCGTAAAACTTATAGGTGAAATCTTTCTTCTGCGCTGTTGCCGGAAAGAACATACAGATGCCTGCCAGCAGTAATATCAGCTTTTTCATATTTGTCGTTTGTTATCAGTTTACAGAGTTGGCCGCAAAGATATATATTTTCCGGTATTTCATTTGAAGAATGGAATATTATTTGTTACTTTGCTTCCAAGTTGTAAGCCTTAATGGCTATTTTGGATTAATAATGTAAACGACATAACAATATTATGGAAAGTAAGAAATTTTTATTGCAGGAGAAAGATATTCCTACTGCTTGGTACAACATTGTAGCAGATATGAAGAATAAACCGCTTCCTCCGTTAAACCCTAAAACAAAGGAACCACTGAATCCGGAAGACCTCTATCCACTGTTTGCCAAAGAATTGGTTCATCAGGAAGTAAACCAGACAGACCCTTGGATTGAAATCCCGGAAGAAGTGCGCGAGATGTATAAAATCTGGCGTCCGACTCCGCTGGTTCGTGCTTACGGACTGGAAAAGGCATTGGATACGCCGGCCCATATCTATTTTAAAAACGAAAGTGTCAGCCCGGTCGGTTCACACAAGTTGAACTCAGCCATCCCGCAGGCCTACTTCTGTAAAAAGGAAGGTGTGACGAATATCACAACTGAAACAGGTGCCGGACAATGGGGAGCATCTATGGCTATGGCAGCCAAACATTTCGGCTTGGAATTAGCGGTTTATATGGTTAAGGTAAGCTACAATCAAAAACCTTACCGCCGCTCCATGATGCAGACATTCGGAGCCGAAGTGGTCGCATCACCGAGTATGAGTACACGCGCCGGACGCGACATCATTACCAAACATCCGAACTATCAGGGAAGTCTGGGTACAGCTATCTCCGAAGCAGTCGAACTGGCTATGCAGACACCAAACTGTAAATATGTATTGGGCAGCGTACTGAACCACGTAATGCTCCACCAGACGGTTATCGGTCTGGAAGCAGAGAAGCAGATGGAAATGGCAGGGGAATATCCGGATGTTGTCATCGCTTGCTTCGGTGGCGGTTCAAACTTCTCCGGTATTGCATTCCCGTTCCTGCGCCATAAACTGACACAGGGTAAAGATATCCGCATCGTTGCAGCAGAACCGGCATCTTGCCCGAAACTGACACGCGGACAATTCCAGTACGATTTCGGTGACGAAGCCGGCTATACTCCGCTCCTTCCGATGTTCACGTTGGGACACAATTTCGCTCCGGCCAATATCCATGCAGGAGGTCTGCGCTATCACGGTGCAGGTTCTATCGTCAGCCAACTGAAAAAAGACGGGTTAATGGATGCAGTCGATATCCAGCAATTGGAAACATTCCAGGCTGCCACCCTGTTTGCACAGAGCGAAGGCATTATCCCGGCTCCCGAATCATCACACGCTATTGCTGCAGCCATCCGCGAAGCCGAACAAGCCAAACTCGAAGGTAAACCGCGTACGATCCTGTTCAACCTCTCCGGTCACGGACTGATCGATATGGCCGCTTACGACCAATATCTGGCAGGTGACCTGACAAACTACGAGGTTACAGATGCAGATGTAGAAAAGAATCTTTCGGAGATAGAGAAGATCATCAAATAAGGACTATAAGTAGTGATCATTTTCGCGAGGTCGCGAAAATGATCACTTGTCTTGAAAATCAATAACGCCGACCATTTTCGTGACCTCACGAAAATGGTCGGCGTTATTAGTTAGAAATACATTATACCTTCGGTAGTTTAGGCGTATTTTTCTCCATTAACTTTTCATCCTTAGCAACTTTACGCTCCAGTTTCTTTATATCTTCCGCAACAGGCAACTCTTCCGGTTTAATACCTCTTGCCCCCAACATTTCCCGCACACTCAAATTATTTTGAACATGTTCCTTCGTTATAGATGGTTCGCCATATAAATCTTTACTTGCCACATTGTAATTCGTCATTTCCGTCGCCAAGTTTTTCGCAGCAATAGTAAGTGTCGGTAAGAAGTCTGCCAAAGGTCGGCTGGCCTTCACGCCAAGCTTCAATTTCATATCTTCCGTTGTAAATCCGCCAAACAAGGCAGTATCTCCTTTCGAACGAATCTGGGCAAATCCTTTATCATCGACTCCACGCTCATAAATATTCTGAGATAATTGCTTTTCAGCTGCCCGCAATTTATCCCTTGTCTCCAAACGAGACAACAAATTCAAGCGTTCTTCTATCAATTCAGCTTTACGAGTTTGGATCGCAAAATAACTTTGTGCAAAAGCTATTTCTTCTTTCTTTGGGTCTCCATTTTGGGCCACCAAGTAACAAGCATAACGGGTCAACATAAAATCTTGCACTTCACGTTTTGCTCCACTTCCCAATCGGACCATTTTCGTGACCTCACGAAAATGGTCATCCGCATTGATATCTTGAGCTTTACATGAATCAACAGCTCGAAGAATGGCTACCTCAAAATTTTCCCATCTTGCATATCCCAGAATAGATTGCAACTCGCGGGCAAACCAGATTTCAATCTGCTCGCTATTATCTTCATTATTTACAGAATGGGTAATGCCATTAAAAGAGGTCAACAATTGTTGTATTCTTACTTTGTCCATAGCTATGGTTATTTAAATGTTTCGAACAAAGATACAGATAATAAGTAGCAAACAAATATATTTCCGGCTAAATATGAAAATGGCGCTAATAACAGGGACTCACGTCTTTTGTTATTCGCGCCATTTACGATGTGTCTATGAAATATTCTAACTTAGGTATTATGAAAAAATATCATTATAACTTGTTGCCGGGGCAACAAGATTTTGGACATTTAAGCTAAAATCCTTTTTTTTCTGATTCCACATGCCATATGTGGTATTGATCTCCCCTGTTTCTACATTATATGTATAAATTGTCTGATAATAGGGGACCCATGTTTCCTTACTCTCGTTCCAGCGATATGCCGTTTTCTCTGACACCTTGCCGTTTTCGTTATAAGAAAACTCATATTTAAATTCCTTACTCAAAAGTCCATTATCATTTAAGAAAATGACTTTTGAAATAACTTTACCATTCTCTTCCTTCGTATCATACATGTACTCTCTGGGAGAGGCTGCGCTCATTGCAAGATTACACAAAAACATAACTGCAAGAACAAGAATGCTTTTACTTAAAATTGAAGCTTTCATATATTTATTACTTTAAGATTACTTTCAAATTGCGGTGCAAAGGTAGAGAGCAAACCGGAATCAAACAAGAATTTACTTACATATTGTCAGTAAATATAGCTTATTTAACAATATTCAACCTTTTATCCGCTTTCCAATCACAAATCAACTTACATATTGTAAGAAAAGAACGAATTTCCTTTCTTAAATCAGGATTCATCTTCCTTAAATTCGAGGATATCCGCCGGTTGGCAATCAAGCTCCTTACAGATTGCTTCAAGAGTAGAAAAGCGTATAGCTTTGGCTTTACCCGTCTTTAAAATCGAAAGATTTGCCGGAGTTATGCCGATACGATCAGCCAAATCGCCCAAAGCAATCTTCCGTTTTGCCATCATCACATCCAAATTCACTATTATAGCCATATCTTACTCCTTTGATTCTTCATTAGTTACGATACTATCTATTTCACCATCCGTCTTTTCCGAGATTTGCCAAGCCGGGGCCTTCAAGCTTCGGTTCAAGAAATAGATACAGACAGCAGACACTATTACACTTAGAGAGAGAAGCCCGGCAAAAGGCATTACGCCTGTCATTTCATACACAGAATGTTTATCCGGGTAATAAATTACAAGCAAAGCCAAGAGAGCAGTCACAATCATATTTGAAAGAACACATAACCCCAAACTACCGGACCGGTAATAAAGGTATCCCCAAAGCAATCCGAACAAGAAAAAAGAGATATTATGTCCCGGGTGAATAACACCGAATATCAAGGCTGAAATTAAAATCGCATATTTAGGCGCCAAGTCTTTTTTCTCGAGCAACGAGCTAAGTATGGCTCCCCTATGCAACAACTCTTCAGTGACCGGACTAACTAAGATAAGGACACAAAGTCCAAATGGATTCAGACTGATATCCCTCAAGATATTCAAATGCTTATCCAGGTCTTTATAGCCCAGGAAATTGCCCAAGCCATCCAGTCCGCTCGCAAAATAGAAAAACACGATATTCAGTATAACTGTCAGCAGGATTACTTTCATTGAACAGAATGACCAGGTCAAAGAGTCGAAATGAACATACTTCTTCGACAGTATATACCAGATAAAAAACAAACAGCCCAAAAGCAACCCCGATATAGCCATATAGGTTATAGCAAGAGATTCCTCCATAAAAAAGAAGAAAGGAATACCCAAGAGAATCCCAAGAAATACAAACCCGATCTGAGCAAGCAGTAGTTTTACAATTCTGTCCATATCACTTACTCCTTTGATTCTTCGTCAGTTGACTCTACAGAGGCTGTTTCCTCCGCCAATACAGGATCTTTCCAAAAGGGAAGTTCCCGCATTCGATTCAGATAATATGAACCTCCAATCAGCAAAAGCGCACCCACTAACAGGAACCATCCTTCCGGCGCAACACCTGACATCTCCCCAAGACTCTGAGCATCCGGATAACAGATTGTAAGTGCAGTGCTGATTCCATTCAACATCACATGGATAATCATACAAATCAGCAGGCTACCGGTTTTGTAATAAATACGGCCTAACGCCATCCCCAAGAGAAAAGCATAAAGTATCTGAGCCGGGTTCATATGGATAATGCCAAATATTAATGCAGAAGTCAAAACCGCATTTCGCCAGGATAGCTTTTTCAGCAAGAACCCCAATATCGCTCCACGAAATAACAATTCCTCTGCAACCGGCCCTAATACAACGATGCCTAAAACGCCCAAGGGATTAAAGCTCAAGTCCATAAACTGGTCTTCCATCACATTTGGCAAATCAACCTGCTCGTTCAACCAAGTAGCAAGGAAATAAGCACCCAGTCCATAGGCAACCATCCATGACAGCGCAGAAACCGACCGGATCGACCAAGTGTACTCGTTTATACGTATATAGTCCTTCTTAAACAGATACCAGATCATCATCAAAGAAGCCAAGATCAGCGCAAACGCCAGCATATAGGTTTTATCCAGGAAAAACATCACCGGTAAAGCCAGCAATCCTCCAAGAAATTGAAATCCTACATAAATCAGCACTAACTTAATAATCGTTTTCATATTTCTTCCTCCTAAACCGTTAATTCCTGTTCTTCTTTCAATTTAACTCCCAAAGCAAATATTTCGGCAAAAAGGCCGAACAAAAGTGCAATAAAGAATGTCCGGAATTTGAATGCGAAATCAGCTATCGAATAACCCGGAAAAGCAATTCCACTCTGCTTCAGCAAGAAATAATGATCGACTCCGGAAAACAAATTCTCCAAAACACCCACCAGAACCAGTGCCAGACAAATAACACGAAGCCTCCGGATGTTCGGACGTATAAATATTTGCTGCAACTGTACATCACGGATAAAATAAGCAAAAGACAACAAAGCCCAAACTCCTAAACCCAAGATAACCGGAGTCCCGATAAAACCCATAAGTGCAGAAACAAGCTGATAGGTGTCAGATGTCTTATGCGCCACGGTAACAGCACTCAACTGATAAGGATACTTATCACCGGACGATAGTTGTAATGTATCCGGAAAGATATTACCAGCCAACGGCTTCAGGTCCAGATTCACTCGATGTATCTCCTCACCATCTTTCTGCTCAATCACATCATGTGAAGCCTCCGACCATCCTTCCGCAAATTCCAGAAAACCATTGCCGATAGACAAAATATAGCAGACACCTAACAGGATGCAAAACAACCGAATACTATTTTTCATTTCACATCTCCTTTAAATTGTCAACTCCTGTTCCTCCTTCATCTTCAGGCCGATTGCGAAAATACGGCCTACCAACAAAGCGATCAATCCCATAATCAGCGTCATTGACTGGAAGTCACACCAGAAATTATGCTCATAGCCTTCCAGTTCGAAAAGGCGGGCGGCAGCCCAATAGTTCATCAACATATAAGCCTGTGTCAGCACAAAGGAGATCAGCAGGTTGCGGCCGATGCAGTTCAAGCGGCGTACATTCACCCAGTCGAATATCACTTCATGGTTAATCGCATTGATCAGTTTATAGAACTGGGTGATTGCTTTCACGATAAAGAACAGGCCGATCAAGACAAGGAAACTACCGAACTGTGTAAACCCAGTATCTTTGGTTTTTGCCCAAACCAACGTTTTGATATGCGAAGCCGGATACCACTCCTGATCCTTCTGATTAAAGACCTTATCAGAAGTGGCAGCCAAAGACTTCGGCCATAAATTAAGAGCCAGCGGACTCATTATTTCCGTCGTGATATTTGTTGCTCCTTGCTTGTGAGCCTCTTCCACTTGCGACATTCCAACCTTGAAACCATCCACAAAAGCGTTGCCCATCGAGTAGATGGTCGGCACTAAAGACAGCCCGACAAAGAAAAATATCAATACACAGATCAGATTTAATTGCTTTTTCATAACCTATAGCCTTTTTATTAGAAAAGGGTGTGCCAAAAGTCCCTCGTTCCCGCGCTTGACGCGGGATCACATCAGAACGAACCGTACGATGAAGCCTGTTCCTTTGCGGCCCCGCGTCAAGCGCGGGGACAAGGAGGACGCATCCCCTATGTTTTATTATAAACCTTTTATATCAAACGGCATACGGGCAATAACACCGGATTCCGTTTTTGCTCTCTGGATAGTGGAGTAGAGATTGAATTGTTCTTCGCCCATAACAGACTTAACCATCGAAACCTTTACTTCGTCCATCTTCTTCTCCATAAACTTAGTGAAGAAATCTTTCGGGCCGTCGGCAACCGTTACGGAATAATCAGTCAGTTCAGCTAAAGAAGCAGCTTCTTTAATAGCATCATCCATACCGCCTAACTTATCGACCAGACCTCTTTCCAAAGCCTGTTCGCCTGTCCAGACACGGCCTTGTCCGATTGAATCGATCTCTGCCTTTGTCATACCGCGGCCATCGGCGCAACGAGTCAGGAACAGATCATATGTTTGTTCAACACCACGCTGGATCAATGCTTTTTCATCTTCACGCATCGGACGGGTGAAATCGCCCAGGTCGGCATATGTATTGGTTTTCACGATATCGGTTGTAACACCCAGCTTGTCAAATGTTCCGGTAAAGTTGCGGACTACGCCGAACACGCCTATTGAACCGGTCAGTGTCGTACGTTCGGCAATGATCTTGTTTGCAGCACAAGAAATATAATATCCGCCGGAAGCAGCATAATTGCTCATCGAAACAACGATCGGCTTCTTTGCTTTCAGCTCAACAACCTCTTTCCATATCTGTTCGGAGATATACGCGCTACCGCCCGGAGAATTTACGCGAAATACAACAGCTTTCACATCATCGTCATCTTTCAGCTTACGCAATTTCTTTGCCATTTCTTCGGAAATAACCTGTTCGTTTGCACCGAAAGGAGAAGAAGAATCTTCGTCCCTGATTTCACCTTCGGCATAGAGGATTGCAATCTTATTCTTACTGTCTTTTTCTTTGACTTTGATTGAAGCGACTTTATCAACACCGGCTGTCTTCAGCTTGCCTTTCACGTCCTGTCCGGCCATTTCCTTTACTGCATTTTCCACTTCATAGCGGTAGCAAAGTTTGTCGGCCAACTTATAATCTACGGCATTCGTTGCCTGTCCCGTTGCTAAACCTTCATTCAGGTAACGGTTCAATTCGTCGGAAGAGATATTGCGGCTCTTTTCAATTGCAGATGTCATATTTCCCCAAACACTGCCCAGAAGAGAAGTAAGCTGTTCGCGGTTAGCGTCGCTGAACTTCTTTAGAAAATAAGGTTCCACTGCACTTTTATAAGTTCCAACCTTAAAGATATAATGCTCAACTCCGATCTTTTCGGCAAGGCCAGTATAGAAAATACCTTGTGAAGCAAGCCCGACAAGCGAAACACTTCCCTGCGGATTCAAGAATATAGAGTCTGCTACGCTACACAGATAGTAGGAGCCTTGTGTATAAAAGTCGCCATAAGAAACGATAAACTTACCGCTACTCTTGAAGTCTTCCAGTTCGCGGCGGATTGCCTCAACTCCGGCAAAACCGGAAGAAAGGGAACCGGCTTCCAGATAGATACCTTTGATATTATCATTCGCTTTTGCACGACGGATCGCTTTGATCACATCCGGCACAGCCAACTGGCCACTGCTCTCGCCCATCAGTTCGGAAAAAGGATTCTTAACCGACTGCTCTACCAAAATACCGTTCAAAGAAAGTTTGAACACCGTGTTCTTACTCGGTTTGTATTCAGTAGAACCACCAGAGCTGGCTGCTACTCCGATGAAAAAGAAAATGGAACCCATCGTTACGATTCCCAGCGCAATCAGCACGCCCAGCGTGGATGCAAATACTGTTTTGAAGAACTGTTTCATAATGTTTTATCTGTTTGTAGTTTGTTTCTCAAATAATATTTATCGTTATTCGATATGCAAAAGAATATATTATTTCCGAGACTACCAAACTTTTTTATCGTTTTTCGATAAAAATATTACGAAACACATAAAATATATATTGAAAAACTCACGTCAGACCCTTCCAGCGTACTCATCCACCGTATAATTGAGGAACTGGTTGAACGGGTGCAACAATTTGAAATCGGCAACCGCTTTATCCATCCAGTCGGAGGCGAAGAAGAATTCGTCCGGTTTGTAAGAGACGACACTAAAATCTTTATGCCGAAGGATTTCATCGTATTTGAAATCGGAAGGATAGCCGGCAGGCATACGCTTCAGGACTTCGCCTTCCATCACCGGATATACTTTCTTGAAAGCCGGCTTCTCCATGATCGCCACAAAATCCTCTATATTCTCATAAATATCCTTGCGAAGCGCCTTCAACAAAGCCGGCGGCGGACACCAGACACCGCCCGAAAGCAGGCAGCCACCCGGTTCGAGATGGATATAATAGCCCGCCCGTTCACTACCGCGGCCACCGCAAGAGGCAATATAGGCCGCAAAATGCGTTTTGTAAGGAGTCTTATTCGGAGAGAAGCGGATATCCCGGTAAATACGGAACAGGCAATCTTTCGCCTCCAACCCGGCAACCTCCGGATCGAACAGGGCAATCCGGTTGATCAATTGTTGGACTTCGTCGATAAAGCCTTTGCGAAGAGCATCATAACGATCCTTATTTGCCTGGAACCATTCACGGTTATTGTTCTGACGCAGTTCCGTCAGGAATTGTATTATTTCTGCATTCATACCTTTATATATTATATCGTTAAAACATAAATCCTAAATTCATATAAAACTGCAAGCTCGAGTTGCGGTTAGACATCCCGAACGTCGCACTCAGCGGTCCGGCTATGCTGTTATAGGCATATCCCAAGCTGCCTCCCCAAAGGCTTTTTCCTTGCAGTAAATGGAAAAAGTCACCGTTATGGATGCCATAGTCACCGGTCAAAGTGATATAATTATTCCCGGCAATACGTTGCCGCAACTGTAAACGAGCGACGACAACCGAATTGTCCAATATCTCCATATGGCTAATGCCTGCAAAAGGCAACTGCTGCGGCAAATAGCGTCCAAACGTCTCACCGCCTACCGCATTCAAAAACGGATAAGCCGTGTTTCCGCCGATCAGGACACGGCCGTAAAGCGCCGGCAAAAGACTCAGACGCGAACTGATGGGGCAAACCGTCATAAACTTCAACCCGATAGCCGAGAAAGGAGAACTGCCGTTATACCCCACAAAGTTATCCGTATAGAGTGAATAATCCGCCTCTAAGGACACGCCCTTGTTCGGGAAATAACGCCGGTCGAACGTCTCGAGGTGTGCCGTAGCAAAATAACTCAGGAAGCTCTCCGGGCGCACATCATACTGCTCGCTGTTTCCCGTATAAAGGAATGAGTTATAATTGAAATACTCATACCGGAGCCCGGCTTGAATCTTGAAGCTCAACCAGTTCATATCCGAATAGGCGAACTCGGCCAGATGGTGCGTATAGGTCGTGTTGAACCGCTTATCCCCCTTTTCATAAATATCCAGATTGTTATAGCTGAATTTGTAGGACAGGTTGAAGTTGCGGAGCGGGGAACGCTCAATCGAATAGTCCAGCCTGGCCGAAGAAATCTTGCTCCCCACACGCCCGGTAAAGGCAAACCGCGAATGATTCCGCTTGCCTTGATGATAAGTAGCGTTGAGCAGTACCCCGATAATCTCTTCCGTGTCGAAGCGTACTCCCAAGTTGACCGAGCTTTCCGATTTCGGCTGCAATGTCAGGACAAGATCCTGTTGGTCCTCGCCTGTCAGCTTATAATTCACATACGCATAAGCATTTGTACCGACCAATACGGACATAGCCTTCCGAAGCTCTTTCAACGTGATACGGCTGTTCTCTTTCAAAGCACAGATGCGGTGCAACCAACCGATATCCCGCGGATCAGCGCCATCAAAACGGATATGACGGATATTGAACGTATCGGCAGGGAGGACCGGGCGGTGTTTCTGCCGGGAGGCCAAAATGGGAGGCGTATAATCATCCGGAAGGCCGATCTTCTGTTTCAAGGCGATGATCTCGTCCCAACGGCGGCGGGCATCCATCTCTCCCCGCCGCATCATCGTGTCGAGGGCGGCTGTTGTAAAGCTGGCCGAGCGATACGGCTCCATATCCGGCCGGAAAAGCAAGTCCGTCCGGTCACGATTACGGGCATATTTGTCATAGCCATGCAAAGCGATGATCTGTGTCACGATATCGCCGGGCGAATGCAAACGGTCGAAGGTACGCAGATCGCTGGTTGCCAGGTCTACGCCAATAATGATATCGGCCCCCATCGCAAGCGCGACATCCACCGGATAGTTGTTATTCAATCCTCCGTCGACAAGCACCATACTATCCAGCCGTACCGGGGTAAAGACCGCCGGAATCGCCATACTGGCACGCATGGCAAGCGGAAGGCTGCCTCCGTGAAACACATAGTCTTTGCCGCTGACCATATCTACGGCCACACAGGCAAAAGGTATCTGGAAGGTATTGAAATCAACCGAGTCATGGTAACCCATCGTCAGGTCGGAAAACAGGTTTTGCAAGTTTTGTCCCTTTACCACACCATCGATCACACGGTCTTTCTTTTCACGTCCGAAAGGCAGGGAAAGGATATATCGTTCAGCTTTCTCCTTTTCGGGAAAAAACAGGTGGCTGCGCTTCACCTTATCGCTAAGCAGCATCGGCCAGTCCTGCGACTCCACCATCTCTTTAATCTCATCCGGGCTATATCCGATCGCGTATAGTCCGCCGACAATCGCTCCCATACTGGTCCCAGTCACAATATCAACCGGTATGCCCGCTTCCTCCAGAACTTTCAACACCCCGATATGCGCCACACCTTTTGCCCCGCCACCGCCCAACACGACAGCAACCTTCTTGCGCTCCCCCGCCATCGCAGGCCACACAAGCAGAAACATAAGCAAAAGAGACAGGAATTTCTTCATCATTGCAAATCTTGAAGCAATCTTATTTACTTTTTTCTATTTCTTTCAATATAACATCATATCCTACCGGCTTATGAGTTTCAGGAAACCGTCCTCGCCCTTGCAACTGTGCAATCGCCTGATTTATAAGTTCCAATTGCACTCTTGTGTCATCATTTATATCATTATAATCAGTAAATACATCTTCTATATATTCCTTCAATTCTTTCATCTCATTCTGTAGCCTTTTAATATCATTATCCGGGGACATAACCATCGTGCGACGGATGGCAACAAAAGCACGCATAATGGAGATATTCACCTCTATAGCTACATCACTGTTCAAGACACCCGATAGCATAGCTAAACCTTGTTCTGTAAACGCAAATGGGAGTTTACGGGTTCCACCTCTATTTGATGTCGCAAATTGCGACATCAAACTTTCAAACTCTCCTTTAGTCAGTTGAAACATAAAATCAGAGGGGAAACGTTTGATATTTCTTTTGACAGCTTCATTCAATCGCCTTGTTTCCACCTGATAAAGCTCTGCCAGATCTCTATCAATCATGACTTTCTGCCCCCTAATATCATATATTCTATTCTGTATAATAGCTAATTCCATAGTCATATTTATATTTTACAAACATACTCATCATTTCGTTAGTACACAAGTAGCAGGAGTACTAAAAGATGAATTTGCATAAACTATCTCTTCCCAAAGGAGAAACTAACCCAAAGCTCCCCATCCACTAATTCATGGACAGGCTTTGTAGGGGCAGTTCGCGAACTGCCCAATAGTGACGAAGGATATAGAAATGTATTAAATGCCGAGTCTGTGCCGGGTTAATAAAATTACTTATTTCAAATAGACCAACATCAATACCGGATTATCATCCTCTGTCAATTTCTTCAATTGGGGATGATCCAATACAGCGGGATTCTTTTCTGCCTCTTTCATGATCTCTTCAACCTCCCAAACCGAGAGCAGAAGGTTCTTATCCAGAGATGTCGCCGGGCGCAAAGGCAAGGCACCGGGAAAGTCATTCTTTATATAACCGCCCGGGATGGAAAAACATTCCTTCGCTTTTTTGTCATAAAGCACCATGTGACGGGTTCTCTCTCCCGCCCAATAATTATAAGGCATGAAAAGCAGAGAATCCGTTTCAATCACCTGGTTGCGGATATAAGGGGCTGCGACTGTGGCATACGTTTTCCAATCTCCATCACATACTTCCATCCGGCAGTCGAGAGGAATGGAATATTTACCCAGATCAATGATATAACGCGGTTGGAGTTCATCCTTAGTAACAACAAACAGGGTATCACAATAAAACTCTTTATAACAAACCTTGCCATCATAATGGAATATATATCGGTCAATTCCACTCATCATTAACCTCCGGATTCCGCTTTTCATCTCAAACAAATCGGAACGGTAAAAGGTATTCAATATCTCACATTTCGGGTTCGAGATATGAATACGCTCTTTCTGTTGCCCACTGCTGTTAAGCATAAAGGTCGCGACCAGGCTATCATTCAACATGGCAAACTGAGCCGGATCTCTGTCGGGCGTCTTTATATCATAAAGAAACTTCCCCGTCTCCATATTATACACATTTATCTTCCCGGAAGTCGTCAGCATAAAGACCAACCCGGAGTCTTCATTTACGTCGACTTGCTGGAAATAATTGAATTGTCCGGGGCCTCCGCCTCGTGAACCGATCGTCCGGATAAATTTCCCGTCTAACGTATATTGGTATAACACTGTATTACTCGATACAAACCAATATTTACCGGTTTTAACCACAGTACCCGAATTAATAAAATCAATCAGGCAATTATCTTTCGTCTCCAACGGAATATACCGTACCGAGTCGGCAATATCGCTCAGTTTCATTTCCCGTTCCACACCGACTCCCGCTTCAAACGGAACAGCTATGGGATACTCCGGTTCTACCGGTTTCACTTCGGCCACCGGCTGTTGTTCGGTCTGCTTTCCACCACAGGCAAAAAGAGAGAACGCCAGGCTAATTAGAAATAAATGCTTACACATAGCTATTCTTATTTTAATGTTACCAACATCACCACAGGATTATCGTCATCCTTTAGTTTCTTCAATTGTTCATTTTGCCGGATAGCGGGAATGCTTTCCGCCAAATCCAAAAGTTCGGAGGCTTCCCAATAATAGAGCAGGACATCATCTGCCACACAGACAGCCGGATAGAAAGAAACTCCGCCTTGCATGTCATTCCTGATCTGCCCGTCTTTCACCTTATAGCATTCTCCAGTTTTCTTATTATACATCGCCAATTGAGGACGCTCGTCTTTATTGGTCACATCCCAAGTTGTATAAGGGAGAAACACCCATTGAGAAGTTTCCAAGAAATCCGGACGCAGATAAGCGCGCGCCGGTTCGGAATAAGCCTGCCAGTTTCCTTCCAACAGTTCGAAACGTCTTTCCTTCGGAATCTTATGCTTTCCTAATTCCAGAATATAACGCGGTTGGAGTTCTTCCGGGGTAATTGTAAAGACTGTGTCATTATAATATTCCTTACAACAAGCCTCGTCTTTATAGGAATAAACATAACGGTCATAACGCCCCCACAAATAATAGTTCAGCCCGCTCTCGATCGTAAACTGATCGTATTGAGGGAAAGACTTCAAGGTATTACCTTTCTGGTCGACCAAGATCAGGCGATCTTTCTTCTGACCTGTATTATTATAAATATAACCTGCATAAATGCTGTCTCCCAACAAAGTGAACTGCCAGCAAAAAGGGATCTGGCTCTCCTTCAGAAATGTACCATCCAACGAATAGGAATGAACCTTTCCGTGATCCATCAGATAGACCTGTTTCAACCGGTCACTCACTGCGATATGGCGAATCATATTGTATTCTCCCGGCCCTTGCCCCCGTTTTGCAACCGAACGGACAAACTTCCCGTCATCCGTAAACTGCAACAAGCCTTCGCTGCACGGAATAAACAAATTATGGTCCACCATCTGAATCATTCCCCTGTTCACTTTGGCAACCAGACACTCCGGTCTTGTTTCCAGAGGCACGATCTTTACCTCTTTGGCGATCTCACTTAACAGCACTTCGCGCTCCGTCTCGATCCCTTTATCAAAAGAGATCGTGACCGGATATTCTAAAACCCGGGCTTCCGCTTCTTCCGGTTGCTCCGCCTGTTTGTTACCTCCACATGAAAAAAGGGGGAAAGCCAAACCTATTAGAAATAAGGGCTTGTATGTCATAAATATGTATTATTAAATTATCATTTAGTGTTTAATGTAATGACTTGCAACACTTGATTATCATCTTCCATCAAATCTTCTATCACCTGCTTTAAAGAACCTTTTGCCTGACCGGGCTTTACCTTATCCAGCAAGACGGAGGCAGGAACAACACCTATCAGCTTACCATCCCGCAGGAAATAAGGCATCACCGGGCAGCCCCCTTCCAGATCATCCGTAAAGCCATCCTTATCGGCATGAGGAGAACGGACACGGCAGACTTTCCCGGTTTGCTTGTCATACCAGGCAAAACGACGTTCATCTTCCTGCGCATAATAAATCCCCATCTGCTTACCGGTTTCCATAAGGGTATAGAAATAAAACTTCTTTTCATTCGAAAGGGCGGTGCCTGCTTTGTTTTTGGTATCTAATAAAAGTTTCTCTTCTTCTGCGGATAGTTTCTCATACTGTGACAAATCCAACTTGTAGACCGGCACCTTTTTCTTTCCATCCAAGCGGAAGATTGTCGATTCCAACGGATTCTTATAAAAGAGATTACCATCATACGGATAGAGTATAGCCGGAACAAACACGATTCCGGGATAACTTTTCCCCTTTTCAAAATGGAACGGCAAGCCATACAATCGTTTTCCATCCTGATTATAAACAAATAAGTCATCTCCCTTCCGGTCTTTGGAATGAAGATATTCGCTTGACATTGTAAATAAGTTTCCGGCCGCATCCACATAAGGACTTGTCGCCCCCACTTCCGTCTTTATATCTTTTATAAACGTCCCGTCAAAAGAATAGACCAGCACTTTCCCCTGCCGCATATCGCTCAAGAATATCTGTTTCTTTGCGGCATCATAGGCTACAGCCAAAACGCTTTGGTTATATTCACCCGGTCCTTGCCCCACTCTTCCTATCTGGCGGACAAATTTACCTTCCGGTGTAAACTGAAACACCTTGCCATAATCGCAGACAAACAGATAACCTCCGACAAAAGTAACATCCAAAATATCTTGTCCCAACAAAGACTCTGCAGTTGTCTCCAATGGAATATATTTGATACCAGAAGCAACCTCACTTAACCTAATCTCCTTTTTCGTCTCAATTCCTTTGGCAAAAGGGATTATCGTTTGCGCCTGCGATGAAAGACAATTCACCAACAGAAATAATATTAGGCTGATATGTAGAAGGAAACAGTGTCTCATGCAATGTGTTTATTTGTTGTTTAATTGTTTCTTAATCACTTGGCCATAATGAATACCGGGTTATCATCCATTTGCAGCCCGGAGGATAAATCTGTAGATGGCACCTTCTCTATAAAGTCTTCTGCTGACACATACATCACCTTTGTACCATCCTCTTTTATAAACTGGGGAAAGAAAGGGATACCACCATCCACATCGTTCTTCAAACCGTCACTACCGACATTCTTTATCCCACCGTTGCGTTTATTGAAAAGAATATACTGCACTTTCTCCGTGACACCCCATCGGAGAGTCAGGTACAGATACTCGTCGTCTTCACAAATATTCTCCATCAACACTTTGGATGCCAGCTCATCCATCTGTTGCGGATTAAAGCCGTGCGTATCGACCACGCGTTTCATCGTTCCTAAATGGCAAATGGCATAAGGGCTTCTGTCCCCGCCTTTGGAAAGTGTAAACAACGTATCGTTTCCGTAATCCATATATCGGACAACATCTTTATGCTTGTACAAAGGGATAGGGGCATAAATCATCCCATGATAGGTTGATTCAATAGGGGAAGGATTCGGTATTTTCCGGATCACATGGCCGGATGTGTCAATTTCGGCAAACGAATAAACGGTGGAGGTATCACCAACCAGCCTGAATGAACTGCTTAAATACATCAGATAGTTTCCCCAAGGAGTTACCAGCCCACTATAATAACGCTCCACCAAACGCCACGACCTCAAATAGGTCATATCCCTGTCATAGACATTTACCTTCCCGCTTGTAAAGACATTCGATATCCCCCGCCTGTCATCATTGAGAACCGAATTGACAAACACATAATCTTTTGGCCCGGTTCCTTTCTGCCCTATCTTCTTTATGAATTTACCTTGATCATCATATTGAAACAAGTTAGCGAAGTCACTCACCAGAAATGTGTTGCCGGAAAAAGTAAATTCATGAACCCGCTTCAACAGGCAATTCGCAGAAGTTTCCAAAGGAACATACTTGATACCGCCTGCAATCTCCGACAGATTTACAGGCTCGACCTCCGACAGAGTCTTTTCCAAGTAAATCGAATAAGGAGGCGAAAGAGCAGCCCGTTCGTTGCTTTCACCGGCTGCTTCAGGCTTATCGCTTTTAACTCCGTAGCAACTACTTAATAGTGCAATTGCAGCAAACAGGATATAGGGCAGTTTCTTCATAATTCATTCAGTATTACCCTCTTGTTCTGCTTTCTGTACAGCTTTTCTGCCTGCGTTGAAAAGGGCGGTGTCCGTCTGGCCGTTCTTTTTCATTTCACGGGATTTCTTGATTGCGGCATCCATTTCGTCCATAAACTTTTTCTCATTGGCGGGGATTTCCGGCAGGCGGTCGATTAATGTCTTTAAGTCTTCAACGGCCAGTTTGCTCCTTTTTCCATTAGGGGCAATCATTACCAGTTCTTTTTTATTCTGGAAGAAGGCCTCTTCATACATATATTGCAGGAATCTCCGGTAGGCATGGATACCTTCTGTCTTACGACGGGTACGGAAACACTCGTTCAGGAAAAGGTTCTTGATAAACAAAGCGCGTGACTTCCGCTCGTCAGTTCCGTAATCTACCACTCCCCAATTACCATACTGCCGGTCAATACGGAACAGCAAATCGAGGCGATCCTTATTTTCCAGCCAGGCTTTATAGAACATGGCATCCGCCTTATATCCCTGCCCGTCGGCCCATAAAGTCTCACCACGGGAAAACAGCAACATATTGGCCAACGCTTCATTCGGACGCATCAACTGCTCCGCCCGGTCAAACAGTTCGAGGGCACGCTTCCGGTCATATGTCTTTCCTAAGGCCGCCCCTAAAAGCAAGGTCGTTTCCACATCCGCCGTATCTTTCAAGTAAGCTTTCTCGAGCAACGGGATTGCGTCGAAAGCGCGTTCGGACAGATAACGGGCCGCACCGCCATACTTCAACGTAAAGAAGGAAGAGTCTTTCTCCGCCAGCAAGACTTCATAAATGGAGTCTGCCTCCTCATAGTTTTTATTCATATAATAGGCCATCGCCTTGTTTCCCATCAGAGCATGGTTTCCGGGATTATAATACAGAGCTGTGTCGCATACCTCAATGGCATCCAACACATTTGGCCCTCCCTGCCGGAGCAGGCAGTTGACCAAAGCACTGGCAAGACCGGCATTCTCCCGGTTGGCATCATGCGCCTGGAAATAGCAGATCGTAGCCGAATCGATCGCATTAATCTTCATATAGCAGTCTGCAAGATTCCGGTAGATGACAGGATTCACAACCGCAGTATCCTGATTCCGCAAAACATCGAAGCGGCGGATCGCATTCTCATAATCACCCAACTGGACATACAGGCGGCCTAACTGGTAATTGGCAAAGAAGTCCGTACTGTCGTTCTGCAACACTTTCTGAAAACAATCCTGCGCGACAGAAGCCTTCCCTAAATTCATAGCCATACGTGCAACGGAACTCAGGGCATCATAACTCGTCGTATCCATCCGATAACAATATTGATAACAGGCATACGCATCCCTATATTGAAGCAGGCCCTCATAGGCTTGTCCGATAGCAGACATCGTAGCATAGTCGGCCGAGTCAGCCGGCGTAAGGCTTCCGGCACGCGCCACGGCAGCAGCAAACTGTTTACGGTTCACCAATTCCTGGAGTGTCGGGATCTGTTCCTGTCCGAAAACAGACAGCGAGCAAAGGGCCAGGCACATCCAAACCACTACCCGCTTCCGTATCGTTTGAATCTGCTTTTCCATATTGTCTATCGATTTAATGTTTAGATATTCCGTTTATTCCAGCCCTGCCTCTTTCAACAATTTCCGCGCCTTTTCTTTTTCTTCTTTGGTGAGAGCGATCGTATCGAGTTTCGCTCCGCTTTTGTGTAGCGTTTTTTCCTTTTCCATGGCTTTCTTCATCTGGGCCTGCATCTTCTCACGCCTCTCTCTTTCTTCTGCCGGCATTTCAGGCAATTGGCTGATCAGTGCACGCAGGTCGGCAACCGCCAGCTTTGATTTCTTTCCGTCGGGGGCCAGCATCGTCACTTCATCGTCGTTCTTGAAAAAGGCATCTTCGCAAACGGCTTCGAGGAAAGGACGGTAATTATACAGGTACTGTTGCGACTTATCCGTCTTCATATAGGCAGTCAGGTACGTATATTTACTGAAAATAGTTTTTTGCAGTTCTTTCTCGTTCTGAAACAAGGCAGGGTTCAAATCCCAGTAGTGCCGGTTTATTTCATACAGGAAATTCAACTGTGTCGGGTCTTTCTTCCAGGCTGCATAATACAGTTTTTCCGCTTCATTCCAACGTCCGTCACGTTGCAACGCATCTCCGCGGAAGGTTGTCAGCAGGTTGACAAAGAATTTCTTCGGTTGCATATTCAGTTCCGCCTGGTCGAACAGCTCGTAAGCCCGTTTCCGGTCATAGGTCTTCCCGAGCGAAGCGCCGTACAGCATGGCTGTTTCCACATCTGTCGAATCTATTTCATAAGCCTTCTCCAAGAGTTCGACTCCGTCCAATGCATGCCCCGACATATAGCGGGCAGCCCCTCCGTATTTCAGATTCAGGAACGAGGAATCACCATCTGCCAGCAAACCGGTGTAAACCGTATCTGCCTGCAGATAATCTTTTGTCATATACAAGGCCATCCCTTTGCTTTGCCTTATCTGGCTGTTATCCGGATTATAGAACAAGGCGGTGTCGCAGACCTGCAAAGCGCCTTTTCCATCTCCCATCCGGAGCAGTGTGTTAATCAAGGAAGAGGCTACACGTATATTCTCCGGATTCAAACTTAAAGCACGCCCATATAGTTCTAAAGCAATCATTATATTCGGAGCCGTGCCCCTTTTGATATGGCAATCCGCCAGGCCGGTGAGGATAGAAGGATTCTCGCCTTCAATGGAGGCAAGCACATGATAGTGTTCCGTCGCCCTGCCGTAATCTCCTAATTGGTAATAGAGACGCGCCAACTGGTAGTTTGCATAAAAGTTCAGGCTGTCGGCATCCAGCACCTTGTGGTAACAACGTTTCGCTTCCGCTATCCGGCCGAAGTTAATCGCATTCCGCGCAACGGCATTCAAGGCATCCACATTGTTCGTATCCATCTGCAGGCAATAGGAAAAACATTGGTATGCATCCTTATAGCGCAACAGACCTTCGTAGGCCTGCCCAATGGCAGACATGGTGTCGTAATCAGCCGAATCAGCCGGAGTCAGGCTGTCGGCACGTGCTACAACTGCCTGGAACTGTTTCCTGTTGACCAGCTCCTGGAGTGTAAAACTCTGCGCCTGCCCCCAAAGGGACAGTGCGCAAAGAAACAGTAATAGAGAAAACTTACATTTCATATAGTATCGTATTTCGTATAACTCCAAAGCAAATTACTGCAAGCGGAATGTCACAGGAACGGTATATTTCACAGCAACCGCCATATTATTCTGGACACCCGGTTTCCATTTAGGCATCGATTTGATAACCCGGACGGCTTCCGCATCCAGCGAAGGATCCACGCCCCGGATTACTTTTACATCGCTCAATGCTCCATCCGCCCCTATGACAAAGGAGCAAGAGACGCGGCCTTGTATTCCGTTTTCCTGTGCTATGACCGGATATTTAATCTTTTGTGACAGATATTTCAACAACGAATACTGCCCGCCCGGAAATTCGGGCATCCGCTCTACAACTGTAAAAATGCGGCCGGAAGTATCGATTCCTTTTACCGGCGTCCCGGATACAGAGGCCTTGTGCTTATTGGCCAGGCGGAACGACACCGGCACCGTATATTTCACATTAACCGCTTTCCCTCTCTGCTCGCCGGGCGACCATTCCGGCATAGCGTTTATAATACGCAACGCCTCCGCATTCAATGCCGGATCTACACCCCGGATCACTTCCGCATCCGTTATGGAGCCATTCTTCCGGACGATAAAGGAACAACTTACGCGTCCTTCGACTCCGTTCCGCATCGCAGATTCCGGATATTTGACGCTGGAAGCCAAGTATTTCAACAAAGCTTTTTGTCCACCGGGATACTCCGGCATTTTCTCGACCACCGTAAAGACTTGCTCCTCGGCCCGCTTAATAGCAGCCAATTCTTCTTTCGAAAGAACATATCCTCTGTGCATTTCAGCCGGTTCCTCCTTGTTCACGGCAGGGAACAATTGTATCGGCAACTGTATGGCCTCCGGCATAAGAGCTTCGGCAAAAGAACTTTCCACCAGCTCATCCGTGATACGTGCCACGGCGTCTATATTGCTAAAGATCAGCAGTCCTCCTACGATCGGTATAAAGATCAGGTATTTAGCCCTGCCGATACCGTGCGAACGTTTCTTGTTCATCATGCTGATCCGGTTCTTCAGGTGCAGCATATTAAAACTATTGGATAAAGAGGTTGCCGATTTATTCGTATGGGACAGCCCCAACAGATGGTATTGATAGCTTCTGCTGTCGTAGCCAGACTCGAGCACGGTATCGTCCGCCAGATATTCGAGATTATGGCGCACTTCCCTCTTCAACAGCCACACAAAGGGATTCACCCAGCAAACGATACAGATCAGCTCACAAATGATCACGTCGATCGAATGCCATTGGCTGACATGCGTACCTTCATGTGTCAGGATTTCGTCGATCTCCTTGTCCGAATGACTGCCGGGATGCAGGAATATCAGCCGGAAGAAAGAAAAAGGTCCGGCCGGACGGTCTAAAACATGCACACGCGTATCATAAATCTGCATGACCTTCGATTTGCGCGCCAATAATAATATACTGCTCAACTGCACCAGGAAACGGAGCAACAAGGCGAGAACGCCTCCCCAATACAAATAGGATACACCGGAAAGAAGCAAGCCATGCCAATCTGTTTCAGGGACATTATCGGGAGTAATCGTGGTTTCGGGTAAAATGGCCGAATACATCTGAATGACTTCTACCATCGGTTCCTGTTCCCGTATCCAATCCTGAATATTCATCAACGGATAAAGCAACGCCACCCCAAAGAACGCCAACAGGGTCGTACGGCGCAACTTGAAGAATGTGTCCCTGTAAAAGAACAGTCTATAGAAGGCATAAAGGAGTACAAAAGCTACATTTACCTTCAAAAAGTAGGCAAATTCCGGTGTCATGGCAATACGGATTTAACGGTTTATTCTCGTCCTTTCTCTATCATATCGATGATCTCTTTCAGCTCATCAGCCGAAATCTTCTGCTCTTTGGCAAAGAAGGAGACCATTTCCTTGTATGAGTTCTCGAAGTAGTTGTTCACCACACTTCCCATAAACGTCCGTTTATATTCTTCCTGTGGGATCAGCGGCCTGTACTCGTAAGTATTACCGTAACGCTTCGCTTTCACGTACTTCTTGCGTTCCAGATTTTTCACAATAGAGGCGAGTGTCGTATAAGGAGGTTTAGGCTCTTCATACTGCGCCAAAATGTCTTTGATAAAGCAAGGAGCGATCTGCCAGATCCAGCGCATCACATCCTCTTCTTGTCTTGTTAATCTTTCCATGTTTGTATATTAATTTTACGATCGTATCGCAAAGCTACGAATCCATCGTAAATATGCAAGAGATAATGCGTTAATTTGTATTAATGTCTCGTCTTTTTATAAAGCTCCGGGATTTTCCGCCAAATCTTCTATAAGGTGTCGATACGCCAATTATAAGAGTATTCGAACCTTCTGCAAGCCATCGAAATATACAAGAACCCCCTTTCCGGCCGTTTTTCTATTTCGTCCAAAATTCTGATCCATTTTGGATTGACTCTTTTCACGGTTTAAGCTTTCCTTGCTGACAATAAGAAAAATGAGGTGCGCAGCCCATTTCGATAAACGGGCAATTTGATTGCCGAAAGCCGGAAACGCCGGCAAAGTGATAAAGCTTAACTCCCGGAGAATCGAATATTTAAAAACAAAACGGACGGCGTTCCAAATATCCCAAGGAATTTTTAGGGGCCTTGTCGCCGTGACGACCGTCTTCATCGCCTTCGCGACCGTCTTCATTGGAATGGCGACCGTCTTCATAGGGTATGACGACCGTTCTCATGGCGATAAAGTACCGGGAAAACGAAATAAAGTCCGACTTCACGGCAATAAACTCCCGAAAAAGAGAAAAGAGCACCTTTTTGACGGCTGAAAAGATGGTTGACATTTGCTTGGTCTCGGATGCTTTTCAAGGATGGAAAATACGTTTTTTACAATAACCCCCCTCCTATTTTTCATATTCTCCCTCAAAAAATTGTCCCTTCAAATTATTTTCCATACCTTGCGTTGCTCATTTGTAAAGTAAAGAGAGTTCAATACATTATAGAGATGGATATCAGCCTTGAATCAAAATATCTGAAAGAGCTTGGGAATGGAAATCATAAAGCCTTCGACACGCTTTACATCCAATACAGCCCCAAGGTGAAGCATTTCTTAACCGGCTTCATCAAAAATCCGGACGAAGCCAGCGATATGGCACAGGATATCTTTTATAAAATCTGGACAAACCGCGAAACGATCTCAAAAGTCGATTCATTTAAAGCGTATCTCTTCCGCATGGCCCGCAATATGATCTACGATTATTACGAGCACAGCCTGATCGAAGAGAATTACCAACAGAAGGAACAATACAAATCCGACTACAGCGACTTGATAGAAGAAGAGCTGTACGCCAAAGAGTTATCTCTGCTTATAGACATCGCCGTAGAAAAAATGCCTCCCCAACGGCGCAACATATTCATCATGAGCCGCAAAGACGGATTAAGCAACGAAGAAATCTCCCTGCGCCTGAATATCAGCAAACGAACCGTCGAAAACCATCTGACACAAGCGCTTGCCGAACTGCGCAAGATTGCATATTCTATTATTTTGCTTTTTTTCTGATTGATTGTTCCGATATGCAATCTATTGTAGTGCCACTAACTTGATTGTCCAATCTGCCAGATATAGCGGAATATTAATCAAATTATCGTCCTTTTTCAAGTTGTTTAATGAATACCGGATTTTATAGGCTGGATGGTAAATTGAATCATATACCGATAAACTTTTCCCACCTATGCGGGTATCCGATTTTACTTCGACTGGAATGATATTCATATCCAGTTGGACCACAAAATCAACTTCAGCTTTTCCAATGGACGTCCAGTATCTGGGCAAAACTTCAAGCTGGCATACCAATGATTGTAATATATAATTCTCAGCCAATGCTCCTTTAAATTCGGTATATATTGCACTTCCGGCTAAAACAGCTTCAGGTGGTAACCCGGCTAATTCCCGTAACAACCCGATATCTGAAATATAAATTTTAAAAGCAGAAAGGTCATCATAGCTTTTTAATGGCAGGTAAGGTTTAGTACAGCAAAAGATTCTATAGATTAATCCTGCATTTTCAAGCCAAAGCAACGCATCTTCATAATCGCGTGCCCTGGCTCCCGGCTTTACCATTTTATATACGAATTTACGATTTTCCTTTGCCAACTGGCTTGGAATAGAGTTCCATATACTTGTAATACGAGGTATATCCTTGCTCTCTGCATGCTTGGAAAAATCCAAGGCATAGGCATCTAAAATAAATTTCTGTTCCCGCTTTACAGCTTCCATACCTTTATTTTCCATAAATGCTTTAACAGCGGCAGGCATTCCGCCTATAACAAGATATTGGCGATAAAATTCAGTCAACTTGTCTGTTACGATCTGTGGAAGAGGGACTATATCGGACAGCTCTTCAATATATTGATATATTTTCTCATCGTTGACTTTCAGGAACTCTTTAAAAGTTAACGGGTATAGTTCCATAAATTCCACTTTTCCTACAGGAAACGAATCCCCCTTAGACAAAGCAACTCCTAATAACGAACCTGCAGCAACAACCGCATACTCCGGAGCATCTTCACAAAAATACTTTAGCGCATTCAATGCTTTATTGCATTCCTGTATCTCGTCAAAGATTATAAGCGTTTTATGCGGCAAGATAGGGCTGTCTGTATGTAGTTTCAACTGTGCGATAATTCGTTCCGGAACTTTTGTATTCTCAAAGATTTCGTATAGAGATTCATCTTTGTCAAAATTAAAACTTGCGACATGTTCAAACTCAGTACGTCCGAAATGCTCCAATATCCAGGTCTTACCTGTCTGCCTGGCACCCTTTAAAACCAGAGGTTTTCTATCTGGCCGGCTTTTCCAGCCCTTCAATTCTTCAATGATACTACGATATAGCTCCATGACAAAGTCGGTTTTATGTTCCTAAAAATGGCAAAATCGCACAAAACATGTTCCTGTTTTGTGCAAATATAAAGAAAATAATCCAATGCGAAATCTGCAGGAGGCATAAAAAATCACATTCCGGCTGTGTGTACTCGTCCACTTGTCCGTCTGCTATAATATAAAGACGAAAAAATGGACAAAAGCTATATACATATACTAATTGCTAAATTTTTCGGTAACGACCTGTCCCCGGAAATACAAAAGAAGTTTCACATCTGGCTTCTTGACGAGAATTTTCAGAAGGAAAAAGAAAAAGCATTGGCTGCTTTATGGGAGGAAGATCCGGCTGTGGCAGACGATTCAACGTTCCAAGAACTCGAACAACTGCATAAACGGATGAAAACAACCGACCGGCAGCTTTATAAATCCATTGGTTTGTATATCCGAAGAATCGCCGCGATCCTGCTTTTGCCTTTACTCGGAGCTTTTGGAACGTACTTTTATTTAACGGAGATAAACCCGGTTGTTGAAAAAACAGAGTTGGTGGAGTGTTCGACTTCCTATGGAGAGAAAAAACAAATCACCCTGTCGGACGGAACAGTTGTCTGGTTAAATGCAGGTTCGCTTCTTGTCTATGAAAAGGATTTCAAAGGTGCCACTCGTACTTTGTTTTTAAGCGGAGAAGCCAATTTCAAAGTAGCCAAGAATCCCCGGAAACCATTCATCGTAAATACAAAATACATGGACGTCGAGGCATTAGGGACCATTTTTAACGTACAATCCTACCCGGATTCCCCTAATACAATCGCGACATTAGAAGAAGGAAAAATCAAAGTCGACACGAAATATCCCGTCCGGAAGTCATTTATTATCAAACCCAATGAACAAGTTGTGTACAATCATATAAATAAGAAAGTATCCTTCAGCAAGGTTGACGCAAACAAATGCTCCTACTGGAAACAAGGCTACCTGATATTCCAGGGAACTACATTCGGGGAAATCGTACAAACGATCGAACGTAGCTTCGGGGTTACCGTCAACTATGAAGCCGGCCGATACAAAGAGCGGACATTTACAATCAAGTTCACTCCGGATGAAGGATTGGAGCACGTGATGGATATTCTCCAAAAAATAATCGGCTTCAAATACAAGGTAGAGAACAATAACGTATTCATTTATTAAAAATAGGAGGCACATACCATGAAAAAAAGAAACCGGGGAGCCGACGCCAATCATTCTCCCCGGAATTGAAATCGTAGAACACCACGCCTGATATCTTTTTACAGATAAGGGCATTTTATTCTAAATATTCAACTAAAAAATCTAATTTACAAAGATATGGAAATAAATAAAGAATCACAACACGGCAGACTAAATAGTCTGTTCATCTTTACTTTTATTTGTTTACTTCTTACACTCCCGCAACAAATCTTTGCGGAAAACCAGAAAGTAACATTGACTACAAAAAGTATAACCTTAAAGACTGCATTTGAAGAAATCGAAAAGCAAACAGGATACTCTGTCGATTATGAAGATACAAACATCAGTTTGAATAAAATCGTAAATGTTTCTATCAACAATCTGAATTTGTCGGATGCTATAAAAACCGTGTTGAAAAATACCGGATATACCTACTCTATCGAAGGGAAACACATCGTTATTTCAACACAGAAAGTCAATCAGGCACAGAAACGTAAAATCACCGGAAAGGTGAATGACGCCAATGGCGAACCGATTATCGGAGCCAATATCGTTGAAAAAGGGACGACTAACGGTACGATAACAGACATGAACGGAGATTTCACATTGGAAGTCCCGGAAAAAAGCATATTGCTGATCAGTTACATCGGATATGCTCCACGTGAAATCGCGGTCGGAACTCAACAGAATATCAGCATAAAACTGAATGAAGACACGGAAATGCTGGAAGAAGTGGTCGTTGTCGGTTACGGTACACAGAAAAAGTCGGATGTAACAACGGCAGTCGCTTCTGTTTCCTCCGAAAACTTGAAAAACCGGGCAGCCGTAAGTTTTGGCGAAGCAATGGCCGGACAGGTTCCGGGTGTACTTATCCAACAAACGAATGGTGCTCCCGGCGGTGAAGGATTGACGATAAAAGTTCGTGGAACAGGATCTATCACACAATCCAATGACCCGCTCTATGTTGTAGACGGTTATCCGATGGAGGGGGGAGCCTTCCGCCTGTTGAACTCTTCCGATATAGAAAGTATCCAGGTACTGAAGGATGCATCTTCCACTGCAATTTACGGTTCAAGAGGTGCAAACGGCGTTGTGATTATCACGACGAAGAAAGGACAGATAGGGAAACCGAGCGTACAATTGAATGCATACGTCGGATTCCAGCAACGTGAGAAAAAGGTCGAGATGATGAATCGTGACCAATATGTACAGTGGTTTATCGACGGCCGCAACCAGGCATGGTTGGACGCAAAGGTCATTTCATCCGATCCGGACCAGTCCCCGCATACAATCAACGATCCGAATTCCCGCCGTGCCCTCTACTCGGGAGCAAGTAGCCAGTATATGATACCGGACGGGACAGGCAGCTACAAATATAACTTCCTCGATCCGGCTTCCGTTGCACAAATGCCGGACAACGATTGGCAAGACCTGCTATACCGGAATGCAATGATGCAACAATATGAGCTGTCGGTTTCAGGAGGTGCGGAAAATACGCGCTATACATTCTCCGGCAGTTATACCAGCCAGGATGGTATCGTTTTGAATACGGACTATGAACGTTATAATTTCCGTACCAACATTTCTTCCAAGATCGCAAATTGCCTGAATGTCGGCATGAGCCTGATGGCTTATTATGCAAATGGAACAGAGCAGGCCAACGGAAAAGACTCTCCTGTCATGTACGCATTGAACCTGCCGCCTATCTATCCTCTTTATAATGAAGATGGCACATATGGATCGATGGTCCGCAATCCGGAAATTCTGGCAGGCGACGTAGCCAACCCGATCGGGATAGCCGAACAGGTCATGAACAAACGGAAACGTCACGGATGGTTGGGTACGATTTTCGCAGAGTGGGAAATCATTAAAAACCTGAAATACCGTATTAGCATAAATGGTAGTATTCAGGACAATATCAACAAGAAGTTCGAACCGTCGTATGTCGATTTCGATAGTTCCAAAGCGCCGCGTCCGGCAAAAGGGATCAATGAACGTTGGACAGATCGGGACTGGGTAATCGAAAATACATTAAACTATTCATTTACACTGGCAGACAAGCATAGTTTCAACGCCTTGTTAGGATATACCACACAATCGCATTCTTACGAACATATGTACGGAGAAGCCAGAGGGTATGCGAACGACAACATCACGACGTTGAACGCAGGAACCATGTATTCCTTGACAAGTGACGAATCCGAATATTCGATGATCTCTTATCTGGGACGTATCAATTATGTATATGATAACCGGTATATGTTGACAACGACTCTCCGTGGCGACGGTTCCTCCCGCTTCGGACGGAATAAGAAATGGGGTACCTTCCCGTCCGTCTCCTTAGGATGGCGTATTTCACAGGAAAAGTTCATGCAGGATGTGAAACAGATCAGTGACCTGAAGATCCGTGCCAGCTTCGGTATTTCCGGTAATAACCGTATCGGTAATTACTCTGCCATCGGCTTGTTATCCACCGGATTCTATCCGACAGGAGATGCAGTCCAGAACACGGTTAATCCGAACACGATGACAAACGACGATTTGGGTTGGGAACGTACACGCCAATATAATCTGGGTTTTGAATTAGGTATGTTCAACAATAGAATCCGTTTGGAAGGCGACTTCTACGACAGCCGGTCTATCGACTTGCTTTTGAACGTCCCTGTCCCGACCATTACAGGTTATTCCACTCAGATGCAAAATATAGGAAAAGTCCAGAATAGAGGTATGGAGTTTTCTTTGAATACCAAGAACCTGACAGGAGCATTTACCTGGTCCAGCAACTTTAACATCTCATTCAATAAGAATAAAGTGTTAGAGGTTGGCGTTGACGGCCGCCCGATCTACGGAAGCGCACCGAATGCCAATAATGCGTTCATCACCCAACCGGGATATCCGATTGCCAGTTTCTATGGATATAAATATCTCGGAGTTTTCCAGAGTGAGGAAGAATTAGCCAAATATCCTCATCTGAGTGGAGATAAAGTGGGTGACGGCCGGTATGAAGATGTAAACAAGGATGGGAAACTCGATCAGAATGATAAAACGATATTGGGAGACAATAACCCGTTATTCACAGCTGGTTTCAGTAACTCTTTCAGCTATAAGAATTTCACGCTGGACATCCAGTTTACGGGTTCATACGGCGCAGAAGTATTCAGCTTCTATAAACGCATGTGCGGCATCTATCACGGTGATCGTAACGGCATGATCGAACAAATGGGACGCTGGCGTTCGGAAAACGAACCGGGTGACGGTATTCACTTCCGCCCGACCCGTACACCTTCCGGCTGGCAGCGCGATCCTTCTTCAGCCTGGGTACAGGATGCTTCCTACCTGCGATTGAGAAACCTGACTTTCGGCTATAACTTCGACCAGAAAGTGTTGGATAAAGTAAAGATGAAAGGGTTGCGCCTGTATGTAACAGGACAGAACCTCTTCACTATTACGAATTATGTAGGCTACGACCCGGAGACCAGCAGCCAAAGCGGCCTTTCACAAGGGGGTGACTATCTGGGATATCCGACTGCCCGTTCATTTATAATCGGTGCCAATATTACGTTCTAAATGCTTAATACTATTCATTATGAAAAAGATATATTTATTATTCGTACTATCGCTTTTATGTATCTCTTGCAGTGATGATTTCATCACCAAGAATCCCCCTTCCGATCTAAACTCCGAAGGGTTCTACAAGACTGAGTCAGATATGAACCAGGCTGTACTGTCGGCTTATGCTAATTTACGATCTCTTTATAATCAGACTTATGTCAGGTTAGGGGAAATCCGTTCGGACAACACGACTTATTCCTGGTTAAGCGGAAACCCGGCAAACGAGAAGGGAGTGGATGAATTTGCTTCTCCGCTGTTACCTGAAAACAATTTTTTAGCCAGTTGCTGGGATGACAGTTATAAAACTATTTTGCGTTGTAACATTGTTATCGGGCGAATCGGAAATATCGAGTTCAAAGACGAAAAGCTAAAGACTCAGTATATTGCGGAAGCCCGCTTCTTACGTGCATTAATCTATTTTTACCTGAATCGTACGTTTGGCGGTTACGGGTTAAACGGCGAATTGTTGGGAGCGATCAAAGTGGATAAAGAAATCACCCAGGTCGAAGCGTATGAATTGGGCAGAGCTCCTTTGCAGGAAATGTACGATCTGATAATCGAAGACCTGAAATATGCGGAAGGCAATTTACCTGAAGCATACGGTTCTACCGATATCGGCCGTGTGACAAAAGGAGGAGCAACCGCTCTATTGGGGAAAGTATATATGACAATGGCCGGTTATCCGCTGAACAAAGGGGACGAATATTACAAATTGGCGATTGAACAGTTCAAATCGACAATCAATAATCCCCGCTATTCTCTGGTCGCAACCTATAAAGACTTGTTTGAAGTCTCCAACAAAAATACGTCAGAGTCTCTGTTCGAAGTCCAATACAAAAAAGGCACTCAGGGCGGAGCTACCGGAAGTCCTTGGAATAATAATTTCGCACCTCGATTCTCCGACAAAGAAGTGGTCCTGGTCGGAGATAAAGGAGGGGAAAACTCGCCTACACAAGATATGTCTAATGCATATGAAGTCGGAGATCCCCGTAAATATGTATCCATGCGTGACGGTTGGACAAATGCGAAAACCGGAAGTTGGGAAAATGAAAAATATGTCTGCAAATATTACGACGTTTCATCCAGTGGTTCGGATAATGACAACAATTGGATCGAGTTGAGACTGGGAGACATTTTCCTCTTATATGCAGAAGCTCTTGTCCGTACAAACGGAGATAAGCAAACAGCGATTAATTACGTGAATAAAATCAGGGAACGTGCACGCAATACACCGGGAGATCCGGATATTACACCGGCAGCTGATTTACTACGTGACTATGCACCCGGCGATTTCCCAACGGCGAATGATTTATTACTCGCCATTGAAAAAGAGCGCCGCGTGGAACTGGCTTTTGAGAACCACCGCTGGTTTGATCTGGTCCGTACCGGAAGGGCTAAAGACGTAATGACTGCCGAACAAAAGTTCGACGGATATCCCGAATTTACTTGGAGTGATGATGCATTGGCTTATCCGATTCCGATGACCGTTATGCAGTCTAATCCGGGAAAAATCATTCAGAATAAAGGATATACGCAATTATAGACTATCTTTACGAGGGGCAAAACGCCCCTCGTAATAAACTTATAATCCTATATTGTTATGAATAGATTAAGAATTACATTCGGTCTCTTATTATGCAGCCTTTCTTGTGTCTGCTTTGCTCAGAAAGAAGAACAAAAGTGTACAATCTCAGATTGCATAACCACTTTTTCGGAGGAACATGTGAATAAGAACAGTACAGGCTGGGCTTTCTGGTTCATCCCTGCGGACGGAATTGCGGATACGCTTTCGGTTAAAATGTCCTATGTAGACAAAGGGATAAAAACCCATGAGCCGCATTCCCATTTTGAAGACGAGCTATTCTATATGGTCGAGGGAACATCCATTGTCCGCCTGAATGAAGAAGAACATGTTCTCAAGCCGGGGGATGCTTTTTATGCGCCGGGAAATTCCTCTCACAACATCCGCAGAACAGACGATCATCAAGCCATTAAGTATGTCATGTTCAAACGTGAAATTCGTGGGAAGCTGTCGGAACCGTTTTTGCCGGGAATAAAAAATTACTCGATGAAGGACTACCTGATTCCTTTCAAAGAATCAGCTCTGACTAAAAACGGCAATGACAAGACCATGTGGTATCTGACAAAAGAAATGTCTGCCGGAGGACTGAATGCCCGACTTCATATTCTTTCCGGTTCTGCCTTGCATGAAGCGGATGGCTATTCAGGACAAGAGGTTTATTTCATACTGGATGGAAAAGCAAATGTTTCGGTTAACGGTGAAAGCCGGACCATCGAACCGCTTTCATCCTGCTATTGCCCTGCCGGCTCCAAACATAGTATCCGGAATGTCGGCAAAAACGTTTTGAAATTTATTGTAGTAAGGACAAAATAATTAAAATAGATATGACTAAAATAATCACATTTCTAACAATGTTCCTGTTCTTATGGACAGGGAACATTTATTCTCAGGATAACCAGCTTACAGCTAAAGAAAAAAAGGAAGGCTGGGTATTACTCTTTAACGGGAAGAATCTGGATGGATGGACTTCCGTCGGGAAAGACACACCGCCTGCATTCGGCTGGGTTGTTGAAGACGGTATCCTGAACGTGCGTAAACAGGGTGACAAAAGGGGAGGTGACATCATCACCCGGGATCAATATTCGGACTTCGACCTGAAAGTGGATTTCCGTATCACCAAAGGAGCTAACAGCGGTATCAAATACTTCTTTACCAAATACGAAAAAGGGGGATGGCTCGGGCTGGAATATCAGATTCTGGATGATGAAAACCATCCGGATGCCAAACTGGGACGCGATGGGAACCGGTTGGAAGGCGGACTATACGACATGTTGCCGACCTCACCCAAGCAAGTCAATCCGATAGGAGAATGGAACCAGGCACGTATCGTGGCAAAAGGGACAAAAGTCACTCATTATTTGAACGGGAAAAAGATCCTTTCTTTTGACCGCAGCAGCGAACAATACAAAAAAGCATGGCAATTAAGCAAATACAAAAATTCCAAGCCGATGTTCGGTGATGTCAAGGAAGGACATATCCTTTTACAGGACCATGGAGACGAGGTTTCTTTCCGCAATGTGAAAATAAAAGTATTAAAATAATCTTATAACAAATTGAGACATGAAAAATACAACAAGAAGAGGTTTTATCAAACAGGTAGCCGCCACGGGTGTGGGGCTGACAATCGGTGGTATGTCTTTCAAGGCATCAAGTGCAAAAAGTTATGCAAATATCGTAGGGGCGAATGAACGGGTGAACATGGCCGTTATGGGAACAAACGGACGTGGCGCAGGTATGGCACGCAACTTCCAGAATCATAAAGATGTAGAGATGCGATATGTCTGCGATGTCGAAGAAAAGGCATTGGCAAAAGGTGTTGCGGCCGTGAAAAAAGCGGGCGGTAATCCGAAGACGGAAAAAGATATCCGGAAAATATTGGAAGATAAAAACATCGATGCGATCCTGGTAACAGCTCCGGACCATTGGCATGCACCTGCCACTATCATGGCTTGCCAGGCCGGAAAACATGTCTACTGCGAGAAACCGTGCAGCCACAACCCGCACGAAGGGGAACTAAGCATTGCCGCCGCCCGCAAATATAACCGTGTCGTACAGGTCGGTGCACAACGCCGTTCCTGGCCCGGACTAACAGAGGGCATCGAAGCGTTGCACAATGGCGTTATCGGACATATCCATTTTGCAAAAGGCTGGTACACGAATAACCGTGCATCCATCGGTTTCGGGAAGGAAGTTCCTGCTCCTTCAACGATCGACTTCGATCTGTGGCAGGGGCCTGCACCCCGCCGCTCCTACCGCGATAACCTGATCCATTACAACTGGCACTGGTTCTGGCATTGGGGTACAGGCGAAGCATTGAACAACGGCACACATGAGATAGATGTCATCCGCTGGGGATTGGGATTGGATTTCCCGACAAGTGTCAGTTCCGAAGGCGGCCGTTTCCGCTTCAAGGATGACTGGGAAACACCCGATACACAGACAATCGATATTCGCTTTGGCGATAATTGCCTTGTTTCCTGGGAAGGACGCAGCTGTAATTCCCGCAATACGGAAGGACGGGACCGTGGAGTCATATTCTATGGAGAAGGCGGCGCGCTGGAAACGGGTGAGAACGGATATCGTATTTTCGATATGAAAAACAAGTTGATCAAAGAAGTCGCTTCCAAAGATGTGATCGATGGACGCGACCCTTCCAGCCCGAGTGCAAACCTGGATATGGGACATATCGCTAACTTTATTGAATCCATAAAGACAAACAGTCGTCCGAATGGAGACATAGAAGAGCTGCATAAAAGCACACTGCTGGTTCAATTAGGCAACATCGCCTGGCGAACAGGACACCGCCTGATGATCGATCCGACAAACGGACACATCATCAACGACCCTGAAGCACAACGCCTGTGGAGCCGTACTTATGAACCGGGTTGGGAACCCATTGTTTAAAGCGTCATATCATGGTAAAATAGACGATGAAAAGCCGGACATTTGTTTGTGAAAGCAAATTCCGGCTTTGTTTTTTTACCAAAATAGGTACTTGCAGACATTAAGAATCAGGGATATTTATGTATGTTTGCAACCAAAACACTTTTTTGTATAATCTAAAATCACCATGAATATGCGCATTATTCCTTATTTCGTTTTCTTTTTATGTTTCGCTGCGTGTACGGGAACACCACAAAAAGAGCCTCTCACCCTTTGGTATCATGAGCCGGCACACAATTGGGATGAAGCCCTGCCGGTAGGAAACGGGCGGGCCGGAGCGATGGTCTTCGGAGGAGTTGAGAAAGAACAACTGCAATTGAATGAAAACACCTTGTACAGCGGGGAACCGTCGGTCGTCTTCAAAGATGTGAAGATCACGCCGGAGATGTTCGACCGGGTTACCGGACTGATGAAAGCCGGGAAATATACGGCAGCATCCGACCTGGTCTGCAAGAACTGGCTGGGACGCCTGCACCAGTATTACCAGCCGTTCGGAGATCTGCACATCCAAAACAATAAACACGGAGATGCCGGACAGTACAAACGGACACTCAACATTTCAGATGCTATCGCAACAACAGCATACGAACAAAACGGCATACGCTATGAACGGGAAGTCTTCGCCTCCCATCCGGACGATGTCATCGTCATTCATCTGAAAAGCGAGACCTCAAAAGGCATCGATATTTCACTCGACTTCACCTCTCCCCATCCGACAGCCGTACAGAAAGGAGAAAGCGACCGCTTGATCCTGCACGGACAGGCTCCCGGCTATGTGGAACGACGCACATTCGAACAACTCGAGCAATGGGGCGACCAATATAAACATCCCGAACTCTACGATGCAAAGGGAAACCGCAAATTCAACAAACGCATACTCTACGGAGATGAAATCGACGGAAAAGGGATGTTCTTCGAAGCCCAATTGAAACCGGTCCTTCCGAAGGACGGAAAATGCGAAATCACGGATTCCGGCATACACGTCTATAATACAGGAGAAGTCTATTTCCTGCTTAGCATGGCAACCAGCTTCAACGGTTTCGACAAAAGTCCGAGCCGGGAAGGTATCGATCCAGCTGCCAAAGCAGCCGATATCCTCGACAAAGCGCTTGCCTATGATTACCCGACATTGAAACAACGCCATACGGAAGACTACCGTTCTCTCTTCGACCGTGTCAATTTAGAACTGGTATCTTCTCCCGGACAAAAGGCAATGCCGACCGACACACGCCTCGAGCAGTTTGCACAAACTGCCGATCCGGATCTGGCCGCACTTCTCTTCCAGTTCGGACGCTACCTGATGATCAGCGGTTCACGTCCCGGAGGGCAACCTTTGAACCTGCAAGGAATGTGGAATAAAGACACGATCCCCGCCTGGAACTGCGGTTATACAATCAACATCAATACGGAAATGAACTACTGGCCGGCCGAACTGACCAACTTGTCAGAGTGCCAGGAACCGCTGTTCCGGATGATCCGCGAGTTAGCCGTCTCAGGAGCAGAAACCGCACAAAACATGTATGGCCGCCGTGGCTGGGTAGCACATCACAACACTTCCATCTGGCGGGAATCCCTGCCGAACGACAATGTGCCGACAGCCTCTTTCTGGCCAATGGTACAAGGTTGGCTTTGCAGCCATCTCTGGGAACACTACCAGTTTACACAAGATACGGACTTCCTGAAAAACGAGGCATACCCGCTGATGAAAGGAGCAGCCGAGTTCTTCGCCGATTGGCTGATTGACGACGGCAACGGACATTTGGTTACCCCGGTAGGCGTCTCTCCCGAAAATACCTTTATCACGGAAGACGGGCAGCAGGCGGCCATGAGCATGGGACCGACAATGGATATGGCGATCATACGGGAAACTTTCACCCGCACACTCGCTACTGCCGAGATGTTCGACCTCGACGAACCGCTCCGCGCCGAACTGAAAGACAAACTGGAACGCCTGCTCCCCTACCAGGTCGGGAAACGGGGACAACTACAGGAGTGGATGTACGATTTCAAAGAACGTGAACCCCAACACCGCCATTTCTCTCACTTATACGGCTTCCACCCGAGTGACCAGATCACACCGGATAAGACGCCGGAACTTTTCAATGCCGTCCGCAAAACCCTCGAATTGCGCGGCGACCTTGCTTCCGGCTGGTCGATGGGATGGAAGATCAACTGCTGGGCGCGTTTGTTGGACGGTAACCACGCCTATAAAATCATCGCCAACCTGTTCAACCCGGTCGGATTCGGCAACAGCGAACACAAAGGTGGCGGTCTGTTCCGAAATATGCTTTGTGCACATCCGCCTTTCCAGATCGATGGGAACTTCGGCTATACGGCCGGCGTCACGGAAATACTGTTGCAAAGCCATGCCGGCTACATCCACCTGCTGCCTGCCCTGCCCGACGTATGGGCGGAAGGTGCGGTTTCCGGCTTGAAAGCAAGAGGAAACTTTGAAGTCGCAATGAACTGGAAAGAGGGCAAGCTGACGGATGCAAATATCCATTCCCTGGCAGGGAAAAGCTGTACGCTGCGTGCCGGACAACCTTTTACAATCAAACAAAACGGCAAAGTCGTTGCCACTTCTACTCCTATCCGATCAAACGGCAAGGAATACCACCAAGCAACATTCCAATCAGATACGCATTTGTCGAATAGTTACAAATTAACGCTTTTATTCGATTAACTATTTACCAATCAATAATAATAACAATCATGAAATATTATAAACAAATTCACATTGCCGCCTTTCTTTTTTTACTTATTGGCTGCAATCAGCATCCTCAAAAAGTAGAACGAATCAACATGATTCCAAAAGTTATCACCAATGAACTATATATTTCAAAGAATTGCAAACTAATCAAGACAAATGATTTTTTCTATATATCCGATATAAAAGAAACCGATGGATTTATTAAAATCTATAATCCGGATGGCTCTTTTAATACAAGTATCGGGAAAATTGGAAACGGACCGGAAGAATTTACAACTCCCTATATCACTCCCTATAAAGATGAGGGCATCTTGGTATGGAATCAATGGGGAAGATATAATTCTGCAATTTCTCAAAACACAAAAGAAGGCATGCTTTTAAATCCTATTACGACTTGTTTTATCAATGAAAACGTAGCCTCTTTACAAACAGATTTTGAAGGGAATTTCATTATTTACAATCCAACTAAAAAAGAGGGTATTATCACACTCTATTCTAAAGATGGAAAAGAAATCGCTTCTGCCGGGAAGTTGCCATATCCACAAGATATATCTAATAGACAAGAATGTTTTTCGGGCAATATCATGTACAACCCTTATAACAAAAAACTTGTGCTTGCTTTAAACACGCTTCCATATACAGCTGTTTATCAAATTAAGGATAACAACATTACCCTTTTAAATGAACAAGAAATAGGGGACGCCGAGTATCATATTTCAGACAACAATATGAACATTCCTAATCCGGGAAAAGATTGTCTTGTCGGATTTTGTCTGACCAAAGATTACATTGTGTCTATTTTAAATGACCCGGATTATAAAGGAACTGACCGCAGCCAGACTTCCCCTAAACGACACACAGTAGGAGTTTATGATTACAACCTCAATTTAATTAAAATCGCCAATCTCAATATGCCAAGAATCAATTTGGCATCTCAAGGGAATGACAATAGTTTTTATTCTATCGTGTTAAACCCGGAATATAGTATTGTTAAAGCAGAGCTATAAGATGCTGTTTAAAATTTATTCAGCTGTCTTTTGAGAGTTCTTTTGATATCTTTCTTCTGTTTTCAGAAAAGCTACTACTCTTCATGGCAGGCGACAGCGGATGAGTATATGGGACAAAACGGAGGCGTATTGGCGCTGGCGGTGTTTGCGGGGGCGTCCTATCGGGGTCGTCAGTATGCCGAGCCAGGCCATGCTGATGACCGGAAAAGCAGAAGAGGACAAAATGATACGTCTGTTTTCTGGAATAATTTCAGTTATTAATCATGTTTTCGCGCACACACCATGTTTGTTTAAAAATAAACTCCTACTTTTGTAGTCTGAACACATTATAAACCATTGATATGGATAAGAAAGTAATAACCTTTGGAGAAATCATGCTTAGACTGGCCACTCCAGACTATCTCCGTTTTTGTCAGAGTGATAAATTGAATGCTACCTTCGGTGGCGGTGAAGCAAACGTAGCTGTATCACTGGCTAACTATGGTATTGCAACAGAGTTTGTAACCCGTTTGCCGAAAAACGACATTGCACGTGCCTGTGTGATGGATCTGCGTAAATATGGTGTCGGAACTTCCCACATTGTTTACGGTGGAGACCGCTTAGGTATCTATTTCCTGGAAACAGGTGCCGTAGCCCGTGCCAGCAAGGTGGTTTACGATCGCGCCCATTCGGCTATCTCTGAAATCAAACCGGGAATGGTCAATTGGGAAGAAGTATTCAAAGATGCATCCTGGTTCCACTGGACAGGTATTACTCCCGCTATTTCGCAAGGCGCCGCAGACGCTTGCCTGGAAGCAATCCAGACAGCAAACCGAATGGGTGTACCCGTATCCTGCGACATCAACTACCGCAAGAACCTGTGGAAATATGGAAAGACGGCTTCTGAAGTGATGCCTGCATTGGTTGCCGGTTGCGACGTGATCCTGGGTAACGAAGAAGATGCAGAAAAGGTATTCGGCATCAAACCGGAAGGTTTCGATGTGACAGCCACGAACGGTGAAGTAAACGCTGCCGAATTCGAATCGGTATGCACACAGTTGATGGCTAAGTTCCCGCGTGCCAAGAAAGTGATCATCACACTCCGCGGCGCTATCAATGCCAACCACAATACCTGGGGTGGTGTTCTCTATGCCGACGGCAAACTGTATCAGTCCCGTCGTTATGACATCACGCATATCGTTGACCGCGTCGGCGGTGGCGACTCTTTCATGGGCGGCTTGATCTATGGTCTTTTGACTTATACAACAGACGACCAGAAAGCACTCGATTTCGCTGTTGCAGCTTCCTGCCTGAAACACACGATCTATGGTGACTTTAACCAGGTGACTGTTGATGAAGTTGAAAAACTGATGGGTGGCGACGCTTCAGGACGAGTATCGAGATAAGAAGAATAATGCGACAATTAGACAATGTGCCAATATGCCAATGGAAGAGACAGATTCGGGACATAAGCTAATTGGCACATTGGCATATTAACACATTAATAAATTATTCATTATGGCAAGATTCAATAAAATGCAGGTACTCGACGCGATCGTCAGCACTGGAATGGTACCTGTTTACTACAATAAAGATGTAGAAACGGCAAAACAAGTCGTAAAGGCATGTTACGAAGGTGGCGTACGCGCTTTCGAATTTACAAACCGTGGTGACTTCGCTCACGAAGTATTTGCCGAACTGATCAAGTTCACAGCTAAAGAATGTCCGGAAATGATTTTGGGTGTCGGTTCTATCGTGGACGCCGGAACAGCTTCCCTGTACCTGCAATTGGGTGCAAACTTCATTGTCGGCCCGTTGTTCAACCCGGAAATTGCGAAGGTTTGTAACCGTCGCTTAGTTCCTTATACACCAGGTTGCGGTTCCGTATCGGAAATCGGTTTCGCCCAGGAAGTAGGTTGCGACCTGTGCAAGATCTTCCCGGCCGGAAACGTGGGCGGTCCGTCATTCGTGAAGAACATCAAAGCTCCGATGCCCTGGTCCATGATTATGGCGACAGGCGCAGTCGAACCGACGGAAGAAAACCTGTCGGCTTGGTTCAAAGCAGGTGTGACCTGTGTCGGTATGGGTTCCAAACTGTTCCCGAAAGAGATGATCTCAGCCGGAAACTGGGAAGCAATCTCCACTCTCTGCCGCGACGCGCTGGCTACTATCAAAAAATATCGTTAACAACATAAACCACTAATAGTATGAAGACATTTCTCGATTCCAATTTCCTGCTCCAGTCGGATACCGCCCAGAAACTGTATCACGAACACGCAGCGAAAATGCCGATCATCGATTATCACTGCCACCTGATCCCACAGCAGATAGCCGACAACTACCAGTTTGCCGACCTGACGGAGATATGGCTTGGTGGAGACCACTACAAATGGCGCGCCATGCGTGCCAACGGCGTACCTGAAGAATATATCACGGGAGACAAACCAGCTTACGAGAAGTTTGAAAAATGGGCGGACACCATGCAACATGCCATGCGTAATCCGCTCTATCATTGGACTCACCTCGAGTTGAGCCGTATCTTCGGTGTAGACAAGGTGTTGAACCCGTCCACCGCCCGCGAGATCTATGACGAATGTACAGCCAAGCTGCAAACACCCGAATTCCGCGCCCAGGCGATCATGGAACGGATGAATGTGGAAGTCGTTTGTACGACGGACGATCCGATCGATGATTTGCAATATCATGCAGCTATCCGCAAAAGTAGCCTGAAAACAAAAGTTCTTCCTGCCTGGAGACCGGATAAGGCAATGGCGATCGAGAATGTCGCAACATACAATGAATATCTGACGAAGCTGGAAGCCGCCGCCAATATGTCGATTCTGAACTTCAAGGATCTGATCGGCGCCCTGCAGAAACGTCACGATTTCTTCGAATCGCAGGGTTGCAACCTGTCCGATCACGGTCTGACCACTTTCTATGCCGAGCCCTACACAGATGCCGAAATCGAAGCCATCTTCCTGAAAGCTCGCATGAAGAAAGAGCTGACAGCCGAAGAGATCGACAAATTCCGTTCCGCCATGCTCTACGAGTTGGCTGTGATGGATGCCCGCAGTAATTGGGTACAGCAGTTCCACATCGGAGCTACGCGTAATAACAACGCCCGTATGTTCAAGAAGTTAGGTCCGGACACCGGTTACGACGCTATCGCCGATGCCGAAGTCGCCACTCCGCTATCCCGTTTCCTGAGCCGCCTGGACGAAGAAGGCGTACTGGCAAAGTCGATCTTCTACAACCTGAACCCGCGTGACAATGAACTGATGGTCACCACGATCTACAGCTTCAACGATGGTACGGTGCCCGGAAAGATGCAATACGGTTCCGGCTGGTGGTTCCTGGATCAGATCCACGGTATGGAAAAGCAACTGAACGCTCTGTCAGACTTAGGATTACTAAGCCGCTTCGTCGGTATGCTGACAGACTCACGCAGCTTCCTGTCTTATCCGCGTCACGAATACTTCCGCCGTATCTTGTGTAACATCCTCGGCCGCGAAGTAGAAAATGGCGAATTGCCCGCATCCGAACTGCCTTTCATCGGCAAGATGGTTGAAGACATCAGCTACAATAATGCAAAACAGTATTTCGGATTCTAAGAGTCCTTTCTTCAAAAAGGGGGTGAAGTTCATCTGAACTTCACCCCCTTTTTCATTATATATTATCTTCTTTTCGCCTTTGCCGCCGCCTCTTTCGCCTTTTGGGCTTCGCGGCGGGCTTTTTCTTTGGCTTTCAGCTTTTCCTGATATTCGCGTTCTTTCTGCTTGCGTTCTTTTTCCTTCTGCTTAAGGCGCTCTTTGTATTCGCGTTCCTTCTGCTTGCGGAGTTCTTCGCGGGCTTTCAGCTTCGCTTTACGTTCGGCTTCAGTTTGTTTCAACTTGGCTTTACGATCACGTTCGAGTTGTTTTTCCCGGTCGGCTTTCGCTTTCAACAAGGCTTCTTCTTCGGCTTTCTGCTTCTTCAGAAGCTCTTCATTCTCTTTCGCTTTCTTTTCCTGCAACTCTTTTTCGGCCTTTTGTTGGGCTTCAAAGGCTTTACGGGCTTCTTCCTTGCGGGCGGCTTCTTCGGCGGCTTCACGCTTGCGGAGTTCTTCGATCTCTTTCAGGGTGAGTTCCTTCGGTTGCTCAACAGGAGCGACAACGGCAGGAACGGTATCGGCCTGTACCGGAAGCACTGTGTCCTTAGCAATCACCTCTTCTTTGCGAACAACCGTTGTATCGATCGGTGGCAGCTCAACCGGAACCGTGTCTTTTACGACTTGTTGTTCTACCGGCGGCTCGACAGCTTGCTGTTGTTGCTGTTCCTTCGGACGGACGGTTTTCTTAACCGGCTGTTCTTCCTTAGGCTGTACGGCAGGCGTTTCTTCCGGGATGTTTTCCTCTGCCTCTTCAACCTCTCCGGCTTCTGCTTCAGCTTTTTCAGCCTCGGCTTTTGCATCTTCTTCCTTGATTTGCTCGGCAGTCATGCGTGCTTTCCAACGGGCGGCCAATTCAGGTGCAGCCTCGCCGAAGTTTTCCTGGAAGAAGTCGACGTATTCCTCAAGCGTCTTACCACGCATCAGCGTTTCGTAATTATCATCGGAAATCGGGAGGATGGCAACATTCTTATCCAAAGCCGTCGCATACCCGTCTTTTCCGTAGATCATCTTATAGTAATGGAGAATCTCATCGAGGTTGAAGAAACCATGAATGGTCAACATTGTCATCGGACCTGCCTCCTCGAAACTCAAGTCGAACTCTTTCACCATAAAGTTGGCGAAGTTATAAGCGGCAACGGCAAAGAGCAACTGGTTACGGTCGAGCGTTCCGGTCGGATACATCAACAGCATCCGGTAAGAGGTGTTCGGTTCAGCCGTAAAAGTACGAGCCGAGTCGGCAGCCGAAAGCGTGCCATCGTCACCGACACCAAAACGCAGGTTCCAGGTCATTCCCCTGACACCACCTTGAACCATCATACGCCCGCGAAGGACACCTTTCAGCATCTCACCAGCCAATTCCGTCACATCGGCGGACGGATATTTCTCTACCAATGCTTTCAGGGCATTCTTAAACCCTTCGGCATCTCCCGCCTGCACATAGGTCAAAGCATCGAGGAACATGAACTTGGGTAGCAGATCCGCCAACGGATACTTGGCGCTGACTTCGCGAAAGTTATGGCGCACAGTCACAGTATCTTCAGCCAAGTAGCTGCTATAAGTAGCCTGGTAAATAGAATCCTGCATCACATCCATCATGCGGATATTGTATTCGTAATTGGGATCGGCAATCGCAATCGCATAATCCGATTCGGGGAACGTATTGATCAACTTGTTCTTATACTCGGTAGCCAAAGTCGTATTACCCGAACGGAGTGCCATCAGATAGACCTGATAATAGCTCTCCAAAAGATGGTTGTGTTTCGGGAAACGGCGTTCCAGTTCCTCAAAGGCTTCGGTAGCCAACGGGATATCTTCGAGCTTATCCTTATAGATCATTGCCATATTATAGAGACCGTCTTCTATAATGATATTGGAGGCTTCTATATCTTCAGGTGTCATCGGAAGTTGCTGGATATAGTATTCGCGCGTCTTCGGATCATCGGCGGCAACCGGTTCCAAGCCGGCTTCCAACGAATCGGCAGCTATCGGCAAGCCGTCAGGACCTAAAGCGACAGAGTCTATTGCCGCTTCTTCGCCGTTTGCCATCTCTTCATTGAAGGTGGACATTTCCTTTTTACGCCGGCGCCAGTTATCTTCCAGCGTTCGCCGTCCCCATTTACGCTGGAAAGCGGTTTTTCCCTGCGCGACAGCCTGCGGGTTGTAGAAATAAAAGCCGGAACCTCCGGATGCGGTCGGCAAGGTGATGCCACCTGTTTCCGTTCCCGGACGGTCGATACCTGTTCCTTTTGCCTCTTGTTCAGCGAGGTAAGCTTCCTTCTCGGCAAGAGCTTTCGCCTCTTCTTCCTCTTTCTTTACCTGTTCGATGATCTTGTCGATCACGGCAAGGCGTTCCGCTTCGGGCATCTTGGCAAGCGTCTGCAAACTGTCCTGCAAATGGACGGCTTCCACATGGACGACCAGTTCGTCCAGGATAGCGGAGAGTTTGGACACACGTTCATAGTCCTTATATTCTTTCTGGATGCCGGACAGAGCGCCGCTGAAGTTCGGCTGCGCCTTGACATAGTCGCGTTTCTGGAAATAGAGGTCTCCCAGTTTGATCTGGCAGATCGCTTTGTCCAAGCTGTTCTGGGTACTTTTCTCCACACCTAACTCGTAGTTTTTGATAGCGTTGACCGTATCTTCCCGGCTCAGATAGACATTTCCCAAAGCATAATAAACCTGGTCGAGCAGGTCTTTATTCTTGTCGCTCTTTGCCATCCGCTGCAACATCTTGACTACTTTCTGGAAGTTGCCTCCGGTAAACACTTCGGTCTGGCGGATGCGGGCGGCAAATTCGAGTTCATACGGAGGATTGGCTTTTATCACCTGCCCGAACATCTGGTAAGCGAGTCCGTTTTGCTCCTGGTCGGCATATATCTGTCCTAACAGGTACTTCATGCGAGTCCGTTGGCGGCGGTTCTTCTCCGCCTTGATAGCCGTCTTGAAGTAAGGGACAGCTTCTTCGTATTGTTTGTTCTTCACTAAGTAGTCGGCATAGACCGTCGCATATTGGTTCAGATTCTTCCGGGGAATACCGTTCGTATTGAGTTTGCCTAAGATATCTTCGGCCTCGTAGAACCAATCCATCTCCGAATAGCAGCGTGCCTGCCAGAGACGGGCTTCGGCCACGACTTCCTCGTCATGCGCATAATGGCGGGCGATATAAGAGAACGTTGCGGATGCTTGCAGAAAGTCGGCATTGTAGAACTGGGCCTGCCCCATCATCAGCCAGCACTTTTTCAGGAAAGGGTTATATTCCTCCTGTTCCTGCCAGGCGCGTTGTTTGGGGTCGTTACGCCATCCCGGTTTCTTGGGCGGCTTTGTCTTGATGGAGTGGAGCTTGATGGCTTTATTGCTTTTCTCGATTGCGCGGTCGAAAGGACCTCCGGCGGTTTGCTTGTCTTTGGGCTGTGCACTGATCGGATACATCAGGATCATGTCGGAATAGCTCTCTTTGTAACCATTCTGCATGGAAAGCAAGGCTTCGTCGAAAGAGGTCTTACCATTGAAATAGATATTGTAGCGGGAGTTAAAGGCATGGTAAAAGCGGTTCGCCTTGGTATTCTTTTTCGTACTGCAAGACCAAAACAAAGAGACAACTATTAATGCCAATATATAGTAGAAACCTTTCTTCATTGTATTCGTTTCTTCTAACGCTTTAAAACCGCTTTTATTGCTTTCACTATCAAAAAGAAAAGGACGAGGACGAGAATGATAAACGCACCGGAAGGAACATTCAGGAAATAGGACAAGACCAACCCTGCCACACAGCCTAAAAAGCCGATGGCAATACTGCCGAACATGATCTTTTTGAAGTCTGACGTAAAGAGGTTTACCGTGATCTGCGGCAACGTCAGCAGGCTCATCAACAACATGATACCGACCAGTCGGATCGAAAGGACAATCGTCACGGCAATGAAGAACATCATCACATACTCGATCCACTTGACAGGCAGCCCTTGCGTAACGGCAAAATCCCTGTCGAACGCCACATAAACGATCTCACGCAGGAAAAGGCTGAAAAGAACGACCAGCAACAGCGCCAGACCTGCAATCCAAACGATATCGCCCGTCGAAATCGTCAATATATTCCCAAAGAGGTAAGCAGACAGATTCGGCGCATAGCCGGGAGTCAGGAAGATAAAGATCACTCCCAACGCCATGCCCAACGACCAGACGCCGGCAATGGCGGAATCTTCCCTCACATTCTGCGTCTTGCTGACCCACTCCACACCGAACGCGGAAAGCACCGAAAACAGCATCGCCATCAAGATCGGATTCGTCCCTAAATAGAAACCTAATCCCAATCCCCCGAAAGAGGCATGCGTAATACCACCGCTGATAAAGACCAAACGGCGGGACACAATATACGTTCCCACAATGCCGCAGGCGATCGCAGTAAGCAGGCTGCCCAAGAGGGCATGTTGAAAAAAGCTATATTGCAGTAAATCCATTCTTTTTCTTATTACATCCTTTTTTTATTCCATGGGCATGGAACTAAAATTCCACAGGCATGGAACTTAATGCACACGCCGTTCGCCGACAATCAGGAACGCTTCGTCTTTCAGGGCATCCGGCAAACTGATCGCACGAAGTTGCAGGCTGCGCAGCCAACCGGCCACCTCCACATCTTGCAAGGTATAAAGCACGTCGCGAAACTCGTTCACGGCATCTTCGTCATACGCATCGGAGTCGACACCCTGGAAACGGTCCAGTTCTTCATCATCGTAATATTCGATTTTCTTGCTGACGGCAGCCAGCAGACTGTCGCGTTCGCAGGTTTCATGCTGCCCGCAACACTCGTCCGTGACAAGCTCCTGCGCTTCGGGAATTTCCGAAATCTCGCCGCGTTCCAACATCTTCTGCAACTTCCGGTTCCGGAAATAGCCGGCGATGGCGGCAATGACACCCAATACGATAATACCTATGACAATATACCACATAATTTTAACAATTGTCCATTATTAAAAAGCCCGCAGCTTCCATATCTTCCCAGAAATGAGGATAACTCTTGCTCACCACCTCCGGATCGGCAATCTCGATCCCTTCCGGACACACCAGGGCAGCAGGCGCGAATGCCATTGCCATGCGATGATCCTCGTAAGTCGCAATGACCGGATGAGCTTCCGGCTCACAGCGTTCGCCGTTCCATTCCAGGATACTGTTGTTGCTGTCCGTCAGCAGATAGCCCAACTTGCGAAGCTCTGTTTTCAGCGCCTCGATGCGGTCTGTCTCCTTTATCTTCAGACTTTGCAAACCTGTAAAACGGAAAGGCGTATTCAATAACACACAGGTGACAACAAAGGTTTGAGCCAGGTCCGGCTCGTTCACGAAGTTATAGTTCAGCTTCTTCACACTGTTGCCGTTGTGTTTCAGGACTACGCCGCGATCAGTAAAAGTGGTACCGACACCGAGTTGCGCAAACAGCTTCGCCCCGGCAGCATCCCCCTGCAGGCTATTCTTAAACAATCCTAACAATTCGATCTCCGCATTCCGCGATAATGCCATCATGGAATACCAATAGGAAGCGGCGCTCCAATCGGATTCGACCGTGAAAGGAACCGGGTTATATTCCTGCGGGCGTACTTTGATCGTCTGCCCGTCCCATTCCGCCTTCACCCCGTATTGCGCCATCAGTTGCAAAGTCAGGTTAATATAAGGCTTCGAAATAATATTCCCCTCCAGATGTAACGTCAAACCGTTTTCCATCAAAGGAGCGATCATCAGCAACGCCGAAATATACTGTGAACTGACTCCGCCGGCAAGCGAAATCTCACCTCCGTGCAACGCACTTCCGAAAATACGGAGCGGAGGATAGCCTTCTTTCTCCATATATTCTACCCGCGCCCCGAGTGCGTTAAGCGCATCTACCAATATCTTGATCGGCCGGTTCTTCATCCGCTCCGTCCCCGTAATCGTCCACTCGCCCACCACCTTAGACAAAAAAGCCGTCAGGAACCGCATTGCAGTCCCCGCGGCTTTTATATCAAAGTCACGATCATTCGAATCGAGCGCCTTCACCATTACCTCCGTATCATCGCAATCCGACAGATTCTGAATCTCATACGGACTATAACTCAACGCATTAAGTATCAACGCACGGTTACAGATACTTTTAGAGGCGGGAAGCTTGACGGAAGCTTTCAATGAAACAGGAGACTTTATTGTATAATTCATACTTTTGCATTAAATATGGAATACAAAAGTACGGAAATTATAAATATCTTTCCATTTTTCACTCCGTTTGTTACCGTAGAGGCAATACCTTCTCCATCACATCAATAAAAACAGAAGCCATCCGCTGTTGAATATATTTATCTTTTCCACGTTGTGGATGCCACCCGTATGTCACCCCATTCGTTACCTGCGAATCTTGTGCATAAATTAAACTATGTTGCTTTTTGGTCACTGGATGTAAAACATCTTTCGAGAAGCCGATTTGTTTGTCAAATTCCACCAACGGGAATCCCCACTTAACAGCCAATTTACGAATAGAACTATTCAATAATGCACGTCCGTCATGCCAATGTGTACATAAAACGATATTCACCGGTTTCCCCATTTTATTCCCGAAATATTTAGAATGCTCGTTGAATTGCAAATTATAGCATTCTGTTATATAACGTTTTATGACATAATCGTATGCAGCCGCATAATTGGAACGGTCGAACGGAAGCGCATAATCCGTATATTCCTCTTTAAGGCTCGATTCATCAAAAACATCTTTGTCATGAACTTGCATAATAACAAGCACATCAATATCTTCGAATTCCTCCAAAGAATACAACGTCCCCTCGGCCATCCGATTCGCTGTATTGGCAATCGCTTCCCCTCCAACTGCCCGATTCAGACAAACCGCATCTAATTTCTCACACCCCAACTCAAACCAACCATTCTCCGGAGATGCAAACGAAGCTCCCGTTAACAAAAGCGTATACTTCCTACCTGCAACACTCTCCTGTCCTTGAACCGGAAAACTCATAAAGAGAATCCACAACAATAAAACTATACATTTCATACTAATCATGCTAAAAGAACTATACATTTTTTATTTTAACCCATTCCGCTTATACAAATAAAGTGATGAGCCTGCACAAATATACATTTTATTATAATCTTGTCCGGCAAAAGTGATAGAATATGGTCTTTCCGGCATTTTAATTACCTCAACTTGCTGTCCGGAATAATCATATACATAAATATGATCCCCCGCAATATAAATATTTCCATCCGGTCCAGATATCGCATCATAGCCCCCCACTTCTGCCAAAAGAATTGGGGATACCAATTCTTCATTCTCACCAGTTTGGCAAATATATGTCCTACGATTTAAGTCATTCGTTATAACAAAAGGCCGGCCTGCTATATATTCTTTTAATGTATTGGTTTGCGACAAGTCTTCAGAGATGGGAATAATCGTTTTTCCATCCGGTGAGACATAAGCATCAACCACGTTACGAGACAGTATGCTCTCCGAACCATCTCCCATCCTATAACGACTGGATTGATAAAATATCTTTTTCCCATCCTCATAACCACTAAAAGGAGACTTGGATAAACACTGCATTGTCCCTACCGGATCTGCCGGTTCGAAAATAACACAACCAATATTTCCACGACTGAAAACCGATAGCGGATACACCGAACGAGTAAGGGCAATCAAACGATCTTGACTATCACATGCCAAAGATATAGGATTCAGCGGTAGTGAAGAAACTATCACTAATTTGTCATCTATTCCCCACTTGTAAATTATCCGGGTTTGAGTATCGATAAAAAATACATTTCCTTTGCTATCAGATGTGATCGCATCTATATGTCCAAACCCGCCTGCAAGTTTAATAACCTTATATGGAGCAATTGATGTATCGATTTTGGAAGATACATTTAAGAAGGCGAATTCACGAGATCGAACAGATACTTTTGACGTCAAATCATGCAGCGTATTTTCAAATGCATATTCCGTACCGGCCCAATTATGAAATCCTTTAAACAGAATATCTGTGCAGTTTTCAGTCCTCGCAGCATAAGGATATGGAGTAACCATCCGACTTACCCGATAGGCATAAGTATTGGCAAACAGAATGTTTTTAGAATTTTTTATTTCCAGCGGAAGACATTCAATACCATGAGGATATTGTTCTTCAAGTTGCAAAGCATAAAATTTCCAATTCGATACATTGTCCATAACAACCTCATTGCGAACATGATGTTCAATCGACAGCATATATGTTCTTCCTTCCGTACACGTATTCGACACATACATACCTGCACACGCGTAGGTATGGGGGATCCATATATTCTTAAATACTCCACCTCCTCCTTCGGTGACCCAAAGACTCCAATATTGTGAATTCCAACCTTGGAAAGGTTTGTCGAACCGATTGCTGTAAGCAGCTTGCCAGTTCCCCGAATCCAAAGCCTGCTCTTTATGAAAACAAGGCAAAGCCCCTTTTTTATAATAAGTCCTGATTTCTTCAAAAAAACGCACATCATTCACCATAGAACAAGCGCCCGCTTTCCATTTGACAGCTGTGACTCTCGGATTTTCACCAAGGGTGGCAATACCTATTCCGCTTAGAATATTACACCCCCCCGATGTTGTTTCTATCATAGGTACAGGTGAGCCAGCACCTTGATAAGCGGGTGTTTTATCTGTAATGACAATTTGAGTGGAAGAAGGATTCAATCCTACTAAATTTGTCGAATCTTTCAAGAACAAAGGACGAGTTATACGATAGTGCCCCGTAGGAAAATAAATCGTACGATAGACAGAAATAGCTTGTTCCAAGACCTCCGTATCATCTGCAATGCCATCTCCAATGGCTCCCAGTTCTTTGATATTCACCCAGGTTTTAACCGGAGGAACAATCGGGATGTCTGATGGGATGATCGGAGGCATCGTTTTTAATGGAACAATGCCCTCCATACTTTTTATTGCCGCTTGATCACTCAAAGATTCATAGATTAATCCATGTGTGTAGTTTTTCACATGATATATCTTATGCGGTATTCTTCTTATCTCTCCACTATTACGAAAAGCTACCAGCCGAGGAACATTCTTACAAACCAAATTCTCTATATTGACTTTGGTTTGAGGATTTTTTTCATTACTGATAATCAACGCCGGGGATGTGATTCTTTCAAATCTTGAATCCGATATCCAAAGTTTTTCAAAACAATGCTCCACGACTTCAACCACCGTCGGGACCTGTTTAAAATGACATCTGATCGCTGTTATCCCGACCTCTCTTGTTCGTATAGCCGCTTTTTTCTGCTTTTCGAAATACGAATCAAGGATAAGCGATTGCCATCCTCCTGCCGAAGAGTTCGCGCGTAAAGCATATCTTCCTCCATAAAAACCGCAGGATTCTATTTCCGTCCCCATGTCCTCTACTGCAACGGCATTGTCATTCAAACGAAAATTCATGTGGGAGAGTAACGAATGTTGAGCCACATTAAATTTAACAGCGACGATATCCGTTTTTGAATCTTCAATTCGGATATCTATATTTTGCATACCACTATAATAAGTATCCGCATCTGCATTCCTTATTGCACCATTGCCCTTGGGCCGGTCAGAACAAAAATGAAAAAGATACTTATGTCCTGAAAAAGGAACTTTCGAAGACAATACAAACTCCGGACGTTTCTCTCCATACCCTATTAATCTTATACCTTTCCATATATGAATTGTTTTACTGATATGGTACACGCCTTCCGGTATGAATAAAACCCCATGGCCACTTGTCTCCTGAACCAAATTAATCGCTCTCTGCAATTCGTCCGAGACATCATTTTTTCCCTGTGGATCGACCTCGAATTGTGGATTTGAGAAATACACAGATAGAGAATCCTTTGGACAATCCATATACACGGAATGGCTATTTTCAACAGCCAATCCATCAAAATGGAGAATCAACAACAATATTTCCGCTAAAAATAAAAGTACGTTTTTCATGCTTCTTTCCCCTTGTTTCTAAATCGACAATCCAAATCATTTTCCTCTAAAAAAAATGTCACAGAATCTTATGTACTGAGACCAATCATAAGGCGTGATACCATGTCTTCCCGGACGAATATGATAACCTATATACCCTTTATGTAAAGGCCTGTTCACCTCCGGCATCTCTGATACGGTTAATCCTTTCAACCCATATAACGCATACACAGGTTCGGCATGCATGGCTGACAAAAATTCCCCTTTCGGATCAGCCCATAAATCTTCTTTTGCGCTGGCCACATATACGGGACGCGGTGCTATAAGACTGATCAGTTCGTGCTGATCTACCGGTAACGCATCTTCATTATGGTCATACGCATGAAAGTTAGAGCAAAACCAATGTGGGAAGCTATCATTTATCTTCCAAACCGTTTCTCCAAACCTTCTACGGGAAAGAGCAGCACCGCCACATCCGGAGTTGTTGGATATGACTATTGCAAAACGCGGGTCTGTCGCTCCTGCCCACAAAGCAGCCTTTCCTAAACGAGAGTGTCCGACAACTGCGATTTTGTCCTTGTCGATTTTCGAGTCTGTAACCAGATAATCCATTCCTCGACTCAATCCCCATGCCCAAGCAGCAATTGTTCCCCAAGCATCTCCCAAGCGTTTCCCTTTTCGAGCACCATCCGTAATAACATGAACTCCGTTTTTAAATCCATCATCAAAATCCGGATCTATATCTCCTCGATAAATCGTAGCTATGCCATATCCATTTTCAAGTAACAATTCTATCGGCCACCTATTAGCCAATTTTCCCCTACTTAATTCACCTGATGCTATTTTTTCAGCAACTTCACGATCCACACCGGGAGAGATTGTAATCAAGGAATCCTGAGAAATAGCTTGATTCCCTTGAAAATTCAACCCCAAAAAGACAGGTGCACTATGATTTACTTGATTTGGTAAATAAATCAACAAAAGCATAGACAAATCCGGAAAATCAGGAAAGCCAATCAGCACCTCCTTGCGAGTTGCCCTTCCTTGGAAAGCCGTGGAGTCTTCTTGTACGATCGTAAAAGTCATCTTCTCCGGTTTTTCCGGTGATTTCCCATATACGTTTTTCTCAAAAAGCGACACAATTTCCGGGCGTCGTTTATTCTCCCATTCATTTACCGATACGACGTTTTTCCCCGAATCATCTTTCAATGGATCTGGTAAGATATAAGACGGAACAAGAGATTCGTCCGTATGGGTTTCCTGTCCTCTAACTCCTAAAACAGAACCCAAAGCTATCAATACGGATAATAGCAATTGAATATAGATGTTATTTTTCATGATCTTCATCCAATTTACAATAATTAAACACTTTAAAATTTGTCACCTTACTTTTAAATAAACCAGCCTTTTCTAACGGGAATACCAAAGTCCGTACATAATTCATAGAATCTTTACCTGCATTGAAATAACGTCTTTGCATAGACAACTCTTCTTCTAATTCTCCATCTACATAAAGACGAGTCGACCTCTCATCTCCGCTAATCATTACGTGCACTTTCTCTTCCGGATAAAATTGATAATTAAATGTGTTCAAATAACCATCACGAGAAAAACCGATTTTCCCTGAAATTGGGTCTGATAGATAAAACTCCGTATCGGGTGAGCGAAATAAAAGCGTACCTTTTTCTTCCTCTATTGACTGGAAATCAAAAGAAACAGTATACCTATACCCGATCTCCTTCATGCCGGTTTTCATCCCCGGAAGCAACTGATCTTGTTTATAAACCTCTCTGTAATCTCCCTTTATACGGCCAGCCACATTCACACCCGGTGCCTCACTCACCGAGATGCGCAATGTATCAAAATCCTTATAAGGCAACATTCGTTTTTTTCCGGTCCACATCTTGACGGCCAAAGTCTGTAAAGCGGGGAATGCCCTGTAATGAATATCTTTCGTACTGATGCCATTACCTGCATGATCGTTCCAAACAGCAAACATACCACCTAAAATCTGTTCCCGTTTCTCCGGAAATACATCTCCTCCAATAATTGCAGGAGTCCAGTCCCGATACAAATTTTCAGTATCCAGATAATCATGATAATAGAACGTTGCCGGAACAATATAAAGACGGGTATCCGGAATACTGATCAATTCATATCCCAATTTGAACATCTCCTTGGGCTGCGCAAATCCGTTATACCAAGCATTTATAATGACATTGTCAGCTTTCACGGGTGTTTCACCTTTGGCATGCGTCAAAGATCCCCACATACAAGCCTGCTTTCCAAAGCTTTCCACAAATCGGATATAATGATCGGTAAAAGCGCGGAATTTTTCTACCACGTCCCGTTTTTTATTCGAATATTCGTCCGTTCCGATATGTACTCGCTTACCGCAGAAAACAGGATTGTCACCTTCCAGATATTCCCGAAACAAAGCGTCCACAAACTCGTATGTTTCCGGCTTAAACAAATCCAAATGATCCATTCCATATTCCTTGCTGCCTATTTCCGGCTTATACTGCGTAAATGCCAAAGAATGTGCAGGGACATCTATCTCCGGTATGATTTCCACTCCCAAGCTATCGGCAAACCTTTGTAAATCAACAAACTCCTTTTTCGTATAAAATCCGTCACGGGCAGTCAAGCCTGGAAAAGTGGCACATTCCAATCGAAATGCAGAATATGTCTTATTCCAATCGTGCTCATAATACTGTTTGAAAGCATTATCATTCAAATGAATCTGGAATGTATTCATTTTATAATAAGCCATTATCTTTACATAGTCACGCAAAAATGACATAGGAATAAATTTACGTCCGCAATCAAGCATGAAACCACGGACCGGATAGTCCGGATAATCCCGTGCCCACCCTTTGGGTAAATGCTGTTCCGTATGCTGTTCCGCCATTTGTAATACGGATCGAGTAGCCCAATACAGACCTTTTACGCAATATGCAGAAAGAGTCACACGATCTGTAATATTTAAAATATATCCTTCTTCCCCAAGATGCTTGTCTGAAACTAACGAAAAGACAAAATCTCCAGAAACCGGATTTCCTTCAACGATCGGCAGACGATGCCCAAACATTGTTTCATAATCCAAAGCGAATTGCCGAGCTACTCTCTTCGTTTCTACGTCTTTCCCCATACACACAATACGAGAACCGGTCGTTGGGACAAACAAGCCATCTTTCCCTTTCCATTCTTGTAATTCCGGAATGACAAACGGTTTTTTATTGGATGCGGCATCCGATTTTCCTGAAAAGAAAAAAATAGCGGTAATAATACCATACAATAACAACTTCATTGATTTTTTATTTAATTATATACAACATTCATGGATATTCAATATACAGCCACTTCATCGACCAAAGTCCAAGCATCGGTCTTTGCATCCTGATGCCACGAAGGACAAACGGGAACCACATCGACCCTTATCTTAACATAACGAGAATTTTGAGGTGCAAACGTCGCTTCAAGAACTTTAGTTTTATATATCTTGGAACGATCCATCTCATTGGCTATCTTTTTAACAGGCACAAACCGCTTATTATCATTCGACACCAAAACATCGATTCCATTCGGAATGAACATACGATCATATATCGATTGCAAAAAGCGAGTATTCACCCGTGAAAACATCTCCTGCCTGCCTAAGTCAATCACTATTTCAAAATTTTCATGCTTAAAGCCAAGCCAATTCCGATTAAAATTACGTGCCCCTAAAATACCATCCGTAACCGACATGACTCCATCAGCTTTATAAATACTCAAAGGACGATTAACCGAAACGTTTTTCCCTAAGGCTTTGTTTTCTTTACCCATCATCTTTCTGTATTGTTCTGGCATATCCAGCATTTCATCTCTATATTCATCGATCGTCGTTCTCCACTCGCAAATACGATTAGTCCCGTTTCGTTTACAATAAGTATAAAAATAATCCAAACTGCCCAAATAAGAAGGACTGATTTGTAAACTGTCATTATTGCCTGCGCCCAATAGCCCCCGATCGCCAACCGGAGTAAGAGCAGCTTGTTCCAATTCCGCAAAAACCAATGGTAAACGAGCTATTTTAACCCTATCCAATAACTCCTTATTACTCTTTACAGCCTCTTCAGCCCGATCAAAACAAGCTTTATAACTATCCAAGCGACTTGGAGAAAGATAACCATCAATCGCATCAAGCGCAGTTCCGAAGATATTCAATCCTTCTCCCGTCAATTCCAGATTGTCATGCAAAAGATCTATATAGTTCCGGATATGGATACCGGCAGCACCATAATAGCCCGTCAAAAAATCGTCAATAACAGCCTCCACATCACAATAAGGATTCCAAAGCAACTTTGCTGCCACATAAGCACGAAGATGACATAACTCTCCTGCAGGCTGGGGATTCCCTTGCGCAAACACGGAACAGACATTATTATCCACAAAATATTGCATATTAGGCTGCAATGTCCGAAAATTCGGAAAAGGCGTATACAAATTACTGAATTGCACCATATAATCCCACAATAATATATTGTCCGTCAATTTTGCCCATCCGCTCATATCTTCACGGAAAGCTTTGCTTGCCGGGTCTTCTGCTATCGGTTTGCTTCGGTTACACTCGATATTACAAAACATAATGTTCACATTACTCAACGGCTTAGCACATTTCGGTGGTTTCCGGGTAAACTGATAAGCCAACGTTGATATGATTTTGTGAGGGTATCGTTTTGCCACTTGGTTCACAAATCGGATCATCAAACCGGAAGGGCTTCCCTCTTCCTCGTATATTTTACTACATTCCGGACATTTGCAATAATTATAACTGTCGTTTTGGCTCACAGACCAATAGACAGCATCCGGCTTTTTCTCCATCCACTTGTCAAGTTCTTTACACAACACATCCAGCACCTCCGGATTACTCAAACATAATTGGGAAGGAACCCGTTCTCCATTCTCGTTCATTGTATAATACTCAGGATGTTCTTTAAAATAACGTTTGGCCGGAAGCAGAGTACCAAATGAATGTACCCAAAATCCCCATTTCCCACGGTCATTACTATTTATAGTTGTTTGAGTCAGCCTCAACCAATCCAAAAAAGATTCGTCGTCCGCACAACGATAAAGCATATTACGGGAAGACAAAACCGGTATTTGTTTATCATCTATATCTACAGGTAAAACAATACTTTGTCTTTCGGGAACAATTTCCACAGTAGAAGTATACCGCCGATAATCCCAATATTTTTCCAGAAGTTCATTCACGCCATAAAGCGAACCATACCCCGTTCCCCCTTTAATATACAACTTTTCCCCTCTGGTAAATACATGAAAACCATCATCTTGTAGATCTTCATTCCCCTCAGTGATGTGATGTAAACGATTTGTACTCCCTATTGAGATTTCCTTTTCAGCCCAAGCCGTCGTATCGTGTACAACGGGTAATCTCACCTTTGCACTTTTTTCGAGAAAAGATTGCAAAGCATAAGCTCCCTTTAATTCTGCATCGGAATAAGAATGCGGAATTACTATTACATATTCACTTTTGCCACGATCAACTATTTTCAGTACTTTCTGACATGATAAACAGCCAAACAATAGCAAAATCAATAGATACCTCATATTCATCATAACTCAATAATAAATTTTAAATAATCACATATATAAATGGGGATACCATATTTCAAACATAGTACTGTTTTAATGAATAGTATCTCCATTAAAATATCATTGTATAACAGATTTACAATGGAACCTTTAAAGGCTCTTTATTATTTTCAGCACCTGGATAGCCTATGTTTTGATTAATAACGCCTTGTGTATTTGCATTTATTGCAGATGCAGGAACAGGCCATAATATATGGTGTACACTAATCTTATATTCTCCCCAACGGTGTTTAACCCCTTTATTGTAGTTAACTATTAGTGCTTCCAGCACTAATTTTATAATCAAACTCATAACGGGAAATGTTACCACATTTCCCGTTTTTGTGTACTCACGATATTCTACTTCATAGGCAATTCTATTTAGTATACTTATATGTTTTTGCTTGTGTAATAATGAAAATCTTCATCTCCCTATTTTTTTACTACCGTTTCAGATTAGGATTCAATGTGACATCTTGATATGGATAAGGTATATACATCTTACTATCACTCCAAGAACCAGTTACAGGAACCGCTTCTTTCCGGAATATACCTGGTGCAACTTCTACTTCTGGATTCATTTTCCTATATTCAAAATGATTTTTCACTCTATTCATACGGAACATATCACGATATCTAGGAGCAAGCGCATAATAATATCCGGCTATTTCCCAGCCATGTTCATTATATGCAGCCTCAGCCAATTGTTCTGGAGTCATACTGATGGAATAGATGTTAGATTCTTTTCCATCGGCTCTATTTCTTACTTTATTTAAGACCTCTACTGCTTTTAAATTTACAGCTCCAGAGCGTCCCAAAGCTTCTGCATACCAGCAATATACTTCAGAAAGACGAACTATCTGATGCATTTTATCCCCTATGTAATAAGGAGCATTAGGATCTGTATAATCAAATTCAGTACCTCTTGTTGCCCCTTCAGCAGTTTTAGCAAAGCAAGGTGCAACAACAACTCTAGATGCAGGAGTCGTATCCCACCACCAATCATACAAATTACCATCAGAAAGCATAATTTTAGGCAAATAAGTAGCTTCTTTGCGAGGACCTTCCGGAAAATCTTTCCAAAATCTAATTTCTCCGTTTGTATCTCCCCAGCCCGCCTGCTTCATATCTTGCAAAAGATCATTTAAAACAGACATGGTAGGAGTTCTGTCTCTATTATAATAGATACCTAATAATACTTCTTGATTCTTGTCATTATACTCCATAGAGTATACATATTTATACTCATCCAACAATCTATAATAGTAAGTACCATTATCAACACCATCTATTACCTCTTCTGCCTTCGACGCTGCTAATTTATAATATTCTACTCCTTTGTTTAGTGGCCAACCTGCCATAGCCATATAAACATAAGATAACATCGCTTTAGCAGCGCCTTGGCTGACTGCGATATTGATACCATTACGTCCATACGGTTCTGCCGTATATAAAACCGGTGTACCCTTTTCTGCTATTTTTAGATCGTTCACTATTAAATTATATATTTCCTCTTCTGTATTTAATTGTGCTTCATAATCTATTTTTTCTTCTAACATGATAGGAACAGGACCCCATGATTGAACAAGATAAAAATAGGCAAAAGCTCTCCAAAAATGAGCTTGAGCTATTGCTACCGTTATTTCTTCTTCGGAGACATCTGGTGTACGAGAAGCATTATTAATAATGAAATTTGCAGCTTTAACAATTTTCCAACGATTCACCCACATATCAGGCATCCAAGAATTATTATCACTGACATCATATTGATCATATTCTCTCAATGGTTGTTTATTGCTACCTGGGTGAGTACTGATATCATCCCCTGCCAAAAAGTTCGTACCAGTTGTATTATTTGTATATTCTGCACCAGCGACAACAGAATAAAGAGCCGTAAGAGAATGTGCCAAATCTTCTTTGCTAGTAAAAAACGTTTTACTGGCTAGTCTTCCTTTTGGATCTTCATCTAAAAAATCACTACAGGAGGTGAATCCTCCTACCAAAAATAAAAAGACAATAATTTTATATGTTGTTTTCATTACGCTTTGATTTAAAATAAAAATTTATTTATTTGAATGAGAACTTTGATTACAATAAAGGCTATCAAAACCTGAATTTTGCCCCAATCGTGAATGTACGAGGCACAGGATAAGCACCACTATCAATACCAGAACCAATATTTCCATTATAAACTTCTGGATCCATACCTGAATACTTGGTTATTGTCAACAAATTTTGTACACTAAAAGACAATTGTACATCTGCAAATTTTGTTACTTGTTTAGGGAACATATAAGCAATACTTACATTTTTCACTTTTAAAAAAGAAGCATTCTCTAACCAAAAATCAGAATTTGCATAGTATTTTGTATTCGAATTACTATAACTTGGATATAATGCATCTGCTTTATTTTCAACCTTATCCCAACCTTTAAAATAAGCATCGCGCAAAGTAATAAATTTATATGTTCCAGTCATAGATGCTGTGGCATAACGCGACATATTCAATCTATTAAATCCAGTAGCTGCATTAATAAAAATACTTGCAGTCCAATTTTTCCAGGTAAACATATTATTCCAGCCAAATGTCCACTTAGGATCAGATTGTCCCGAAATAAACTGATCATTAGCTGTAGGATTCGTTGTCAAAGTTCCATCCTTTTTTTCATACAAGTTAGCCCCTGCATCATCAAAACCTCTCCATTTGTATAAATAAAACGAGCCCAATGGGTATCCAGGTTTCTTAATTAACATAGCACCTCCGTAATTACTAAAGTTTGCATCAAGAAGAAATTCCGAACCTGCCAAATCTACAACTTTATTTTTTACATGAGAAGCATTAAAAGTTGTCTCCCATATAAAACCATTATTATCAACAGGAATAGCACTCACCATTAGCTCCACTCCTGAATTTTTAACTTCGCCTTCATTTACCCAATAGCTTCCTCCTCCATTATACTGAGGGACAGATTTTTTAAATAGTAAATCTTTAGATCTTTTGTGAAACCAATCTACACTCAAATTCAAACGACTATCCAATACGCTAATATCAGCACCTATATCATATTGATTTGTTGTTTCCCATGACACATTAGGAGTTGCAAAAGAATTTCCCCAATAACCGACATACTCATTAGAAGTTCCCCAACCATAAGAAAGTGAAGAAAGCATTCCCAACGTGCTATAAGCATCAATATCTTGATTTCCTGTCACTCCATAGCTTGTTCTAAGTTTTAAACGTTGAAAAATATTTTCATCCATAAAACTCTCCTTCGCGATATCCCAAGCTAAAGCTACAGAAGGGAAATACCCCCATTTATTTCCTTTCTGAAATTTAGAAGCTCCATCCGCTCTTATTGTTCCAGTCAACATATATTTTCCTTTATAACTATAATTTAGCCTAGCGATTCCCGAAAGAATTGCCACTGAAGTATAATTATTACTTGCACTTCGAGTTTTCGCATTGTTTACATTCCAATATCCAACAATTTCATTACTTAAATTCGAACCCGATATTGACAAATTAGTATATTGAGAATTACTAGCTTCCCAAACAGCAGTCGCTGTAAAATTATGATCACCCAACTCCTTTTGATAAGTCAAATTATTCGTGTTTTGCCAATAAATTCTTGTATTACTCGTATTTCCCATCTTGTTTGTTACACCTGGAGAAGATAAAGAAGAAATAAAAGAATAAGACGGTGCATGTTCATAATTCAAACCACCTTGTACAGAAAAAGTTAAACCTTTTGCTATCTTAAACAAAAAGTTTACATTACCATTCAAGTAATATCTATAATTGTCATTGTAATTTTCCAAACGACTTCCATAAGGATTCTTATCTACTGCATTATATGGATCACTGTTATATACACCAGTTTCTTCATTTTTCATTTCCATTGCAGGAGAATAATTAATAGAGGTCATCAAATCAACACTATTATTATGAGAATGCATTCTTGCCGCATTGATACGAGTTGATATGTTTAACCAAGGAGTGACATCTGAGTCCAAATTAATTCTGAATTGATATCTTTTATATTTACTGGTGATTGTAACAGCAGTCATATCCAAAATATTACCGGAGATCAGATAACGATTTTTTTCATTCCCCCCAGAAATACTTAATTTGTAATCTTGAGCAATACCTATTTGAGTCATAATACTCTGCCAATCAACACCTTTTATCCCATTTTTATAAGCTTCCAAATCAGCTTGCTGAATAGTAGAAGACCCCCACATATCATTTAATGCCAAAGCATATTCATATGCGTTCAACAAATCATATTTTTTAGCCATGTTTGAAATACCGACTGACGCATCAAATACAATCGAAACACGTCCTTCTTGTCCTTTACGAGTTGTTACCAGAACGACACCATTAGCACCCCTTGAGCCGTAAATAGCAGTAGCAGAAGCATCTTTCAAGACTTCTATTGATTGTATGTCTAATGGATTAAGCCCATCTAAGCCTGTTGAACTTACAATTCCATCTATAACATATAATGGATTGCTACTTTTATTAATTGAGGTCGTTCCACGTATACGAACTTTTATACTTTCACCCGGCATACCAGTAAGAGCTGTAACTTCAACTCCAGGTGTACGTCCTTGCAAAATATCCTCAACACGTTTTATCGGCTGATCCTTAAATTGTCTATCTGATACAGAAGCAACAGACCCTGTCAAGTCACTTTTTTTTACAGTTCCGTACCCAACCACCACTACCTCGTCAAGCAATTCGGAATCTTCTTTCAGCTTGATTGACACAGTAGATTGATTTCGTATTTCTA
>NZ_QUGV01000012.1:40792-139773 GCF_003479205.1 Parabacteroides sp. AF17-28 | reverse complement strand
AGTACTGCTCTACAACATAACTTCCAAATCTTTTCAAGACTATTTTTTAACCGGAATGTAATGAATTTTCGGGAGTCGCTGGTATATTGCACGTTACGGGGAAAACTTTTTTCAAATATCGAAATGAGTGGGAAAATCAAGAATTACTATTACTATATAATGTACGGGAAAGAAAATAAACAATACCGACTTTCCAGATAGGAAGAGACAGGGTGTAAAAGGATAAAAGTACGTAATCAATGACAAAACTTTACAATAACCCCTTTTTCGACTGTTTTTCTATTTCATCTGAAATGTTGATCCATTTTGAAGTGTCTCTTTTCACAGATTTAGTGCTTTTGTCTGACAATAGAAGAAATGAGGTGCGCAGGGCGTCCTTATACACACACAATTTGGCTACAGAAAAGCAGAAATGCCGACAATATGATAAACCTTAACTCCCGGAGAATCGAATATTTGAAAATAAAACGGACAGCGTTCCAAATATCTCGAGGAAATTCAGGGGCTTTTTTGCCTTGAAAACGGTCATCTTCCCAATTACGACCGTCCTAATCTTTGCGAGCTGCCGAGTGCACTACATATTAGCACGGTCGTAATGGCAAAGAGGACGGTCGTAATTTGGGAAAAGGCTCAAAAAAGAGGAAAAAGTCCCTTTTTGACGGCGGAAAAGCGGATTAACATTTGTTTTGTTTCGGATGTCTTTTCATCCTAAAAAATGCGGTTTTTACAATAAGTCCCATTTGGACTTTACAATAACTATTTGATTAAATGAGTATATACGATATAACAAAAGAATGCCCCCTACCCTAAACGGATAAGAGGCATTTAATCCTTTTTTGTCTTCCTCCTGGGAGGTTAACCTAAATACGATTTGAGGAGCTTGCTACGCGTTCCTTGTCTTAGTCTTCTAATTGCTTTTTCCTTGATCTGGCGGACGCGCTCTCTTGTGAGGCCAAATTTGTCGCCAATCTCTTCCAATGTCATCTCCTGACAGCCTATACCGAAAAACATTTTGATTATCTCACATTCTCTTTCGGTTAATGTAGCAAGTGCTCGATCAATCTCTTTTGCCAATGACTCGTTCATTAACGACCGGTCAGCGATAGGAGCATCATCGTTAACAAGCACATCTAAAAGACTATTGTCTTCGCCTTCTACGAACGGAGCATCTACCGAGATATGTCTTCCTGATACTTTTAATGTATCCGAAATCTTATCTACTGGTATGTCCAGCTCGTCTGCAAGTTCTTCTGGAGAAGGTCTACGTTCGTTTTCCTGTTCGAATTTAGAGAAGGCTTTGCTGATTTTATTCAACGAACCTACCTGATTCAACGGAAGACGCACAATTCTTGACTGTTCTGCCAAAGCTTGCAAGATAGACTGACGAATCCACCATACAGCATAAGAAATAAACTTGAACCCTCTTGTTTCGTCGAACTTTTCAGCTGCTTTAATCAACCCCAGGTTACCTTCATTAATAAGGTCAGGTAAACTTAATCCCTGGTTTTGATATTGCTTAGCTACAGATACGACAAAACGCAGATTCGCTCTGGTTAATTTTTCCAATGCTCTCCGGTCTCCTCTTTTGATAGCCTGTGCCAATTCTACTTCTTCTTCTACTGTGATCAAATCTTCACGGCCTATTTCCTGAAGATACTTGTCAAGAGAAGCGCTTTCGCGATTGGTAATGGACTTTGTGATCTTTAACTGTCTCATCCAATGTTTTTATATTGAGAATATCAGGGTGCAAAGATAATATTATTTTTATTGACAGAATTGGCTGGATGCACCCTACACCCAGCCAATTATAAACCTTTAACAATCTTCCCGCCAAATAAGACGAATATAACGTTATTTTATTATTCGGCCAGATCTATAGCATATACTTTTGTACGTCCATTCGGATAGAAACCTTTCACTACGATGTAGCGATCATCAGCATTGCCTTTCAAGACCTTATCAACTATTTTTTCAAGTTGTTCCGGAGATGTAACCTTCTGATCGTTTACTACCATGATGATGAAGCCTTTCTTAATACCGGCATCTTTCAACTTGCCATTCAGCAAACCGGTCACTTCAATACCATAGCTTACACCTAATTCACGTTTCTGATCATCTGTCAACGCTTTAAAAGCGGCTCCTAAAACTTCTGCACTGTCACCGCCTCCTTTCACTACGGCTGTACTTCCTTGTGCATTACGAAGTTCTACATTAAATGTTTTTGTGCTGCCATTACGGTCTACCGTCACCTGGACTTTATCGCCCGGACGATATTTACTGATCTGTTCCTGCAAAGCATTGGCAGATTTTACTTTCGCACCGTTTACGGCAACAATCACATCACCTTTTTCAATACCGGCTTCTTTTGCTGTACTGCGATCTGCGAAATCAGCGACACAAGCACCTTCTGACACTTTTATCTTTGATTTCAAAGCACTCAGTTCATCCTTCTGTGCACTCGGCAGATTCGGATCGCTCAACATATCGGCAATATCACCAACGCTCATAATCTGAACACCCAGAATAGCGCGCTGTACAGTTCCATACTGCTTCAGGTCATTTGCAACCTTTCCTGCAATACTGATAGGCACTGCAAAGGAATATCCGGCAAAGTTTCCTGTTTCGGAATAGATAGCCGTATTGATACCGACCAGTTCACCTTTCGTATTCACCAATGCGCCACCACTGTTACCGGGATTCACTGCTGCATCAGTCTGGATAAACGATTCGATCTTGCTCTTATCGCCTCCTCCCATAGAAATACCACGACCTTTTGCACTTACGATACCGGCTGTAACCGTAGAAGTCAGATTGAATGGATTACCTACAGCCAATACCCACTCTCCTACTTTCAACTTTTCAGAATCACCAAACGGAATCGTAGGCAGGTCTTTCGCATCAATCTTGATCAAAGCGATATCTGTAGTCGGATCTGTTCCTACCAGCTTAGCAGAGAACTTGCGGTTATCATTCAACGTCACTTCCAATTCATCCGCACCATCAATCACATGATTATTCGTTATAATATATCCGTCCGTTGAAATAATAACTCCGGAACCAGCCCCTACACGCGGTTGCGGCTGCGGACGCTGGAAATTACCACGTCCTCCGAATCCGAAGAAATATTCGAATGGATCGACATATTGCTGATTACCTCTGTCAGCATACTGTTTAGCGTTAGTCGTAGCTTTAATATGCACAACGCCATGAACCGTACTTTCCGCTGCGGTGGTAAAATCCGTATTCTCAGCAGCAACTGTTCCCAAGCTCGTGAGTTTATACGGTTGCTTAAACGTATTTTCAACTCCCGTAGCATATTGCACCGGCTGGCTGTTTTTGCTTGCCAGATAAGCGGTCGTTCCAACAGTAACACCTGAACTGATGGCTGCTATAAGAACAATTCCAAGCACATTCTTCCACATTGTTTTCATACTCATTTTATTTTATCAAACGTTTAAATTTAACACTTTTCTTTCGACAAAGAAAACTCAAAAAACGTGCGATTATTCCATTTGCGATTGTTTTTTTATCACTTTTAACGGCGACTTACAAGGGCTTAACTGCACTTAACAGTACTGTGTAATGCAAAGTACCTTTTTAACAATCAAGCGACTGACAAATGGTCATGTATTCAATAATATAACAGTAAGAACGGCAGAAAGTTCGGACCTATTGACAATGGATAATCGATAATTGGCAATAAGAAAAGTACCTAAACAGCCGTTATTCCCCACCCCTATCTCCAAATTTTCAATTCTCAATCCTCAATTTTCAATTTAAAACCCCTATCTTTGTCCCATTGCAGTCTGCCGGTCTGTCGCTCATCCCTTGGGATGGGAGGAACGTCCGGGCAACACAGAGCACCATACTTCTTAACGGGAAGCTGTCCGCGAGGGTAGAGTAACGTAACAGAAAACGACCGCCGGATTCGTCCGGTAAGGGTGAAAAGGTGAGGTAAGAGCTCACCGGGTCCTATAGTAATATAGGATGCCGTACGTCTTATGGGTTGTAAGGTCATGTATACCGGCGCATGTAGGATTGCTCGTCCGATGCCGGGGGGTAGACCGCTAAAGCTTGCTGGTGACAGTAAGACGAGATAAATGGCAGACGCTTCCGTGCAAACGGAAGTACAGAACCCGGCTTACAGGCAGACTGCTTTTTTACATTTAAAATATGAAGACAGCTGATAAAAAGACGTTCGGAGAACGGATCAATGCCTTACTGACAAGAACGATCCGTTTTGTAACTTACGACATTTGGCGGATTACCGAAAATGAAGTAAGCGGGCTGAAAGAACTTTATATCAACATCATTAAAACAATCATACTCGCCTTCAGAGGTTTCCGGAATGAGAATCTGCAAACAAAAGCCTCTGCCCTCACCTATAGTACATTATTATCTATTGTACCGCTTTTAGCAGTCTTATTAGGCATAGCCAAGGGGTTCGGTTTCCAGGGGACGGTCCGCCAGGAGCTGTTCGACTATTTTCCCGGACATGAAATTGAATTGAATAAGGCCTTCGAGTTCGTAGAGAGTTATCTGGCACAAGCACAAGGCGGAGTGATCATCGGAGTCGGCCTGATCCTGTTATTCTATACGGTTATCAACCTGATTTCCTCCATAGAAGATACATTCAACGACATCTGGCAGATACAGAAATCACGTCCCTGGTACCGAAAGATATCTGATTACCTGGCCCTATTCCTGATCCTGCCCGTACTAATGACGGCTTCCAGCGGTTTATCCATTTTCCTGTCTACGCTGCAAAATTCATTCCTCAGCCAGTATTTTTTCTTTACTCCCCTGGTCGAGCTGATTTTGAATATTGCGCCTTACATCATTACGATCCTGGCATTTACGGGGCTTTATATTTCGCTGCCCAATACAAAAGTCAGGTTTGTCAACGGGCTGGTCGCCGGGTTTCTGGCCGGTATCGCTTTCCAGTTTTTTCAGTTTATCTATATCAGCGGACAGATTTGGGTGAGTAAATATAATGCTATCTATGGTAGCTTTGCCGCCCTGCCTTTATTGTTACTTTGGTTGCAACTGTCATGGCTCATCTGCCTCTTCGGTGCGGAAATTTCGTATGCGTCCCAGAACGTAAAGAAATTCAGTTTCGAACGAGACAGCAAGAATATCAGCCGGCGTTATAAAGATTTTCTCACACTGCTGATTGCCTCGCTGATCGTCAAACGATTTGTGAAAGGCGAGAAACCTTACACGGCTGACGAACTGTCGGATGCCTATCGCATCCCGATCCGTATCACCACGCAAATTCTTTACCTGTTGACCGAGTTGAACATCATTATCGAGGTCAACTACGGAGACGACGAACGGGTTGTCCATTACCAACCGGCAATCGACGTGAACAAGATCACGGTTAGCTATCTGCTGACACGCATGGACGAATACGGCTCCGAAAATTTCAAGATCGACACTTCTAAATTATTCAGCAAAGAATGGAAAGCCCTTTTGAAAACCCGTGAAGATATGATTAAGGCAAATGACACAATTCTTCTTAAAGACCTATGAGGAATACATCTACGGATCTTACAAAGGGGAAAGTGTGGAAAGTGATCGTTCGCTTTGCACTGCCGCTTCTGATCGGAAATCTGTTGCAACAACTTTATAATGTAACCGATAGCGTTATCGTCGGACAATTCTTAGGGAAAGAGGCATTGGCGGCCGTATCGGCTTCTTTTTTCATATATTACTTTATCATCTCGTTTGTGATCGGCGTCGGAAGCGGGACAAGTGTCGTCATTTCGCAACTCTTCGGGGCTAAACAGTTTCAGAAAGTCCAACTGGCCTTCTCTTCCTTCTTTATCTTTATGCTGGTAGGGGGCGTTATATTATCCATCACCGGGATTATCTTTGCCGAACCGGTTTTCCGTCTGACAAACACGCCGGAAGAGGTTATCCCGCAAGCCGTCGCCTATTTCCGGATCTATATCGGAGGGACATTCCTGTTCGTGACATTCAATAGCATTATCTCGATCCTCCGGGGCGTGGGAGAATCCGTCCGGCCGATGATCTTTATATTAATCACGACCATCCTGAACATCCTACTCGACTTGCTTTTCATCCTCGTATTCAAATGGGGCATCGAAGGAGCCGCCCGTGCGACCGTCATCGCACAAGGGATCGGAATGTGCGTCGCCCTGGCCTACGTAAACAACACGCATCCCCTACTCTCCATCAAAAAGCAGGATATGCTGTTCGACGGCAAGCTATTCAAAGAAAGCCTGAAGATCGGTCTGCCGACCAGCGTGCAGCAATGCGCCATTGCCCTCGGACTGATCGCCCTCTTGGGGATTGTGAACAGTTTCGGGACCAATACGCTGACAGCCTACGGAGCCGCCGGAAAAATAGACACGATCATCACGCAAGCCATCCTCACCTTATCCGGCGCACTGGCAGCATTCTGCGGACAGAACATCGGAGCCGGACGGCTGGACCGGGTCAAAAAGGGACTGCGGTTCACCATGTACGCCAATATCGTGCTGGGACTGCTGACATTCGCCGCCGTCTATCTGTTTGGCGACGCTATGATGCGCATCTTCACGAACGACGCGGATGTGATTGTTATCGGGAAGGAATATCTGTTGATTATCTGCGGTTTCTTCATCGTTCACGGGGCGTTGAACGTCTACAACGGGGCGTTGCGTGGAGCTGGCGACACCTTGTTTCCAATGGTAACCAGCCTGGTATGTCTCTGGATCATCCGCATTCCCCTCGCCTATTACCTCAGTTCATGGTTAGGACGAAGTGGAATCTGGTGGGCTATCGTGGCAAGTATCACGATCGGGCTGATCGTGACCTTCATCTACTATAAAACGGGAATCTGGAAAAGGAGATGCATCATCAAAAACGAGACATCTCCATAAACCCGTTTATTTGAATTGCATCATCTTGCTAATATACTTCCCTACGATGTCAAATTCAAGGTTGACAACCGTGCCTTTCTCGATCTGGCAGAAATTGGTATTGTCGTGCGTGTAAGGAATGATCGCCACCTGGAAACTGTTCTGCTTTGAATTGCAGACCGTCAGGCTCACGCCATTCACGCAGACGGAACCTTTCTCTACGGTTATATATCCCTGCGCGGCCATTTCCTTATCGAACGGATATTCAAATGTATAATACCAGCTACCGTTCGCATCTTCGACGTCCGTACAAACGGCGGTCTTGTCCACATGCCCCTGCACGATATGCCCGTCCAGACGGCCATTCATCATCATGCTGCGTTCCAGATTCACCAGCGAACCCGGCTTCAGAAGCCCCAGGTTGGAACGTTCCAGGGTTTCACGCATGGCAGTCGTTGTAAAGGTATCCCCATCTTTGCGGACAACAGTCAGGCAAACACCGTTATGAGCCACACTCTGGTCAATTTTCAATTCATCGACAAAAGAACATTTCATTGTGATATGAATATTGTCTTTATCATGCTCGATCGCTACGACCTGAGCTGTTTCTTCTACAATTCCTGAAAACATAAGATTGTTGTTTTAATGATTATCGGAGCCCAAAGATACGGAAAATAACTATATTTGCCTGTACAAATCGCAATTATAGATATGACACAACAAGACATACGTTGGCTGCAACGATTCTCTAATTACCGCAAAGCACTGGCCAAACTGCGCCAGGCTGTAGAGTTGGTTTCAAAGCAACAAGATTTATCCGAAGAGATAGACGAACTTCTGCAGGAAGGGTTGATACAGCGCTTCGAATACACGCACGAACTCTCATGGAAAGTAATGAAAGACTATGCCGAATATCAAGGATATACCGACATTCACGGCTCGCGCGACGCCATTCGGAAAGCCTTGGAAATGGGCATTATCGATGATAAGCAATGGATGAATACGATCAACGACCGCAATCTGACCTCACACAACTATGACGATGATGTGGCTACCGAAATATACGAAGCAATTGTGCAGACCTACTATCCGCTGTTCTGCCGGTTTGAAGATAAAATGTTATCCCTGTCCGATAATATGACCAGCAAATGAAATACGGACTTACAGATACGGAAATCAATAAACTATGTGATCTTTTTGCCCGGTACAAGGAGATCGAGCAAGTTTTGCTTTACGGCTCACGTGCCAAAGGCAACTACAAACCATTCTCGGACGTAGACTTCACACTGATCGGAGAAAAACTGACTCATAGTGATATAAATCAAATAACATGGGCAATTGACGACCTGCTCTTACCCTATCAATTCGACATTTCTCTCTTTCACAAACTGACAAATCCGGATTTGATAGAGCATATCCAGCGGAAAGGGATCGTCTTTTACCAGAAAAAATCTTAATATATTATGGAAGCAGAAAAAGTAGACAAGTTCCTTCTTGCCAACGAAAGCAAATTTCCCGATTATGAAATACCCATTCACCGGCTGCTCGACCTCTCGCCGGAGAAGGAGACCGTTTTAGAGCAAACCCACTTCAACAGTCCGGTCAAGATACTGCTCGCCTCCCTCTTCTTAGGGATGTTCGGCGTAGACCGTTTCCTCATCGGCGACTGGGGCAAAGGCCTCTGCAAACTGTTTACAGGAGGCGGCTTCGGCATCTGGTACCCTATCGACTGGTTCCTGATCATGAAGACGACGAAAAGGAAGAACATGGGGAGGCTGGAAGGGATTGTGAAGAAATAAAAAGTATCCGATAGATCTTATGAAAATCAATGTTACAAAAACCTGGATAGACGATAAATTCGTACATATACTCACAGCCGATGGCATCGAACACCGGGAGGCTATAGCCAACTATGAACGACTTCGAAATGCATCATCCGAACAATTACAGAATTTCGAAACAGATAATATCGGCATCCATTGGCCGGATTTGGATGAAGATCTCTGCTATGAAGGATTTTTTCTAAAAGAAACGTTAGATGATAAGACGAAGCTCTATCGCACGTTTAAAAACTTTCCAGAAATCAATGTCGCCGCTATTGCTCGCCGCTTAGGAATCAAACAAAGTCTGATGGCAGTCTACATTTGCGGCTCAAAAAAGCCATCCGAAGCAAGAGAGCAAGAAATTATCAACGAGCTTCATGCATTGGGCAAAGCGTTATTGGAAGTTGGATGAGATTATAAAAAACAAAGATTCTGTTACTATTCACAGCAAATCCCCAATATGCAACAGATTGTAAACATATTGGGGATTTTATTTCATAAGGTGACCAAAATTTTCAAGACCTTCTCATTCACATGAACCAAATAAACACCAGGTTTTAACCCTTCATAACTTTGTAAACCCGATTGTTTCCGGCTTCGGATAATTGTTCCGTTTAAATCTATCACATAAACACGTTCTAATTGAGGCGTATAGACATATAAACAATTATCTTTACAATAGGCCTTTATATAATTGTTATTAGATAGCTTTTCATTAGAGGTTGTCGAAATCGCAACAGTTGGCGGATCTTCTCCTTCTAACGTTGGAAGTATCATTTTCCCATTTTCGTAACTCGCTTTAGTAATCCAATTCTCCTTTGTCGTAAAACAAACATTCATTACATTTATAATCTCTTGTACATTCATTTCTTTTACAGCTTCTATTCCTAACTCATAAAAATCATCTCCAATTCCAATATTTGAAGAACCCTCTAAATAGCCACAATTAGTAACAGAATTAGTAATATTCCAACCAAATACTCCACCACTCTTTTCTCCAACAACTGCAACTACCCCCATATTATAACTATTATTTACTGTTGCACCAGAAAAACCACATATTCCGCCGACTTTATTAGCTGTTCCAGTCTGAGTTCCCGTGTTATAACAATTATTAATTATTCCATCAGGATTATAACCACAAATTCCTCCTAAATCACAAACCGTACCATTTAAGGCTCCCGTATTATAACAATTACTAATTGTTCCTTTTGCACTATAGCCACAAATTCCTCCGAACTCATCAATAGATGATCCTGTTAAATTTCCCCTATTATAGCAGTTGCTAATTGTTCCTTCTGCACTATAGCCACAAATTCCCCCTAAATCCCTTACATTCTCAGCAGCTAAGGTCGCTATATTATGACAAAAAAGAATTGTTCCACCAGCATTATAACCACAAATACCTCCTATACTCGGTATTCCCATCACAGAAATAGATTCCGTATTGTAGCAATTCTTTATTATTGATTTCACTCCACTATTACATCCACATATTCCGCCAATAGAAGCATATTTTGCTTTCACAACATTCATATTCTTACAATTAGAGATAGCCCCTTGGTTTCGACCACATATACCACCAACGTCCCCCCCTTCATTTTCTCCATCATTAACAACGCCCTGATTTTCACAATTATCTATTCTTCCCGAAATTCCATTACTTCCACATATTCCACCGGCATAAGCCCCTGTAACCATATTTACATTATAACAATCACGGATTAGACCATCTCCCCTTCCGCATATACCACCAACATCACTATATTCACCAACACCCACTATTTTCCCTGTATTATTACAAAAACGAACTCCACCATCATATAATGAGCCACAAATACCACCTGCACAATTATATCCAGTTACAATACCCGTATTATAGCATTGGAGAATCATTCCTTCTGTATTCATTCCACATACTCCACCAGATTCTGAACCTTTTATAAAACCTGTATTATAGCAATATTCAACTGTTCCATTTTCATTAAATCCACAGATGCCACCAACATTACAATAATTTGTTTCACCAACTATGATTCCGGAATTATAACAACGCTGAATAAGTCCTCTATTATATCCACAAATCATCCCTATAGCTTGATTCTCTTTAATAGAGAGACAATAACTATCTTCTATACCCAGATTTTTTACAACACCGCCTTGTCCAACATGGGCAAACAATCCTAAGGACGTTTTTTCTGATATTATATAAAGTCCTTTAATAACATGTCCATCTCCATTAAAAGTTCCAGCAAAAAGTCTATTCTTTTCTTCATTATACGATATTCCAATCGGAGTCCAAGACTTAAAGTTACAGTTATTTAATTCTCCATTCTCATTTAAAACATTTTCATTGAGTATTATATCCTCGGTAAGAATAATTGTTTTATTACGAAAATCATTTCCTGCATCTACTAATTCAGCCAATCCTGCTAATGCTTCTGCTGAAGAAATCTCAAAAGATATTTTTGTTTTATCATACCAACTTATATTCGCTGTTCCATTCCAAATTTTAGAATCAGCCCGAAGAAAAGATGATGACATCAACCAAACAATCAATAGAATCAAAACTTTATTAATCATACTCTTTATCCTTTTATCAGATTCCAACAATCCTTATAATCCTTAATATCTCTCTTGAAAAGATCCGTTTGTCCTCCATCATAAGACACTCGTCGTTCCACGACTATCTGACTATGCACTATATAAAAATCTGGCAAAACATTTACATCGCCAAACTTATTGTTATAAATTACAATTACAATAAAATGCCCATCCTTTTCCTTTACATTCTTGACTGGGATCGAATCATAACCTCGTACAGATTTCACATCAATCGTAACAATCGAACCATTATCTTTTCTAATAATGATGTCAACACTCTTCTTATTACCTAATGTCAGATAGGCATCAAAACCTTTACGATACAACATGGACAGTACTAAATATTCACTCGCCATTCCTGTCTGGTAACCTTTATTGTCTTCACTCATACGATTAGAATTACCATCCTATTCCCCCGGCTGGTTCTTTCATAAATAAAAAAGCGTGGGAATCATCGTCTATCACTGTCTTGAGGCTTTGGACTGCCCACACTTCAATAATAGAACAATGATCCCACGCTTTATGCAGATATATAATATCTCCCCCACGAGGCAGATACATATAACAAACACAAGCGTAGGAGTCATTTTGTCTATTATCTTGAAGTGTTGAAATTGTCCAGATTTCAAGACAAGATAATATCGAAACGCTTCTACGTTAATTTTTCAATACAGAGGCAAAAGTCGGGATTTTTATCTAATGAAAAAAGAATATAGTAAGAAAAAGAATATATTTTGTATGTTTTGAACCGGCGCGGCTTGCGCCGACCACTTCACATCTCGAAAGCACTCGGCGCAAGCCGCGCCGACCACTTCACACCTCGAAAACACTCGGCGCAAGCCGCGCCGACTACTTCACACCTCAAAAACACTCGGCGCAAGCCGCGCCGACTACTTCACACCTTAAAAGCACCCGGCGCAACATGCGCCAATAATATTTCACCTGAAAAACGTTGTTCTTCAATTATTATACGTACATTGCGTCCAATAATCAACAAAACAAAATAAATCTATCATGGGAACATTCATTCATTTTTCAGATCCCTCATTCTCCCGTTTAAACAGCGCCGAATACGCAAACTTCATCGATCGTTTCCTCGCCCTGTTGCCATTGGCTCCGGATCCGGATCGCCCAAGTATACTGAGCGACGATTCTCCTTTGGGGGCACCGTCACTCAATATTCCGTCCTATATGGTGACACGAACGAAGGAATTGCTTGAAAAGCTGACGGATCTGAACAAACAAACCCGCTCGAATGCCGGTACGGAACAGATCGCTGAAACGGAACACAGTCGCGATATCGTTGCGAGTTTCATTACCGACCGCGTCTTCCGTTATTCCACTCTGCCGCTGGAATCGGAACGAGGCGCAGGGAAATTGCTCTATAACACACTAAAGGTCTATGCCGGCATCGCCAAGCTCCCGGTCAACCAGGAGACGTTGACGATCAAAGGCATGCTCCTCGACCTCCGCAAGCCGGAGTTTACCGAGGCGGTCAAGACACTGGGATTGCAACCCTATATGGACGAACTGGAACGGTTGAACAACCTGTATGAAGAACAGGTGGCACAACGCAGTGCGGCGCGTTCGCTCGGCAGTGTCGAAGAGAACAGTAAAGAAATCCGCTTGCAGATGGACAACCTGTATGAAGATATGACAGACCTGGCTTTTGCCAGCAACCTGCTGAAGGAGACGGACAAGACAGCTGCTTTTATCCGCGACGTCAACAACCTGATCGCCGAAACACGCACCGCCCGCAACCTGCGCGGCAGCAAACCGAAAAAGGATGATCCCGGCAGCAGCGATCGTCCGGGGATTTTGAATGCATAGCGCAACAGTGAAGAAATAAAAAACGGAGGCCTGTCAAAAGTCTCCGTTTTTTTATGCGCTTCTGCAATATCTTTATTTAGCCTGTTCCAGCTGTAACGTCTTAGTCGGCTGGTCGCAAACTTCTGTCGGACCGAAGTACTGGATAGGACCCGGATAAACATAGCTTGTTGTCAAAGCCCATTCGTCGCGGTTGGCGGCGAAAGTCTTGAAAGGAGCACCGTCCAGTTTAACCAGAGCTTTCTGGATAACCGGTTTCATTTCGCCATGACGTCTTTCCATGTTCATCATCATGGTGACAGGGATACCGCCTGCGATCCACTTGTCGGCCGGAGCAGTCGTGTTGCGTACGGATGACATATAACCTGTCTTGCCGGAAGCGATCAGGCAAGAAGCCGTGTAACCCAAAGAATAGCAATAGTCGGCATCGTAGTTAGACGGAGCGGCGCAACGTCCTTCGTAACCGAAGAAGTGGTGCTGTGCAGCGAACTTACCAACGTATTTGCCTTCGGCCTTCCACTGAGCCAGCTTGTTGCCAACCATTTCAGACAGCAGCTTTTCTGTTTCGATCAGAGAAACCTGAACGTTTCCGTGCGGGTCGCGGTCGAGAGACAACTGACGTGCCACGCCTTCCGGCAGAGAAGCATACAGGTCAGAGTTTTCTTTTGTCAGCTTGCTGATGATATAAGCGCGCTGTTCGCTTTTCTTGATCATCTTGAATTCGGCATCGTGTTTAGCCAGGAAGTCGTTCAGTTCGGCGATCAGGCGTTTCATAGCCGGAACGAATTCGATCAGACCTTCGGGGATCAGCACCGTACCGAAGTTGTTACCGTCGGCAGCACGTTTTGCAACGATTTCTGCGATATAGGTAACGATATCGTCCAGAGACATGTTCTTTGCTTCCACTTCTTCCGATACGATCGCGATATTCGGCTGTGTCTGCAAAGCACATTCCAGTGCGATGTGAGAAGCCGAGCGGCCCATCAGTTTGATGAAGTGCCAGTATTTCTGGGCTGAGTTACAGTCGCGCTGGATGTTACCAATCACTTCCGAATATACTTTACAAGCCGTGTCGAAACCGAAAGATGTTTCGATCTGTTCGTTCTTCAAGTCACCGTCGATCGTCTTCGGACAACCGATAACCTGTACACCGGCATTGATAGCTTTGTAATATTCAGCCAGCACGCAGGCGTTTGTGTTGGAGTCGTCACCGCCGATAATAACCAGCGCCTTAATATCCAGTTCTTTCAGGATTTCCAGACCCTTGTCGAACTGTTCTTTTGTTTCCAGTTTCGTACGGCCTGAACCGATCATATCGAAACCACCCGTGTTACGGTATTCGTCGATGATGTCAGCTGTCAGTTCCATATATTTATGATCGATCAGACCACCGGGTCCGAGGATAAATCCATACAGACGAGAGTCTTTGTTAGTAGCCTTGATGCCGTCAAACAGACCGGCAATCACGTTATGACCGCCAGGAGCCTGACCTCCGGAAAGGATCACACCAACGTTCATAGCCGGCATCGCTTTCTTCTCGCTACTCTTTTCGAAAGTAACGACAGGCATTCCGTACGTGTTCGGGAACAATTTCTTGATTTCGTCCTGATCGGCAACTGATTGTGTGTACTCACCGTCAACGGCTTTTACAGCGCCTTTCAATGCAGCGGGAACCTTTGGCTGGTAAGCTGCTCTTGCAATTTGTAATGCACTCTTTGTCATTTCTTAATCTGATTTATTTAGAAATTATCTGATCCTTAATTAAAGGCGGTGCAAATATAGAAATTTTTCGGTAATAGTGAAAGGGGATTTCGGTCGAATTCCTGCGAAGTCTAAATTTTATAAGAAAGAGGGCTTTTGAGACCCTCTTTCCATTACTGATATATGTTTCTTATGGTTTCTGATAAAGCATCGTCTTTCCCTGAGTCGACAGTGAGGCCGGGCGGGCATCGAGGGAGGTGGCGCGTTTGTAGTTCGGCTTGCTGCTCATGACGAAATGCAGGGTGATTCCGGGCTGCACGTCTTCGTAGGTCAGATAAGATTTATCGTACTTCTTGCCGTTGACATACAATTCTTTTACGTAGACATTCTCCTTCGACCAGTTTTCCGTTGTCATCCGGATCTCTTTCCCGTTGCTCATCCGGATCGAGAGCACCTCGACACATGGAGATCCTATATTATAGATGTTGCTGGACGGAGCCACCGGATAAAAACCGGCGCAGTTGAACATATACCAGGCCGACATCTGCCCGCAATCGTCATTGCCGCTCAGCGAACCCGGTTCGTTTCCATAAAAACGGTCGACGATTTCGCGTATCCACTTCTGGCATTTCCAGGGCTGGCCCAGGTAATTATAGAGATAGGCAACATGATGGCAAGGTTCGTTCCCATGCCAGTAACCGCCGATACGCCCCTGAATATCGTGTGCGCCTGGGATATCTTCAGGCAGTTCCACCGTAAACAGTTCATCCAGCCGTTTCTCAAAAAGCTTCTTGCCGGCCAGGTTGATATATCCCTGTACATCGTGCGGGACAGACCAGGTATATTGCATGGTAAATCCTTCCGTAATGTCTCCCCATCCGTTCACCGAACCCGGTCCCTGATAAGCGATCGGAGAAAACGGAGTACGCCAGTTGCCCTGGCTGTCACGGCCGCGCATATATTTTGTTTCCGGATCAATCAATGTCTGGTAAGACAAAGAGCGGTTCAGGAAACACTGATAATCATCCGTTTTCCCCAAAGCTTTAGCCGCCTGCGCAATGCAATAGTCATCGTAGGCATATTCCAGTGTCTTGGAAACAGATTCGGCTTCTTTGTCAAAGGGGACATACCCATTCCGGATATAATCGGGCAAGCAATCATAATATTTGTTTTGAGCTGTCGTCTTCATCGCTTCGTAGGCCCGTTCGTAATCGAAGCCCTTCACACCTTTGACAATCATATCTGCCAGCACAGAGACAGCGTGATAACCGATCATGCACCAGGTCTCATTACCGTAAAAAGACCAGACAGGCAGCATTTTTTCCACACTTTTGTCGTAATGAGCCAGCATGGAATTGGCTATATCGGCATTCACATCCTGATGCACCAGATTGAACCAGGGGTGCAAGGCCCGGTAAGTGTCCCATAAAGAAAGAGTCGTATAATTCGTAAAACCTTTGGCCTGTTCGATGTTCTTGTCCAACCCTCTGAAGCTGCCGTCGGAATCCTGGAATACAAAGGGATGCAAGGCCGCATGATAGGCAGAGGTATAGAACGTCTCTTTCGTTTTCCGGTCTGCCGTTACCCGGTACTTCTGCAATTCTTTTTCCCACAGATCCACGCCTTTATCTTTCAGGCCGTCGAATGTCAAGCCGTCCAGTTCCTGCATATTCCGCATGGCTCCGGCTGTGCTGACCGAAGAAACTGAAGTCTTTACTGTCACCACCTCTCCTTCTTCCGTTGCAAAAGAAAGGCAAGCCATCAGGTTTTTTCCCCACGCCTCGCGGTCACTTCTGAAACGGGATGTGTTATAGATCACCGGCTTTTTATCCTGCATGATGCGCAGGCCGTCCAACTTTTTGGAAAAGACTGCGGTAAAATAGATATGGCGTTCCGGCCCCCACCCTTTCACCAACTTATAGCCTGTCAGGGTCGAATCGTTCTCAATACGCAGATTAGCCCATTCACATTTCTGCCATAAGGTATGATCCATATCGATCATGATAAAAGACTTGTCCGACTTCGGATAGGTAAACCGTAGCATCCCACTCCGCAATCCGGAGGTCATTTCCGCTTTTACACCATAATCCAGTAATTGGACGGCATAATAATTCGGGGACGCCCACTCTTTATCATGCGTATAGCGAGACCGATAACCCTCATCGGGATTTTCCCGGCTTCCCGGTTCCAGCTTCATCTCACCGGTTCCCGGGATAAACAGGAAATCGCCCAAATCGGGAATCCCCGTTCCACTGAGATGCGTCAGGCTGAATCCCTGGATGGAAGTATGGTTGTATTTATATCCGGCCGCCGCATCGTAGTACTTGTCGTCCGTATCAGGACTAATCTGGATACCGCCGAACGGGATCTGCGCCCCGGGATATACATTACCAAAACCGTCAGTTCCCACTAATGGCCTGACATATTCCGTCAGTTTCTCATTTTGGGCCATGCCGGAGAGTGCCAGACATGACATGGCAACTAAAATACTGATTCTTGCTTTCATATCAAATAAATTATTTTAGGCACGGATTTCACGGATTCCACAGTTTAAAGATATTTCCAATACCGTGCAATCCGCATAATCCGTGCCTAATTATAATTATAGCCGAAAGTCCTATTATAATTAAGTGCTTATGTTAATATTAATTCTTTCAGCTAATATATAGACATTCTTATTATTTACCCAATTCTTTAGAGAATGAGTAAGGCGCATCGCTGTCCTGCGTACCCCGGTTCTGATTCGGAACAGGTGACATTGTATAGTTGACCGTCATGCCACGCAGCATATCGCCATGTGTCAGGTAGTTCTTCGTATAGTTCTTACCGTTAACCTTCATGGCCGAGATATAACGGTTAGCCTGACTGTTGTTGCCAGCCTTGATCACAACCTTCTTGCCATTCTCCAGGTTCAGGGTGACACCCTTGAAGAGAGGAGAACCTAAGATATACTGGTCCGAACCCGGACAAACCGGATAGAAACCTAAAGCGGAGAAAACATACCAGGCGGAAGTCTGGCCATTATCTTCATCCCCGCAATAGCCGTCAGGAGTAGCGAAATAGAGTTTATCCATCACTTCACGCGCCCAATATTGAGCCTTCCAGGGTTCACCGGAATAGTTATACATATATATCATGTGCTGGATCGGCTGGTTGCCATGTGCATAGTTACCCATGTTCATAATCTGCATTTCACGGATCTCATGGATCACGCCGCCATAATAGCTGTCATCGAACAAAGGCGGCACATTGAAGACAGAATCCATCATTGCGTTGAAGCCGGTTTTTCCTCCCATCAGATCGATCAATCCCTGCGGATCATGGAACACAGACCAAGTATAATGCCAGCTATTTCCTTCCGTAAAGGCATCCCCCCACTTCAGCGGGTTGAACGGAGACTGGAATGTACCGTCTGCATTACGTCCACGCATCAGCTTGGTCTCCTTGTCGAACAGGTTCTTATAGTTCATCGCGTGTTTTGCGAATATAGCAATTTCCGATTCCGGCTTGCCTAAAGCCTGGCCCAGTTTGTAGATAGCCCAGTCGTCGTAAGCATATTCCAGCGTGCGGGCTGCACTTTCATTGATCTTTACATCATAAGGCACATATCCCAATTCATTGTAATATTTATATCCCAGACGTCCGGTAGACGAAATCTTCGGATGTACGTTGTTGGCGCCATGTACGACAGCTTCCCAAAGCGTTTCGATATCATATCCGCGAAGCCCTTTCAGGTAAGCATCCGCCACAATAGAAGCCGAGTTGTTGCCGACCATACAGCCACGATGACCCGGGCTCGCCCATTCGGGAAGGAAACCGCTCTCTTTATATGCGTTGACAAGACCTTCCTGCATCTTCGTATTCATAGACGGATACATCAGGTTCAGGAACGGGAACAGGCAACGGAAAGTATCCCAGAAACCGGTATCGGTAAACATATAACCCGGCAACACTTCTCCGTTATACGGGCTGTAGTGCACGACTTTACCGTTTGCGTCCAGTTCATAGAAACTGCGCGGGAAAAGCAGTGAACGGTACAGGCAGGAATAGAACGTACGCAGTTTGTCCACGTCATTATCTTCTACTGCGATGCGTCCCAATGTCTCGTTCCAAACCTGGCGGCCTGCATCTACAATCTGGTCGAACGAACGGTCGCCCAATTCCTTCAGGTTCAGTTCAGCCTGTTCGGGACTGATAAAGGAAGAAGCGACACGGGCATGTACGATCTCGCCCTTATGAGTAGAGAAACCGATAATGGCACCGGTATGGTTTTCTTGCGCTTCTGTCTCGCCTTTGCGAATTTCACTGTCGCCGACAGTAGCCTTATAAGTAAACGGTTTGTCGAATACAACTACAAAATAGTTACGGAAGTTCTTAGGAACACCGCCGCTGTTACGGGTTGTATAACCGATAATCTTGTTCTCTTCCGGAATGATCTTGATATAGGAACCACGGTCGAAAGCATCTACAATCACATAAGACTTGTCCGTTTCGGGGAATGTAAAACGGAACATGGCGGCGCGTTCTGTCGGTGCGATTTCCGTCACGACATCATGCTCGGCCAGATACACCCGGTAATAATTGGGTTTTGCCACCTCTGCCTTGTGTGAGAACCAACTGGCACGCTTGTCCTGGTCGAATACAACCTTACCGGTAATCGGCATAATGGCAAACTGGCCGTAGTCGTTGATCCAGGGACTGGGCTGGTGAGTCTGTTTAAAACCACGGATTTTATCTGCATCGTATGTGTAAGCCCAACCATCTCCCATCTTTCCTGTCTGGGGCATCCAGAAATTCATACCCCAAGGCAGGGCAATCGCCGGATAGGTGTTTCCCGTCGACAGGGATATTTTCGACTGGCTTCCGACCAGCGGATTGACGTAATCCACCAGCTCCGTCTTGTCAGCCGCCACCGCAGTAAAGAGGCCGCTGCAAAGCGTAATCGCTAAAATAAATAACTTTTTCATGGATAGAATATGTTTAATTAATTAGTAGACTGAGAATAGGGCTTATCTGTACCCATAAAAATACGTTTTTTATTCGGAGACGACGTCATTTCGAATGTCAGCGTACCGCCATCCATAATATCCTGCTGGGTGATATAGCCTTTCGTATAAGGTTTGCCATTCAGTTTCACCGACTTGACATAGCGATTCCTGTCACTTACCTTATCAGCCCTGACCTCAAAAGTCTTTCCGTTTTCCAGCGTCACCTTCATATAAGGAAGGAAAGGAGCACCCAATACATATTGGTCTGTTCCCGGACAAACCGGATAGAATCCCATCGCAGACAGGATATACCAGGCAGACATCTGCCCGCAATCATCATTACCACACAAGCCATCGATATTGTTGCGATACATCTTGTTCATAATCTCACGCTGCCAGTACTGCGTCTTCCAAGGTTGAGAAGTCCAGACATACAGGAACGGGATGTGATGGCTCGGTTCGTTGCCATGCACATAACCACCCAGCAATCCCTCTTCCGTCACATCTTCCGTATCGGCAAAGAATTCAGCCGGCAAATGCATCGTGAACAGAGAGTCGAGTTTAGAGACAAACGACTTGTCTCCTCCCATCAGACGGATCATATTATCCACATCCTGCGGCACGTAAAAAGAATAGTTCAGGGCATTTCCTTCTATAAAGCCTTCACCATGCGTACTCAACAGGTTGAAGTTTTCCTTCCACCGGCCGTCTGCATAACGGGGGCGGGCATAACCAATGCCGGTATCGAATACATTCGCATAATTAGTAGCCCGTTTCTTATATGTCTCGGCCACTTCACGGTTCCCGGCCAAAAGCGCCGTATGATAGATTGTCCAGTCGTCATAAGCATATTCGAGTGTCAAAGATGCAGCACTGCCGTTATGGTCGAGTGCGACATATCCTTTTTGCATATATTCGCCGGTCCCGTCCAGATAAGGGATAGCCGAACTACTCACCATTGCCTTCAACACCTCGTCTTTGTCCAACGGAAGACCTTTGGCAACCGCATCTGCCAGAACGGAAACGGAGTGATACCCGATCATACACCAGTTTTCATTCGCCATATGGCTCCAGATAGGCAAAGCCTTGTGTACACTCTGTTCGCAATGCTTCAGCATGGAACGGGCGATATCCGTATTGACCTGGCGATTGATAATATTAAACAACGGATGCAGGGCACGGTAGGTGTCCCAAACGGAAAAGACCGTATAGTTCGTGAAACCGTCAGCCTGGTGAATATTATGATCCAATCCACGATACTGACCGTCAACATCGGTATATACGCAAGGATTGATCATCGTATGATAGAGGGAAGTGTAAAGCATTGCCAACTGATCTTCACTGCCGTTCGCCTCGATAACGGATAACTCCTTATTCCAGGTTTCATTTGCCCGGGCAGCCAATTGATCGAAGCTATAGCCGGATGCTTCGGCCTGCAAATTCTTTAAAGCGCCGGCAGCACTCACGCCGGAAAGAGCCACCTTTACCTCTAATTCTTCGGATGCGGCCGGATCAAAATCAAAATAAGCTACAATCTTGCGTCCGCCTATATCCGGAAAGTTTTCTTTCATATTAAACTTACCGTATCCGCCCCGGTAGTCGACCTTCGCCTTCTCTTCGCAACCATAATGTATGACCGGTTTGGAGAAAGACATGGCGAAATAGGTATAATTGGTACGCGCCCATCCGTTTGTAATCCGGTAGCCGGTAACCAATGTATCATTTTCGACGCGGATATTTGTCCACAGGACTTTTCCGTCATAGTTATATATGCCATGGATCATGTCCAGGACAATCCGTTGGTTCTTTGCCTCTTTCGGGAATGTATATTTATGGACTCCTACCCGCTTGGTTGTCGTCAGCTGTGCTTTTACACCGTAATCCGCCAGCATCACTTCATAGTAGCCGGGACGGGATATTTCCGTCTCGTGTGAAAAGCGGGAACGATAGCCGCCATCAGGGTTTGTGGCTGTCCCCGGGTTCAGTTTCAAAGCGCCGGTCGTCGGCATAATCAGGATATCACCCAGGTCGGAATGCCCTGTTCCACTGAAATGCGTATGGCTGAACCCGACGATACTGCTGTCTTTATGCTGGTAACCTGCACAGTATTCATATACGCGGGGCTGGTATTTACCATCTATATTATGAGGGATCGTGTCTGTATCGGGACTCAACTGCACCAGTCCGAAAGGCACACAAGCCCCCGGAAACGTATGCCCCATCCCGTTTGTCCCGATGATCGGGTTGACCAAAGAAGATTTATCCTGTGCGGACAAACCGCCAAAAGCCAATAAGGCGGAAAATAAAAGGATCGTCTTTTTCATGATATCATTATCTGTTTATATTCTTATTTTGACAAAAAAGCCTGGTATTCATCCCACATGCTTTCAATGCTGCTCTCTTCGCCGAAGATGCTCTTGATCGCTTTGTCGAAGCTCCATTCATCGATGTCGCGGACAGTCTCGTGGAATTTCCGGATCGCATCCGGATCTTTGGTTGTCAGCCACTGGATAAAGAAACCGGTCGTACGATAACCGTCCATCCAGTTACCGCCCGGTTTACGGGTACTCATATCGAAATATCCGGCCTGTGCACGGACTGCATCCGCCATACCTTCGATACAAGCCCAAAATGTCTTGTTTGTTGCATAGGAACCGATTCCTTTCGGTTCAAACTGATAAGCGTGTACCAATTCGTGATACAAAACGCCACGTGTTTCAAAATCGAGTTTATACAGCGATTCGTTTGCTGATTTCTCGATATGTTGCGTGCTATAAACAATCGAGATGACAGGCGGATTGCCACCTTTAGCCGACACGCCGTCATAGTCCTTCAACGTGTACTCGATTTTCTGCACGTCATTCATTGTGTCTTTGGCCGTATAGAACAAAATCTCTGCCACTTTACGGGCATGGTACCGGATATACTCGTCAGGATCTTGCACGAGGCCGGTATAAATTGAAGCCCCTTTTGTATCAGGGTCCAACACTTCAAAATCTACATTGGGATACCTAAAGCTTTCCCAATTTGCATTCAAATTCGTATCATATAATAATACATCGCCCAAAACCAGTGTATCGCCTGTTTCGGTACTGGCTTCCAGCATATATTGTTTATAGTTGGAAGGTTTGGCTATCGAACAAAGGATTTCCTGGTAGCGGGAACAAAATTTCTGGTCTTTCCGTTCGTCTACCACCACCCAATTCTTTCCGTCATACGATCCCTTCAATGTCCAGGCAGCCGGATCGTGGGCTGGTGTTTCGCCGGATGAATAAATTTTATAACTCTGGACAGGAACAGTACATTGCTCTTCAAATACAACCTTATTAACTCCCTTCGTCCCGACAAAACAAGTGGTCGGATTTCCATCCGACAGTTCGGGGACATTTACCGGTAATTTGGTCTGACAAGAACACAATAATAAACTTATCGATATAAATATACTTATTTTCATAACACAACTATTAAAATTAAGCAATATACTGTTCACTCTCCAAAGTTAGAAAAACAAATTAAAATAGACTAATTCCATCCAGGATTCTGATGTCCCTGCAATGCCGGGTTAGCCTGCATTTCATCCAACGGAATCGGCCATAACAATGCATATTCAGGAATAGCACCTACCCGGATCTGTCCGTCAGGTTTATTCTGAATCTTAGCAGAAGTAAGGGGAACCCAATTCAACTTACCGGATTGTGCACCGACTTCTTCCGGATACAAACGAGTACGGCGGATATCATCCCAAACTTTAAATTCCAATGGGAATTCATGCAAACGTTCTGTCAAGATCGACTGGATCAAAGCGTCACCTGTTGCTGTTTCATTTGCCAGACCTGCACGATTACGCACCTGGTTGAGATAACCTAACGCAGCGCTTTCCTGACCTGTACGAGCCAAACCTTCAGCTGCGATCAACAAGACTTCCGAATAACGGAACATCGGCATATTGTAGTCGCCGTCATGACCTTCCATCAAAGATTTTTCATCAAACCAAGCCCAGTTACCAATATTATTCAATTGATGACTAACACCTGTAGCATCTGTATATTCTCTGAAGAAGAATTGCTTTTCATGTCCACGGATATCGGCCGGATCATAACTGTTTACAATCATGTCACAGGGCAGATAAATGTTTTCCAGAACGTCGCCACCCGGATGGAAAATTGCACTACCATTCGCATCTTTCCACTGAGAAGCATCTGATCCCATCGAATGGGCAGCATAAGAGTTACCTACTTTATGGTTGGTATAGTTATACTCTTTTGCATAAATGATCTCGTTAGATGATTTTGTCGTCTTGATCACATTAAATGCCGAATTGAGATCATCACTGCTACCACCAGCCTGAACCAAGGCGTGCTGGCCACCTTCGACCACCTTCAACGCCATCTGAGCAGCCTTTGCATAATCAGCATCTCCACCGTTAAGCGGAGCTCCTGCTCTTTGCAGATAGACTTGTGCCAACAGAGTCTGGGCCATCGGAAGAGTTGCATAGCAACCATTATCGTAGAATGCCTTATTAGGCAAACCATTATTGTTTACGATGTCAAGCAAATCCTGTTCGATATAGCCGTAAACTTCAGCAGCCGGAATACGTTCTTTAAAGATTCCATCCGGAGAAGTATAAGGTTCAGAAATATAAGGCACATCTCCAAATTCCTTTACCAACCAGAAATAAGCATACGCACGGAAGAATTTACCCTGTGCCACATAATACTTGATCGTCTCTTCGCTCAGAACGCCCGTCATATTCGGGACATTGGCAATCACGAAATTTGCACGAGAGATACCTTTGTAGAACTCATGCCAATAGCTCATGGCCTGGTCTTCAAATGATGCGACATTGAAGTTACAACCTTCCGATGCATTTGTAAACTGACGGTCTTTACGTCTGTCAACATACAAACCTGAAATAATACCACCCCAACAAGTTGCTTTAGGGGTCCAACCGCCACCTGTATTGTGCAGATAAGGCACACCACCGAAATACAATGCGTTCACACCGGTTTCAGCATCAGCTGCAGTCTGCCAGAACTGATTTGAATCTTTCTGGTCCAATGGCTTCTCTTCCAGGAAGCTGTCACATGAACTCATGGCCAACGAGCAGATGCACAATAATGAAATATATCTTTTCTTTAGTTTCATAATGATCTTATATTATTTTTGACTGATTAAAATGCAACATTAACACCAAACATGAATGTTCTCGGACGCGGATAAGTAAAGAACTGACGGTTAGCACCCCAGTTGTTACCACCTAAACGAGAAGAGTTGTCCGGGTCATATCCTAAATAATCCGAAGCAGTGATCAAGAATGCATTATTCACGTTAGCATACAGACGTAAAGAAGACAAACCAATCGACTTGATCAGATTTGAATCAAATGTATAACCCAACTGAATCATGTTACAACGCAGATAAGCACCATTGGCAACCCAATCATCATCAGCTGCATTATTTGCACCCTGGCCGAAGTTGTTCAGACGAAGAGCCTGTTCTTGTCCGTTCGGATTCAAAGTCGGATGCCATGCATCCTGATAAATGCGGTCAAGACCGTTGGTCAGGAAACGAGCCACTGTAGAGTGGTAATATTCCTGCATAACATCAACACCCCATGTATATTGGAAATCAACTGTCAAATCGAAATTCTTATAGTTGAACGTATTGACGAAAGAACCCGTCCAGTCAGGTAAACCGTTACCAATGATTGTACGGTCTTTAGATGTTACTTTTTCACCGATAACAGACGGAACATTCATTGTTTCCGGATCCCAGTTTTCAGGTTTGCCATCATAAATACCGATACGTTTGTAACCGTAGAACGAAGAAAGCGGTTCGCCTTCACGGATAAGCATGTCATAACCTACGAAACCGTCAGTTGTAATCTGGCGTTTTCCTGTAATCGGGTCAACTGAAGCGCTTTCATCCAATTTCTCAACACGGCTTCTGTTGAAACCTAAGTTAATCGTTGAAGTCCATTGGAAATCATGATTTTGAATAGGATGTGCAGTAACCAGGATATCGACACCACGGTTGGATACAGCTCCGACATTATCCAGGATTGAAGAATAACCTGTTGATTCCGGAACCGGACGGTCAAGCAACAAGTCCGATGTATATTTGTAATAACCGGATACGTCAAAGCTCAAACGATCCTTAAACAAACCAAGTTCAACACCAAAGTCAAACTGACCGGTCTTTTCCCATTTCAACTTAGAGTTCGGCATATTGTCCAAATAAGAAACCATATGCAAAGCATCACCGATAATCGTAGTAGACTGGCTTACAGTAGCCAAAGAACGATATGTACCGATTTCAGAGTTACCGGTCAAACCATAAGAAGTATGCAGTTTCAACTTGCTGATAGTCGGATTGTCTTCCAGGAAACTTTCACGGGACATCAACCAACCTAAACCGACAGACGGGAAGAACGCATACTTATTACCGGATCCGAACTTGGAAGAACCATCATAACGTCCGGTCACTGTTGCCATATACTTATTGTCATAAGAATAAGCCAAACGGAGGAAGTATGAGTTCATTGTCCATTTGTCATAGTCGCTGCCTACACCCGGACGGTCCGTACCTTTACCCAAGTTGTAATAACCATAGAAGTCATCCGTAAACTTACTGTCGGAAGCATTGAATGATGTATATTCACGTCCCTGCCAAGACAAACCGAGCATGGCATTGATAGAATGCTTATCCAACAACGTAGAATAGTTCATGTAAGTTTCTTCCTGCCAGTAGAAAGCATTTGAATTACTTGCAGAAGCATAACCTTCGGAATTCTGGTTGATCATAGGACGCGGAGTAAACGGAGTGTAATTGGCGTCACGGCTGTTCTGGTAGTCCACACCGAACTGTGTCTTCAAATCCAATCCTTTCAACAAATGGAATGTAAGGGCTGCGTTACCGAAGATTTTCGTACGGTATTGCATAGCGTACATATTTTTCAACAATTCAACCGGGTTACCGACAGGTTCCGGACTAAATCCTTGAGTACCGCTGTTAGGATTATCCTTGTCATTCAAGATAGCAGTCGTTCTAATGATATTAGTCTGCGTATATTCACCATCCAGCTTAACCGGCAAGAACGGCAACTGTTCGAGCATCGTACGCAAAGCTCCCTGTCCGTAAGGGTTATCGGAAGTACGGTTACCCCATGTATGGTTCACCAACAAATTCACTGAAGTAGACAGCCATTTCGTTGGTTTGTCGTCATACGCCAATTTCGCATTGATACGTTTGAAATAAGAATTAAGCAAAATACCTTCCTGGTCAGTATAGTTGATAAATGCTCCGACTGAAGAGCCGTCACCTGCACGCTGGATACTGATCTGATGGTTGTGGGAAACAGCCGTACGGGAAGCTTCATCCTGCCAGTTTGTATTATATTTAGGAGAGCCGTCAGCATTAAACAAACGCTCGTCTGTAAATATCTGAGACAAATCAGTGGTAAAATTCTTACCCTGCCATGCATTGGCATTTTCCAAACCTTGCTTGAAAGCAGCCATCCATTCATAAGAATCCATCACGTCCATCTGTTTAGCCATCGTACCGACCGAAACAGAACCATCGTAAGAGATATGAACGCCTTTGCCTCCGTCACCACGCTTGGTAGTTACCAAAACAACACCGTTCGCACCACGAGCACCGTAGATTGCTGCGGAAGATGCATCTTTCAATACTTCGATAGACTGAATGTCATTCGGGTTGAGTAACTGGAAGTCAGACATAACCACACCGTCGACAACATACAAAGGAGAGGAAGATGCCTGGATCGTGGACACACCACGAATAACAACACGCATTTCACCACCCGGCTGTCCGGTATTGGAGAAAATGTTCACACCGGCTACTTTACCTTTCAAACCATCGAGGGCATTGAACGATTGCGTTTTGATGATTTCTTCACCTTTAGCCGTAGAGATAGAACCTGTTAAGTCGGATTTACGCATCGTACCATAACCGACTACCACTACTTCATCCAATGTCTGAGAATCCTCTTTCAAGAGTACAGTAATAGTAGACTGGTTTCCGACTTTAACCTCCTGAGTCAGGTAACCGATAAAAGAAATTTGCAGTACAGCCCCCGCAGGAACATTCGAGATGGAGAAATGTCCATCCATGTCTGTCATCGTACCGTTTGTAGTACCTTTCACAACGATGTTAGCTCCGGCAACCGGACCTAATTCGTCATTTACGACGCCTGTTATCGTCTTACCCTGCTGCGCCACCATGACATTGCCATCCGATGCCGAAACCGGAACAGCAAACGCTGCATGAGCAGAAAAAGCAGACATTAGCAAACATAAGGCTGAGGCCTTCACTATCCCACATGGAGATAATAGTTTAGATTCATTCATCTTTTTTGCTTTTTAATTTTTAACACATAATACATAATAATATTGGGAATATCTTTACCAATCAAGGCATTCATTAATTTTTGTATTTCGATGGCAATATTACTTGATCTTAACACATTCGTAGTAACACTGAAACACCAAAAGAGTATCAAAATCAACCGCTGGTCAATTATGACACTCTTTTGGACAACCAGGACACTATCAATTCACAAACACTTACTACTTATTTTTAACCATTCCTATCCGAAACGAGACTCCCCGGATGATGCGTTTCTCCAATATGCCAAGACCGGACATTCCATTAACAAAAAATACAAGAAGCCCTTTTTTGGAGCATTTTCTATTTCGTCCAAAATATGGGTTCATTTTGAACTGACTCTTTGCTTGATTTTAGTATTCTTTGCTGACAACAAATGAAACGAGGTGCCGAGACCGTCCCGGAAAACAGGCAGTATGATTGCCAGAAGGCGAAAACAGCGTCAATGTGATAAAGCTTAACTCCCGGAGAATCGAATATTTGCGGACGAAGACGGACTGCGTTCCAAATATTCCAAGGAAATTTTGGAGGCTTGTTGCCGTGAGGTGCGCAGAAAATTGTCTTGAAGTAACGCTTCATCGCTCTGAAGGTTGACTTCGTGCTATATGAAGTCAACCTTCAGAGCTACAAAGTTCCGGATCAGAGCGATAAAGTCCCTCTTCATGGCGATAAGGAGCCTGATCATAGGAAAAAGTCCCTTTTTGAGGTCAAAAAAGCGGATTAACATTTGTTTGGTTTCGGATGCCTTTCGGACCTGAAAAATACGTTTTTTACAATAACCCCCTATTCCCTCTGCCGATATTGGCGCGGAGTCATCTGGTATTTTTGAGAGAATTCGCGATAGAAATAGGATTTATTGGAGATGCCGACCTGGTAAATGATTTCCTGGACACTCAAATTGGTTGTAACCAAAAGCTGGGCGGCATGCGTCAACCGGTAATCCTTGATAAAATCGGTCGGCGTCAATGGCGAAATCTTTTTGAAACGGCGATACAGCGCACGGGAGTTCATGCCCAACTTATCTGCAATAAATTCGGGCCGCAATGCCTCCTGGGTAAGATTATCCCGGATAATAGCCGTAACAGAATCCATAAACTCTTTATCCTCCTGGTGGATCAACTGCCCACCGGACTGCTCATAGGCGCTTTCCGGCGAATAATAGTAGTCTTTCAGTTCCTTTTTAGTCGCCATCAACCGGTTCACAACGGAATGGAGCACGACGGCAGAGAACGGCTTGGTCAGATAAGCATCCGCACCCAGATCCAGCCCTTCCGCCTGTTCACGATCCGAGACTTTAGCCGAGACTATTATTAAAGGTATATGGCGGGTAAACTTATCCGCTTTAAGACGACTGATAAATTCAAACCCGTCCATACTCGGCATCATGATATCCGTAATAATCAGATCCGGTGATTGCCGGTCCATCAAAGTCAGCGCCTCTTCTGCACGGAACGCTTCCAACACCGTATATTCGGAAGACAATGTTTCTTTTATCAGCCAGACGATATCCCGATTGTCATCCACCACTAATATAACCGGCTTATCGGTCTTCACAGCTGCTTCGCCTGTAACAGGCGAAGCAGACGGTTGTACAACCGTCGAAACAGCAGTTTGCCCGCTTTTTTCCAGCGTTTCCTCTTCTACGCTCTCCTCTTCTGCTTCCAGAAGAGGCAGAATAACCGTAAACTCGGCATATTCGCCTTCTTTACTATCCACCTTTATTTCCCCACGCAACAATTGCACCAGACTATGGCAGATAAAAAGACCCAATCCGTTGCGGGATGTCATCTGGGTATAATTATTCACCTCCAAATCACCCAAGATGCGGAAGCGGTCGAATATTGTTTGCAAGTCGGACTCCCCTATCCCTTTTCCCGTATTGTAGACCTGTATGATTAAAGAGCCGTTTTCCGTCCGGACAGAAACACGAACCGCCCCGTCCCGTTTCGTATATTTAAAAGCATTCGACACCAGGTTTCTCATAATTGTCTTCAAACCGGCAACATCCGTATTCCAATAAAGGGGAACATCCAAGCCGGAAACCGTAAAGCTGATATTATTCTGTTCAGCCACAGGCATAAACAATTCACACTGCTTTTGAACCAAGCTGCTAACGGATACCTTTTTAATATGCAGACGGCTGAATCCGGCTTCTTCGATCTTTCTGAAATCCAGAATTTCCTGTATCAGTTCATTCAGACTTGTCACGTTTTCGCCCAAGATACGGGCATACTTCTCCAATTTTCCATCCGCCGACCGTCCGGCAGCACCTTTGATATAATCATTCACTCCGTTAATCAAAGTGAGAGGCGTACAGAGTTCATGTGTGATATTGGCAAAGAAATTCAGTTTCGCTTCATACAGTTGCTCCTTCTGCTCTTCCCTGATTTTCCGGGCTACCTCAGACTGCTTTTCTGATATCCGGAAACGCACCCAACAAAAAATACCGGAACAGACAGCCATAAACAGCAGACAGTAGATAGTCATGGCCCAGGTACTTAGATACCAGGGCGGCAACACCCGTATATGCAATAAGTATTCCTTTGCATCCGAATCGAAGACATCATTCTTATAACGGACTTTCAATACATAATTATCATAAGGCAGTTTCGTAAAAGAGACCTGGTTGTCTTTTTGAAGTTCGGTCCACGAAGTATTATAGTTTTCCAACAGGTACGAATATTCATAATTTTCCCCGTGTATATAGTCTGTCGCCACAAAAGATATCGAGAAAGTGGAGATGTCGGGAGGTATAGACACATAACCGGTTTTCTGGTCCGTTACATAATCGTACAAACCATGTGTCTCATCTCCCATCTTCAGTTCAAAGAAATGCAGGTCCGGCTTATAATTTTCCTGCCGGTCGTTCTGCGGGTCCACCCACACCAACCCGTTTATTCCTCCAAAAAACAATTTTCCGGTATAAGGACATTCCCAATAGGCATCATCCGAAAATTCCGTCACCGGCAAATCCGGACTTCCATAGTTATGGAAGAAACGGTTATGGGGATTATACTTGGTAAGGCCTTTATTCGTGCTCAGCCAGATACAGCCGTCCGGATCTTCAAGGATACCATGGACCATATCGTTTTTCATACCGTCGGCCTTACTGTATTGATGGACTTCGGCCAGATTATTGGCGTGCAACTTCATTTGAGTCATGCCCGAACTGGCTCCCAAATAGAATGTCGAATCCTGGCTATAGCACATACAAAGCACATCGCCGACAGCCCGGTTGCCGGCATTATTCATCGGAATAAACTCATACTGTTTGCTAATCAGGTTGAAGCAGACCAGTCCATATCCGCCACGACTTCCCAAATAAAGCATGGAAGTCTCATCATCGTAATTCATGGAATGAAACTCATTGCAAATCTTTCCATCCTTTTCCAAAACAAACGATTCCACATATTTAATAACAAGTTCGCTTCCACTCTTGCCGATTTTAACTTCCAACAATCCATATCCCGTTGTTGCCAACCAAAGCGTCGAATCATTCACTTCCCGTATTGCATGGACATATTGGATCTTGGTGTCGGCATTGCCGGTTAAGGTATGGACTTTCTTGTCCAGTAAAGAATAATAGGATAATCCGGGACCTTCCGTTCCAATCCAAACCCAGGGATAATAATTGCTTTTGCGAAAACAATAAACACGGTCACTGGCAAGACCGTTTGCCATCGTAAAATGAGTGATCTTATCAGCTGGTATTTTCCCTTTACCATACGAATCGTAGTCTTCCACCCGGACAAATCCATTCCCTTTTGTCCCGAACCATACCGTTTTCTCGTCCTCTGTATAGATGGACCGGACCGGATTACGCATGACAATCGGCAGATTCTCCAGTTTTATCCCTGAAAAACGATTATATTTATCATAATACATCTGAACCCCCTGTCCGTCTGTTCCAATCCAAAGGATATCCTGCTTGCGATCGGGCAAGGCGCAGAATAAGCTTACATCAAAAGACTGTATATCTTCCGGTCTGTCGATATTCAGCAAAAGACCATTCCTGAAAACCAGATAGACATCGGAATGAAACAAAGCGATGCGCGACAGTTTGCCGTATTGTTCCATCCATCCGGTCAGATCGGCAATGTACTTTTTCTTGCGGTCTTTTATGTTATAAGAATAAAGGCCGTTATCCACATCCACGAAATAGAGAATATCGCTCACATAATAGGCACGGTCCACTTCCTTATCATGGATAATATCGTCTTTTATGTTCAGCGTAATCGGAAGCGACTCGAAATCAGGACGAACCTCCTTCAGGCAACCATCTCCGGTCAGGAGACAAAACTGTTTTTCCCCGACTGCGAACAGAACTTTAACATCCCCCTCATTCATTCCTTGCATATGCACATCCTGAAAAGAACCTTTTGCCGGAGAATAGCAAGAGATAAAATCCTTTTGCTTTACGATCAATGTATTACCCATCGAATCGGCCGCCACATTCAGGCATTCCGGGTATTCCGTATAAGACTCCGTCACTTTCCGGTCCTTCAATGCAAAACGGTTCAAGCCCATCGAGGTCGACACCCATAAATATCCCTCCCCACCATAAGTGATTTTATTAATAATATTACTGCATAAGGTATATTTATTATTCGGCTCGAAGCGGAATACATACGTATTTTTGCCATTGTACAGGTTCAAACCGTCATAAGTACCGATCCACATATACCCGTTCTCATCCTGGTACATTTCGAGAATCGCATTATTGGACAGATCGATATTATGGGCCAAATGCAGGGATATTTCGGCAGACAGTGGAAAGGAAAACAAAGCAATACAGGCAATTGCAGACTTGACCCAACGGGAAAGTGCTACATATTCAGACCCAGTTTTGATAATGGATAAATTCATAATAACGGTTATTTGACTACAAATATAAGAATATCATTTGAATGACAACGAAAAATATTTTCAGCAGACAAATTATCCGGAAGACTTCGTATCTTTGCAAGGTAAATATTCTATGTATAAGTTTAACACAACAAATACAAAATGAAAAAGTATCTTATCCTTGCCGCTTCCACTCTGCTCCTCGCAGCTTGTAGCGAAAAACCGGGTTACGAAATTACCGGTTCGGTTTCAAATGCCGATTTGAATGGCCAGTATGTATATCTCTATGAATATGGAGTAAAAGACGCTGTGCCTCTCGACAGTGCTTTGGTGCAAAACGGAGCGTTTGTTCTGAAAGGCAGTCAAAATAGTCCGGCTCTCCGTACACTCCGTTTTTCTGAAGAAGCAGTAGAACCTGCACGTGTCGCTCCGGGAGAGAATGCCCCGTTTATGGCAACATTCGTACTCGAAAACGGAAAACTGACGGTTACGTTGGATTCGACATCTACGGTCAGCGGTACACCGGAAAATGATGCACAGAAAGAGTTACAGGGCAAAATCAAAGGTTTGCGTTCAGGTATCGACAAGCTGATTGCCGACATGAAATCGGGCGACGAAAAGCTGATCGAACAGGCGGAAGCCAAATATGATGAAATCGACCAGAAAATAACGGAAGCTGTTGTCAACTACATTCTGGCCCATACGGACAAACAGACCGCAGCCAAGAACCTGTATGACTTCCGTTACAATATCGGCGAAGACCAGCAAAATGAGATCATATCTAAAGCAGACTCTACATTTAAGGCTGTTCCGGGAATCAGCTATATGATCGATCATCTGAACGTGCTGAAAAAGGTTGCCGTAGGACAGAAATTCACAGACTTCGAAATGCCGGATGCAAAAGGCGAAATGCACAAGCTATCTGAATATGTAGGCAATGGCAAGGTGGTTCTGATCGACTTCTGGGCATCTTGGTGTCCTCCCTGCCGCGCAGAAATGCCGAATCTGGTAAAAACATACAAACAGTATAAAAGCAAAGGTTTCGATATTGTAGGTATCTCCCTGGACAGCAAAGCGGATGCATGGGCTAAAGGCGTAAAAGACCTGGACATCACCTGGACACAATTGTCCGACCTGAAAGGATGGCAGAACGGCGGAGCTGCTCTTTATGGAGTAAATAGCATCCCTCATACCTTACTGGTAGATAAAGATGGTACAATCATCGCCAAAAACCTGCACGGGCAAGACTTGGAAGACAAAATCAAAGAAGTTTTAAAATAACATAATCGGGGCTGAACGAAATTTCTTACTTTTCGTTCAGCCTTTATTTATAACCGCTAAATCATGAAAACTAAAACACGACTCCTATGGCTCCTTATTGCCACAAGTCACTTATTCGTTTGTGCTCAAAACACGGAACCGTCCCGTTTTACCAAACAAGCAAATGAACAAGTGCTCAAAACACTTCCTTTTGACAACAAACAAGATTTTGAAGATGCAACCCGGGGCTTTATCGCCACAATAGACGAACCGGCAATCACCGGCGAGAACGGGAAAGAGGTTTATGGACTTGCTGTCTGGGATTTCTTGAAACAAGAGGCTCCAGCCTCTGCAAACCCCAGCCTCTGGCGACAAGGGCAACTGAACCGGATACACGGATTATTCGAAGTACTGCCGGGCAAAATATACCAGATACGGGGATTCGACCTTGCAAACATGACGTTCGTCCGCAGTGATAACGGCTGGATCGTCATTGATGTATTATTATCAAAGGAAACGGCCTTGGCCGGTTATAACCTGCTCAAAAAACATGTTGCCGACCTACCTGTAAAGGCGGTTATTTATACACATCCCCACGTAGATCATTTTGCAGGTATCGACGCCATCCTGGAAAATGCTCCCAACCAACCGAACTCTATCGAAATCATCGGTCCAAAAGGGTTCTTTGAAGAAGCCGTCAGCGAGAACCTGATGGCCGGCGTCGCTATGGGACGCAGAGCGACTTATATGTATGGACGCAGCTTGCCTAAAAACGAGAAGGGTAATATCGGTACCGGCCTCGGACAAACAACAGCTGTAGGGACCAGCGGTTTAGTCCCTCCCACCCGCGAGATATCGGAAGAAGGCGAAACGCTGCGGATTGACGGTGTGGAGATCGACTTCATGTCGGTACCCGGGGCGGAGGCTCCTGTGGAAATCATGATGTATTTTCCGGAAATGAAAGCATTTTGCGTTGCCGAAGAGATCAATCACAACCTGCATAACTTATTGACCCTGCGCGGCGCCAAAGTGCGTAACGGCCAGTTATGGAGTAAATATATCGACAAGGCGATCGTGAAATGCGGTGACCAGGTGGAAGTATCTTTCTCAACCCACCACTGGCCGACATGGGGCAATAAGAAGATCGTGGGTTATTGGGAAAAGCAGCGGGATATGTACCGTTACCTGCACGACCAGACCCTTCATCTTGCCAACCAGGGATATACTCCGAGGGAAATCGCGGAGATGATAAAATTGCCGGAGGCTATCGCCAATGAATTTGCCAACCGGGGATATTACGGCACGGTGAGCCATAACGTAAAAGCCCAGTACCAAATGTATTTTGGTTGGTTCGACGGGGTTCCCGCCAATCTGAATCCATTGCCACCGACAGAAGAAGGTAAAAAATATGTGGAAGCTATCGGCGGAGAAGAAGCTGTAATGGAAAAAGCAAAGGAAGCCTATAACCAAGGTGAATATCGCTGGACTGCGACCCTGCTGAACAACCTTGTCTTCGCTAATCCGAATCATAAAGCGGCTCGTCAACTGCTGGCGGACACTTATTCACAATTAGGATATCAAGCCGAAAGCGGCCCCTGGCGCAATTTCTACCTGACAGGGGCGCAGGAACTGACAAACGGAATAGCAGGAAAAGGTAAAACAAGCTCAAATATAGCCAGAATGTCTCAGAATCTAAGCCTCGAGATGCTATTCGATATGCTGGCGATCCAAATAAACGGAGAGAAAGCGGCTGATAAGGATATAATTATCAATGTCAGCCTGACAGATACAAAAGAACAGGCGACCCTGATATTAAAAAATGGAGCCTTATCGAACCGTATCGGCGTACTCCACGCAGCTCCGACGGTAAGTCTGAAAGGTGACAAGCAAACGATCTACACGAGCTTCACGCAACCGGAAAGCATAATGGCCAATATGCAAGCCAAAAAATTATCGGTCGTAGGACGCCTCGAAAGTTTAAAAGATTTGTTCGCCACATTCGAAGCCCCGGACAGCTATTTTAATATTATCGAACCCTAAATATCAAAGTTATGTCTGCTCAAATCACTTTAAAATGGAAAAAAGACTCTACTTTTGAGACAGAGTTAAATGGTCATCCCCTTATTATTGACACATCCGTGGAAAATGGGGGAAACGATGAAGGGCCACGTCCGAAAGCTCTTATGCTTGTGGCTCTGGCAGGTTGTACAGGAATGGATGTTGCCCCTCTCTTCCGGAAGATGAGGGTACGATTTGAAAGCCTGTCGATCGATGTTACAGCCGGGACGTCAGAAGGGATACCTATGATCTATACGGATTTCCATATAACCTATCATGTAACAGGGAATCCGGACGACAGTGCAAAAATGTTGAAAGCTGTCCGTATGTCGCAAGAGACATATTGCGGAGTATCGTTTATGATGAAAAAGATAGCTCCCGTAACATGGCAGATTATTCTGAACGGAATACCACTTAATACTGATTCCGCCGATAAATAACGAACCGGGGCTGTTGCACGGCTGGATTAAAAATTTTATCTTTGTGCGGTCTTATTGAAAGCGATCTTACATTAAAATTAGCATAAAGTTTTATTATCACTTTAATATAATAAATTAGCGATTATGATTTATTCACATGAAGTTCAACACATGTGTGTTGTAAAGAAGGGAGCTGACCACCAGTGTGCTCCGATTCCCGAAGAAGGAAAGTGGGTTAGAGCAACTCAGATTTCTGACATCTCTGGTTTGACTCACGGTATCGGTTGGTGTGCACCGAAACAGGGTGGATGTAAGCTGACTCTGAACGTTAAAGAAGGAATTATTCAGGAAGCACTTGTTGAAACTATCGGTTGTTCCGGTATGACTCACTCTGCTGCTATGGCTTCGGAAATCCTGCCGGGCAAAACATTGCTGGAAGCATTGAACACTGACCTGGTTTGTGATGCTATCAACACTGCAATGCGCGAATTGTTCCTGCAGATCGTTTACGGTCGTACACAGTCCGCTTTCTCTGAAGACGGTCTGCCTATCGGCGCCGGCTTGGAAGACTTGGGTAAAGGTCTGCGTAGCCAGGTAGGTACAATGTACGGAACATTGGCAAAGGGTACTCGTTACCTGGAAATGGCTGAAGGCTACTGTACTCGTATGGCTCTTGATGCTGACGACGAAGTAATCGGTTATGAATTTATCCACCTGGGCAAATTCATGGATATGGTAAAGAAGGGTATGGATGCTAACGAAGCACTGGAAAAAGCAAAAGGCTCTTACGGTCGTTTCAAAGAAGCTGTAAAATATATCGATCCTCGTAATGAATAAGAAAACACTGACACGCGTCCTCCTTGGGCTGACAGCTATCACCCTTGTGGCTTCGGTTATCGCCTATTTCGTGATTAAACCGGATCGTCCCTGGATGGCTTTCTATGTGCTCTGTTGCGGCGGTGTGCTTGTTTTCAATTTTCTGATATCTTTATTCCTGGTAAATAAGAATTTAAAAAAGTAAAAAATAATATGGCTTTATTTGAAAGTTATGACCGTCGTATCGAGCATATCAACGCGGTTTTAAAAGAATATGGTATCAACGGTATCGAAGATGCAAAGGCTATCTGCGACGCTAAAGGTATCGACCCTTATACAATGTGTAAGGAAACACAACCTATCTGTTTCGAAAATGCTTGCTGGGCTTATGTTGTAGGCGCTGCTATCGCAATTAAGAAAGGCTGCATGAATGCTGCTGAAGCTGCCGAAGCTATCGGTATCGGTCTGCAGGCATTCTGTATCGCCGGTTCTGTAGCCGACGATCGTAAGGTAGGTATCGGCCACGGTAACCTGGCTGCCCGTCTGCTTCGTGAAGAAACAAAATGTTTCGCATTCCTGGCTGGCCACGAATCATTCGCTGCTGCCGAAGGTGCAATCAAGATCGCTGAAATGGCAAACAAAGTTCGTAAAGAACCGTTGCGTGTCATCCTGAACGGTCTGGGTAAGGATGCTGCTAAAATCATCTCCCGTATCAACGGCTTTACTTACGTTCGCACTCAGTTCGACTATATGACTGGCGACGTAAACGTAGTGGAAGAAAAAGCATACTCTACCGGTCTGCGTGCAAAAGTTAAGTGCTACGGCGCTGACGATGTTCGCGAAGGTGTTGCCATCATGCGTAAAGAAGGTGTTGACGTATCTATCACAGGTAACTCAACCAACCCGACTCGCTTCCAGCACCCGGTTGCAGGTACTTACAAGAAAGAATGTATGGAAAACGGTCACCCGTATTTCTCTGTAGCATCCGGTGGTGGTACAGGCCGTACATTGCATCCGGACAACATGGCTGCCGGTCCTGCTTCTTATGGTATGACAGACACTATGGGCCGTATGCACGGTGACGCTCAGTTCGCTGGTTCTTCATCCGTTCCTGCTCACGTAGAAATGATGGGATTCCTCGGAATGGGTAACAACCCGATGGTAGGTGCTACGGTTGCTGTAGCCGTTGCTATCGAGGAAGCTATGAAGAAGTAATTTAGACTTACTGATATAGTAAAGCCCTTGCATTCTTAGGAATGCAAGGGCTTTTTATTTAAAGTATCCGATAAAAGATATAAATTATCAGAACAAAATAGGACTAAGGTTGTTATCTAATAAAACAAGCATCAAATTAAAAGTTCATTCGCATAAGGAATTATAACAGGAATTTAATTATTCCACGAAATATGCAAAGACAATAAACAATGACATCTAAAACAGGTAAACACTTGACAAGCTTCATCTTGTTCCCGATGATGTTCTTCTTGCTACTCTCCTGTCCAACAAAGAGAGAGTTCAAGCAGATGTTGCATATACCTGTTCGGACAGCCAATGTCGAAAATTGCAGTAATACGCTAAATACCTGTATCTTTGAGCTTTCTTCTTCCGGAAAAGAGCAGGATAAGCCTCAATATACATATCTATCCGATTTATTCTCAACAAGCACACATATTTATCTACCGATCCGGACAACCCTGTCTGAACAAGTAAGACGAAATACAGATGTATTCATACAGACTTCACTGTTCATCTGTTATCGTAAACTAATTATTTAAGACTGCGTCACAATTGAGTACCCTCTACAAACAAAAGACTTAAACAAATTAGTTCACTTACAAATACATTTAGAATATGATAAATCAGAATAAACAGGAGATGTCCTATACATACTCCATGATCGGCTTATTTACCCTTTCATTACGGTTAGTGGTCGGATGGACCTATTTTTCAGCTTTCTGGAGACGCCTTATTTTAGAGAATAAACTGATACCGGATATGCCCGGCTATATAGGAGAAAAGTTCAATCACTTCCTGCCCAATGCCCTTGGCATTAAACCGATGATCGAATATCTGGTCACAAACCCGGATGTCCTTTGGTGGGCAATGGTTATATTTACAATTATAGAAGGGATCGTCGGACTATTCATCATGCTGGGATTGTTCACCCGGCTAATGAGTATCGGGGTATTCAGTCTGGCTACCGGTATTCTGTTAGGTTCGGGATGGCTGGGTACTACCTGTCTCGATGAATGGCAGATCGGGATATTAGGGGCTGTCGCCGGATTCACGGTCTTCTTATCGGGAGGAGGCAAATATTCCCTCGACTACCTGTTACTTCCCAAGATGCATTGGTTGCGCAATCAACCATGGCTTGTGTGGTTAACCTCCGGAGCGTTACCGTTGAGAACCGGCACAATCAATAAAATAGCCGGAATCGGCGCTTTTGCACTGTTATTCCTGTCGCTTGCCACCAACCAGGTCTTTCACAATGGGGTCTGGGGAAAACTGCATAACAAATCGGTCAAGCCAAAGATTGAAATATCGGATCCAAGTATCGATCACGGCAAACTATCCTTTACGGTCTATCGCGTGGAAGGAGCGGATGTTTACGGGTCTTTCCTGATCGGTATCACACTGAAAGACAAAGAAGGAAATGTGGTTCTGGACAAGGATGCAGAAGCACTGTCCAAGTTTCCGGCGTCAGACATCCAAAACAAGTATATTGCCAAAGTCGCACCGGGCAAGCATAGCCTGGTAATACCGCTCGGCAGCAAAGCAGGCTTAACGATCAGTGACCGTTCCATAGCCAATCTGCCGAAAGGGACATATACCCTGCTCCTTACTGACATTAGCGGGATTACCTGGAAAGAAGAGTTTACACATGAAGAATAGATATACCAATCCCCACAAAAAAGGAGTGTATCAAAAGTCCTATTTATAGCGTCTGTGTCCTGGCGGGCTTGACCCGCCATCTCATCCTGATCACTGTAGATCAGTTTAGTATAAGGTTGCGGGGCAAGCCCGCAATGACACGCTAAAACGTTAGAACTTACTTTTGACACATTCCCTTTTTTCCAAGCACTAACCCTGCTTTATCCAATCATAAAGCTTTAGGGTAGCAACGACCTGAGATATTCCGGAAATTCGGCAGTCGTCCAGTTTCCTTCATATTTCCGGCCATTCACAAAGAAAGTAGGTGTGCTATCCACTCCGTTCTTCTCGCCTGAAGTATAGTCGTCCTGTACTTTACGGGCATAAGATTCCAGGCCGAAATCATGTTTAAACTTCTCCACATCCATATCGATGATACGGGCATACTCGATCAAATGGGCATCATCCAACTCACGCTGGTTCTCAAGCAGGATATCATGCATTTCCCAGAACTTCCCCTGACCCGAAGCAGCTTCTGCAGCAATAGCCGCATGCAAGGCATACGGGTGTACTTCCTCCAACGGAAAGTTACGGAAGACAAAGCGGATATTATCTCCCTGCTCTTTCAGGATATCCTGCATGATATAAAACGCCTTTTTACAATACGGACACTGATAGTCGGCGTACTCCACAATCTCTATCGGAGCCTCGGCAGGACCCAGGATATGATCCTTTTCTGTAACATGTAAACTCATATCGATAACTATTTTATTGATTATGAATTAAGAACACCTCTATCCGGTTGTTTGTTGCAAATATTATGCAATCAATCCGGATTGTTTGCATAGTTTTTATTTACCTTCGCAGGTATGAAAAGAGGATATGCAGATTTGCCGCTTCATTACGGGACAGTACCTCCTTGGCTTGCCCAGCGCATGTGCCTGTTGGGAGGCGCCATCGTCGAAGCGATTGTGATCGAATATGGACGCGCGGCTTTACTGCAACGGCTGAGCGATCCGTTCTGGTTCCAGTCACTGGGATGTGTATTGGGGATGGACTGGCATTCGTCCGGCATTACGACATCAGTAATGAACGCCCTGAAGAAAGCGATCAATAAGCGGTCGGAAGAGTTGGGCGTATATGTATGCGGCGGACGCGGAAAGGCATCCCTCCAGACACCGGCAGAGCTTTTGGCCATAGCAGGCAGGACCGGACTGAACGGAGACGAGCTGGTAAAACACAGCAAACTGTCTGCGAAAGTGGACAACACAGCCGTGCAAGACGGCTTTCAGCTATATCTTCACTCTTTTGTCGTTACCAAAGAAGGGGAATGGGCGGTTGTCCAACAAGGCATGAACCCCAACGAACGGATGGCCCGCCGCTACCACTGGCTATCCTCCTCCCTCCGTTCCTTTATGGAAGAGCCCCATACATCTGTCTGCGGCCGCAACCAGGGACTGATCCTGAACCTCACCGATAAACTCGCCACTCCGACAAAAGAGGGTATCCTCGAACTGACCAAAGAGACACCCGACAAGCTTATGCATGAAGTATCCCTCATCCTGCCCCGCCACCACGAGGTGAAAGCTGAAGATGTCAACCTGAAACGTTTAGGCGCCGCCTTGATCCTGGCACACGAGACGAATGTTTCCGATATGGAGTCGCTCCTACTGCTTGAGGGGGTCGGCCCCCGGACATTGCAATCGTTGACATTGGTCAGCGAAGTGATACACGGAACCCCCTCACGATTCTCCGATCCGGCCCGTTTCTCTTTTGCACACGGCGGGAAAGACGGACATCCTTTTCCTGTCCCGACAAGTGTGTATGACGAGACGATCGAAGTATTCGACAAAGCGATCCGGCAGGCAAAGTTAGGAGACAAGGATAAATCCGAAGCCCTGAAGAATCTCTCCGTTATCTCACAAGAGATGGAGAAAGGCTATACACCCAACAATTACTTTGATAAACTGGTGGAACACGAACGAAACACCTCCTACAAATATGGCGGGAAAACAGTATATGGAGATGCTAAAAAGCCCAAAGGCAAAGGTGGGACGCAACTTAGCCTTTGGGACGAATAATGGTTATTTCCTAACTAACGTGTACTTATACCCCGTTTCCGAACAATCTTGCAAAAACAGCGTATCTCCCTTGATGGAGAGCGGGAAAGCCGGATTGGTTTCATAGAATACATCCATTAGGTAGGCTTCATAGCCTAAACCTGTATCCGCTTTACGCCAGTTCAGGGCACCCGGTTCCGCCTTGCCGTCTTCGGTCCAGACGTACCGGTCACCATCGAAAGTGATGAACGTATTCTCGTACTCGCAAAACTCACGGGCATTCTTGCCGCTTACCAGTTCCCATTTCCCGTTGACCAACTGCTTGATCTCCGGCAGGTCTTTTTCGATCAGCGAAAGGTTAGCCTTCGTTGTCTCTTTCTTCTTATTGTCCTGGCAGGCCGTACCCAGAGGAAGGATACAGACAAGCAGTAGCAGCCACACTTTCATCAGATTCTTCATATCTCTTGTTTATTTACAGTGTTCCTTAATCAATTTGTCGGCAAGCGGGTCGCCCAGCTCTTTTGCCTTATTGAACGCTTCGCAAGCCTCAGCCTTTTTCTCCAGGCGGACATAGCAGACGCCACGCAAACGGTAGCAAGCCCCGAAATCGGGAGCAATGGCAATCGCCTTCTCTATGCTCTTCAGGGCATCTTCATACTTCTGCAGACGCACATAAACGGAAGCTTCTTCAGCATAGTAATCCGGTGTCTGCGGGCTTGCCGAAATAGCCTCCTGGATGTCCTTCAACGCTCCTTCCAGATCACCGGCACGGAACTTCGCCTGTTCACGCAGGAAATAGAAGTTCGGCAACACCTTTCCGCCGGCCAGCACATAATAAAGATCATAATCGGCAATCGCCTCGGCATACTGTGCCAGACGGAGGCGCCAGTCGATCCGTTCCAGGACATAGGCAGCCGCTTCGTTATTCATATTCGCTCCGCACTTCTCGACAGCCTTGTCCAACAGGTCGATCACATCCCCGATATTGAACCCGGTGATCCGTTCTTTTGCTTTCGCCGCCATATAATAGGATGAGGCGGAAGCAATATCGCTGTTATTAACGATCATGTATTCATCGAATGCCTGTTGAAACTCGCCTTTATTGAAATAGATATCCGCTTTCAACTGATGGTAAGCAGGCAGGTCATCCTCTGCAATCGCCTTGTCCAACGCCTCCATAGCCGCATCGATTGACCAGGCAGGATCGGTCAAGGTCGTATCAGCCGAAGCCACACCATAAATCAGTTTGGCACGGTTATACCAACTATCCGCCTTCTTGTCGCTATACTTGGAGGCTGTCTTTATATCTTCCAAAGCTTTCTCCAGATAGGAGACCTCTTCAGCCGGCGAACTTGCCAGATCGGCACGGTTATAAGCATAGAGGTCGGCACGGTTCAAGTAGCCTTCCTGTGCGCTCGGGAAAGTGCCGATGAAATCATTGATTGTCTCCAGACGCGTCTTCGCATCCTGTGTCCCGGCAAGTAAATAGAGGGCAACGGATGCCTGGTCTACCTCTTTCGGCCATCCTTTCCGGATACCGATACTGCGGTAAACAGAGCCTAAATAGTCGGCAGACCCGATCGACAGGCTGCCCGCATAACCGGCGGAAAGACCGTAGCACACATCTTTCTTCCCCCCCGCATCGGCCTGCGCCAACGCAAAAACCTCGCCTTCGGGTGTCAATAACGGAGCATTCAGTTCGTTCTCATCCAATGCGATCGCCATCTTATAATATTTATAAGGATCTTTCAATTTACTCACTTCGGTAATTGCTCCCGACTTAAAAGACGCCGTCTTTCCGGTAGAAAAGGGCAAAAGGTAAGCATTCGTACCGTTCGCAACCGGTTCGGCAGCGATCACGAGAAAAGCGGCTTTCTTGGGGACCTCTACCTGGAACTTTATAACATCGTAGAGTTCATCCGCTCCCTGTATATTCTTAACCGGGTATGTCTTTCCTTCCGTATCGGTAACGGTCGCCTTCTCAGCCCCTTTGAAGATATCGTATGAAGAGACAGCATCACCGGCCTCGGAGACGAAAAATCCCGTACCCGTAGCCAGTTTGTTACCATCCTTTCCATAAGTTGTAATCGTAAAGACGGCCTTTTTAGCCTTGTCCATCCATTTAGGGGCGTTTTTCTGAGCTGCAGCCGACAGGCAGAGGCAGCTAATAAAGATCAATTGCAGTATTCGTTTCATTTCTTTTCATGTTATCAGATACGGACGCAAATGTAAGGATTTATCTCTAATTGTTATCCTTTTTCCCTTATCTTTGTCCAAACGTTTTACCTTTCAAACCTGTTATTTATGAAACATCTATTATTTATTCTTATGAGCAGTCTGTTTGCATACACCTCCCTTTCGGCAGGTAACTTTACAGTTGATAAGTTGAAAACGCGCGACGGCGGCGAGCTGGCCATCACATTCATCAAACATGCAAGCCTGATGATCGAATACGGCGGCCATGTCATACAGGTCGATCCCATCTCCGAATATGCCAACTATGCCACCTTCCCGAAAGCAGACATCATCCTGATCACTCACGAGCATGGCGACCACCTGGACAAGAAAGCCATTGCTGCGTCCGAAAAGGCCGGCACACTCATCATCGCGAACGAAAACAGCCAGAAAATCATCGGCAAGGGCACCGTCATGAAGAACGGAGACAAGCTCAAACCGACAGACTATCTGACGATCGAAGCCGTACCCGCCTACAACACGACTCCCGGAAGAGAGAAATTCCATCCCCGCCACCGTGACAACGGCTACATCCTGACATTAGGCGGCACGCGTATCTATATAGCCGGCGACACGGAAGACATCCCGGAGCTGAAGAATCTCAAAGACATAGACATCGCCTTCCTCCCGGTCAACCAGCCCTATACAATGACCGTTCCCCAGGCGGCCAACGCTGCAAGGATGTTCTCGCCGAAAATCCTGTACCCCTACCATTACGGGGACACAAAGATCAGCGAACTCAAAGAGGCTCTGCAAGGTAGCGGCGTGGAGGTAAGGATCCGGGAGATGCAATGACACAGGCGAACGCAAATCCGCTATTGCTCTTTTAAAAAGTAAACACAATTCCTTTTTTAACTTAATCTTGTCCTTCGGGAGCTACTCCGGATAGGGGTAAAAACGGCATTTCAGTCTTTAGGTTAAACGCAGGTCATGAACATGAATGCGGCTAATCTAAAACAAGGATTGATATGTTGATGAAAAATGTGATGTTGATTCTTTTCCTGGCAAACGCAAACACTCTCTTAGCCCAGGAAAACGACACGGTCAAGGTGGAGAAGCCCGCCGGAGTACCGGTAGTCTCTTACTCTTCCCCTAAAGAATACACCATAGCCGGGATCGAGGTGACAGGGTGCAAGGATTATGATGATTTTGTATTGATCGGCTTTTCCGGGCTTTCGGTAGGTGACGTGATTTCCGTTCCCGGAAGCCAGATAACAGATGCCGTCAAACGCTATTGGAAGCATGGCCTGTTTTCCGACGTGAAAATATCGGCATCCAGGATCGAGGATGACAAGATATGGCTCGAGATCCATCTCAAGCAGCGGTCCCGCGTCTCGCAGGTCAACTACAACGGCATTAAGAAATCGGAAAGAGAAGACCTGGAAAGTAGGCTGCAACTGAAGAAAGGACACCAGATCACGCCCAACCTGGCAGACCGGGCAAAGCTCGTCATACAAAAGTACTTCGAGGGAAAAGGATTCAAGAACGTAGATGTGGAGATCAACCAAACGGATGACCTGTCGCACGAAGGACAAGTTATCGTAGATGTAAACATCGATAAAAACGAAAAAGTAAAGATCCGCAAGATATCGTTCCGGGGTAATGAAGCTTTGACCGACTCCGAGCTGAAAAAGGCGATGAAAAAAACGAACGAGAAGTTTAACCTGTCACGGGACTTCAAAAGCAGCCTTCTTGAGATATTCTCCACAAAGAAATTTACAGCAGAGGAGTATGAGAAAGACAAAAAGAACATAATCTCGAAATATAATGAAATGGGTTACCGCGACGCAGTGCTGACAGCCGACACCATACGGAACGTCAATGATAAGACCGTCGACATCGACATCCGGATAGAGGAAGGCCGGAAATACTATCTGAAAGGGATTACGTTTGTCGGTAACACGCACTACTCGACCGATTTCCTTACCGGAGTGCTGAATATGAAAGCAGGGGAAGTCTACAATCAAAAGAAGCTGAACGAACGGCTTATCAGTGACGACGACGCCCTGTCGAACGTCTACTACAACAACGGTTACCTGTTCTTTAGCGCCGACCCCATAGAAACGGATGTCAGCAATGACTCCATCGCGTTGGAGATCCGCATACAGGAAGGCCCGCAGGCTGTCATCAACAGGGTCATCATCAATGGGAACGAGCGCCTTTATGAAGATGTGGTACGCCGTGAGCTGTACACCAAACCGGGAATGATGTTCAGCCGTGAAGACCTGATGCGTTCCGTACGCGAACTGGCCCAATCGGGGCATTTCGACCCGGAACGGTTGGTTCCGCAACCGCTGCCCAATGCCGAAAACGGGACGGTCGACATCAAATACGACCTTGTGTCAAAAGCCAATGACCAAATAGAATTCTCCGCCGGTTGGGGACAAACGGGACTGATCGGCAAACTAAGCCTGAAGTTCACCAATTTCTCGATGAAGAACCTCCTCAACCCCAATTCATACAAAGGCATCATCCCGCAAGGTGAAGGGCAGACGCTGACGTTGAGCGGTGAGACGAACGGGCGTTATTACCAGGCCTACAGCATTGCCTTCATGGACCCCTGGTTTGGGAAAAAGCGCCCGAACGCTCTTTCCCTGAACGCATACTTTTCCCGGCAGACCGGCATCAGCCAACGTTATTACGACCGCAACTACTATCAAAACAGTTTCGAACAGAGTTTTGACCCGGACCAGTCTTTTATGTCACTTGGGGGCTCCGTCGGATATGGCAAGCGGCTGAACTGGCCGGATAATTACTTTCAATTCTCGGCGACACTGAACTATCAGATGTATATAATGAAGAACTGGAACTCTTTCCTTGCTAAGAATGGCAACAGCCATAACATAAATCTCGAACTCCGGCTGCAACGTAATTCGATAGACAACCCTCTCTATACCCGGCGGGGGTCACAGCTGGATCTGTCCGTAGCCCTGACACCGCCCTATTCGTTGTTCGACGGAAAAGATTATGCCGCTATGGACGACCAAGACTCCCGAAAATTCAAGTTCGTCGAATATCACAAGTGGAAGTTTAAAGCCAAATTCTTTTCACCGCTTGCCCCCTCTTCCGTGAAGCGGACTCCGGTCTTGATGACACGCGTCGAATATGGATTTGTCGGCTCTTACAACAAGCATAAGAAATCGCCTTTCGAGACTTTCTATGTCGGGGGTGACGGGATGAGCGGTTATTCCGGTGCCTACGGGACTGAAACGATTGCTTTGAGAGGTTACGAAAACGGTTCTATTGCAGGCAGCGACGGTCCTGAGACATTCGGCTATGCTTATTCAAAGCTGGCGATGGAACTGCGTTATCCATTCTTACTGGAACCTTCATCGACGATATACGGGCTGGTGTTTCTGGAAGCGGGTAATGCCTGGAAGGATATGAAGTCATTCAATCCGTTCGACCTGAAACGATCGGCCGGAGTGGGTGTCCGTATCTTCCTTCCAATGATCGGCCTGATGGGACTGGATTGGGGATATGGCTTCGATGTTCCCAACTATGGAGGCAAGGGCAAACGCAACGGCAGTAAACTCAGTTTCGTATTAGGACAGGAGTTTTAATTCCTGCCCCTACGAAGCCTGCTATTTTGATTCAAATATTCTTGAAACTGTAAACAAGCGTGAAGGTCCTGACTTGTCAAGATCGCCTGCGAAATGGTATTGCAGTACTTCATGGGGTTATAGTGCCGTAAAGGAAGGAACAACCCGGCAGATAGAATGAACGATGCCGGATGTGTGCCCCTTCCATACCTACCCGCTATTCATGTCACAGCTGTGAAACAAAAGAAATCCAATTGTAACATAGAAGGAGGACAGTTGTGACATGCAAAGAATACAACCGTAACATGCAATAGAGGACCGATGGTTATCCGTTATTGATTCAAATATTCATACATGAACTAAAAATTGCGTCCAGTATCCCACCACAAACGACTGCCGGCATGGTCCGGTTTACCGAAGGCTTCGACAAGTCTCTCGTAGAGAGGGGCGTCGGTATCGACGATATCGGCGGGGAAGTTCAGGCGGCGAATCATCGTTTCAGTGTCGATGCAACCGTCTTTGCTGTTGTTGATACGCACTGGGAAGAGGCGAGGGTAGCCCGTACGCCGCTGTTCGGCCCAGGCTTCGCCACCTTCCGGGAAGAGGGCGATCCATTTCTGAGTGATTATCTTTTCGAGTTTCACTTCATGGGATGCCTCTTCCTCCCACTTGGGGGTGACAAGGCAACGGGCTGCAATATCGTTCGCTGGGTCGAAAGCGTCCCGATAGTCGGCCCCCACCCTTTCAGATTGCAGATAGTCATCCGATCCATCAGCCCCCCACTGGCGGAAAGAGGTGACAACGCCTTCGCGGTAACAAGTGCCGGGATCTTCCGCAGTCCACCCCCGGAGGGCGGCTTCGGCACGCAGGAACCAGATTTCAGCAGCGGTCATAAGAATCGGAGCGGTCGACTGGTTCACGTACAGACAGGAATGGGAGGCGTAGAGAAAATGGGAAAAGCAGGTACCTTGACGAATCCCCTTGTAGCGGTTCTTCAAAGCTACGACCGCCTCATCGCCCGGACGTTCCACATCTTCCGCACAGGGCTCGAAAAAGAGCTCCATGCGGGGATCTTCATAACCGGTGAGGATCGACTCCATAGAGGCGTTCATGAAAGCTTCGCCCCATACCCGGTTGATCTCGCCTAATGGGTTCTGATAGCCGTTGCGGGTCGAGACGCGTACGCATTCGGAAGGCTGTTCGAACACACCCGCTTTATCGAAGGCTGATTTGAGGAACTCCGCCTTAGCCCGCGCAGGGTCAACCATTGCGATACGGACAGCCAGACGCATCCGGAGTGAGTTGGCAAAACGGAGCCACGAGATGGGACGGCCGTCCAGCAGGATGTCAAACTTCGAGATATCCGGACCTTTCGCTCTCGACTCGGCATATTCACGGAGTATGCCGGCCGCTTCATCCAAGTCGCGAAAGAAAGCGTCGTAGGCTTCTTGCTGCGTATCGGGACGGTAATTGCCCTCGGTGTTTGCAAAGTTCGTATAGACGATAGGGCCGTAGATATCCGAGATGCGGTGCATCACTTCCACCTTCAATACCTTGGTCACGGCATAGACCGAGGGGTAAGCCACACGCGTGGAATCTTCCAGTTTCTTGATCTGGGGCAGGACATAAGCGTAGGTATAGCCCCAGTCGGTGCCATTCCAGCCGTCCTGAAGGTTATAATCAGAGTTATGGCTACCGCCATTCAGGGGTTTGTAATCATGCATATAGCCGCTGAACATATCGGCGTTCAGGTTCTGCATCAACTGGAAAGGCCAGTTCTTGCCTTTGCCGAAGTCGTAGTTGAAGTAGATACCTTGCTGGATGATGTCGAGCGGGATGCCGAGGTTATTGAAGTCGATCTTCATATCTTCGTCAGTGATGCCGGTCTGATCCGTATTGAAATCTTTGAAGTCGCCGGTGCACGAGACGAGCAAGGCGGATAGTGCCAACAGGGTGGCTACGAGTGTTATAGATAGCGTTCTCATAGGTCAATCGTTAGAATTCACATTTGATATTAAATCCGAAGCTGCGGGTGGTCGGCAGTCCATAGACCTCGATACCCTGGTTGTCGTTTCCGGTGGAAAGGATTAAATCGGGATCGAAGGGCGCATCCTTATATATAAAGAAGAGATTACGCGCGACAAACGAGAGGTGTACCTGGCTGAAGGCACGGCTTGCAGCCATCCATTTCTCCGGCAAGCGGTAACCGAGGGAGAGCTCGCGCAAACGGATATTGGTAGCGTTATACATATAATATTCCGTCACACCGGCACGCCCGGCTACGACATTCTTATAAAAGCCTTCGACATTCTCGATCTTATGTCCTTCGAGCATCACGTAACCGGCATCACGGGCGGCTGCCGTCTCTTTCGTCACACCGAAGAGGTCCATATCCGCCTGTGTCTGCGAGAGGATATCGCCTCCGATACGGCTGTCGATCAGGAAAGAGAGGGTGATGTCACGATAGCTGACCGTATTGCTCCAGCTGAGGTTGAGTTTCGGATTGCAGTTGCCGACTTTGATGAGATTGCCTTCGCCCTCGACTTGCGGCAAGCCCTTCTTCTCCCCTTCCGTCTCGTAGAGGATTTGTCCGTCCGCATCCCGGCGGAAGGCTTTACCGTAGATATCGCCGAAAGCACCTCCCTCTTTCAGCTTCATAGCATAGCTGGATGAGAAGCCGCTGGGACCGTAGACAAAGACCGGCAACTCTTCGTGCAGCTTCATCACCCGGTTCTTGTTAGCTGAAAGGTTCAGTTCGCTCTTCCAGGTAATATCTTGCCGCATGACGGGGACACCTCCGAGAGTAACTTCCCACCCCCTGTTACGGATATCTCCGGCATTGACATAGCGATAGGCATACTTGTCGCCGGAACGGGCAGGGAGCTTGAAGAACTGGTTGCGTGTATTGGTCTGATACCAAGTCGCACTCAAATTCAGGCGGTTGTCAAAGAGACGCCATTCGGTACCCAACTCGACAGAGGTCGTCATCTCCGGCTTCATATCTTCAAAAGGGGCGGCATCGGCATATTCGATCTCGCCTCCCGCACCGACATGCGACACGGGATTGGTGACATAAAGCGGTATATCGTTGCCGACCTTACTCCACACGGCACGTAGCTTGGAAAAGGAAACCCATTCGGGTAGCGGCAGTGTCTTGTCCATGATCCAGGCCGCCCCTATCGAGGGATAAAAGAAGCCGGAACCTTCGTGCGGCGTATAGGCTAATGTGCTCGCCCAGTCGTTGCGGGCGGTCAGGTCGAGGATCAAGGTTTCCTTATAACCAACCTGCGCAGTGGCAAAGAGTGACTGCATCTGACGGCGGGCGTCGATCTGCTGATTGATGTAAGCCGAGCCGTTCATATTGATGTTAGCGATATTAAAAACGTTCGCATACTTAAGCGAGGCAGTCTTGGAATCGTAGCGAAGGGAGTTAACCGTCTTGTCGTTGATACTGGCGCCGATGGCTCCCTGGAGGGAAAAGTCACTGAACTTCTTCTCGAACAGGGCCATTACGTCACCATAGAACATCGTCTCCTGATAGTCCATCTCAATATAACGCCCGTTCACTCCGGCAAGGGCGGGGGCGGTAGAAGCATAAAACTTCTGGCGGATCTTGTCCGAGACATTATCAGCACTTCCACGGGCTTGCAGGCGGAACCAGTCCGTTACCTTCAGTTCAGCGGTCAGCGAAGCCATCGTCCGGTTACGAAGGTCCTTGCTCTGGATGCGGTTGACGACCCAATAGGGATTCTGCTCGAAGTCCTCTGTTCCCGAATGCCAGTTCTGGACGTACAGGTTACGCGTCTCGTCCCACACTTCGAAATGGTCACGATACTCGGAGATGTCTTTGCCCCGCGGAAAACGGTAAAGACCGACCAGCGCGTTCATATAGAAACCACCGCTCGGATTGCGATCGTTGATAATCTGACGGAAGAGGTTGACGTTCGCATCCAGCTTCAGGCGGTCGCCGAATAGTTTGGCGGTCTCCCGGAAATTTATATTGTGTTTCCTCAACCGGTTATTCTCCATGATACCCTTACTGGTCGTATTGGCATAAGAGAAATAAGTTTGATAGCGTTCGTTACCGGTGCTGACGGAGAAGGCAGTCATGGAGTTGAGACCGGTGCGGAAGAAATCGCCGGTATTATCATAAGCCGGCATAGCCTGTTTCGCGCCCCAGCTCTCCACGCCGTTGCTCTCGCCATACGTGTTCTGGAATTCGGGTAGACAAAAGGCCTTGTCGAAGATGAGGCTGGTGGAGAAAGTGATCTTCCTGACGTCTGTCCGGCCTTTTTTTGTTGTGATGAGGATAACACCATTCGCCGCCTGACTTCCATATAAAGCAGCGGCAGGAGAGCCTTTCAGAATACTGATACTTTCCACGTCTTCCGGATTGAGGTTGGAAATACCGTCGCCCCCGTCACGGTTGCCGGCATCAGCGGTACCGCCGATAGCGGTAAAGGCTTGCTCATTGGAAGTGTTCAAGACCGGTACGCCGTCTATCACATATAACGGCTGGTTGTTTCCGGCTACGGAACGGACACCGCGCATCAGCACTTTGGCTGAACTGCCCAGGCCGGAAGAGGTCTTGTTCACCTGCATACCGGCAACCTTGCCTGCCAGCGAAGTAATCATGTTCGGGGCTTTCACACGCGTCAGCTCCTCACCGTCCACCTGTTTGACAGAATAGGTCAAGGCGGATTCTTTCCGCTTGAGACCCAAAGCAGTCACGACAACTCCATCAAGCTGAAGGGCGTCTTCCGACATCTTGATATACAGGTATTGTTGCCCCCGGACAAGGATTGCCTGGGACTCATATCCGATAAAAGAAATTGTTATTATCGAATTGTCCGTAACAAAGAACGTGAAGTCTCCGTTTACATCAGCGATAACACCGTTAGTGGTACCGTTTTCCACGATATTGGCGCCCGATAACGGTTTCCCGCTTTCATCCACAACTTTCCCGGAGACCTTGACCTTAGACACCTGAGCTTGTAAAATATGTAGCTCCTTACCAATCGCTTCATTACCCCCATAAGCATATACTGATCCACACAACAGAAACAACAGGAAAATACTCCCTGACAAATATCTCATTTCGCCTATCCTTTCGTTAAACCTACGGCAAAGATATATAAAAAAAGTCATAGTTACGACTTAGTAAAATCATAACTATGACTGGACAGGCTTACAGCAATAAAGCTGATATACAGATAGAAAGCTTAGAAACTATACTGTACGGCGAGATTCATCCGATTGGCGTGGCGTTTGTCGCTGTTGAAGTCGGTTCGCCAGCCGCGAAGATATTCAGCCCCCACCTGTAAATCGGAAGTAATATTCCAAAAAAGTGTTGCATTCAGATATTGTCCGTAACGGTACTGGCCGGACGGGGTGGCGGGGTAACCGTTATGGCTGTACAGGCGGGATTGCCCGTAGGTACTGGTAAGAAACACCTTCGGACAGATGTTATATTGCAGCCCGGCAAACCAGCCCATCATCGGAAGGACCTGCATCCGACCTTCCTTCTCCGGGTTCGGAACGACATCGACATCCAACATACTCATATCGTTCAAGAACTGCCCGATACCTTTCCCATAAACACCCTGGCCATACACTTGGAGGCATTTCGTTACGTTGACCGTGGCAGATGCCAATACTCCCCAGCCGGTTTCGGACTCCGCTTTGTGGGCTGTCAGGTTGTCGTATGTCATGCTGCGGATAATACCTGCTACGCGGATGTGGCTCTTGGGGTTCCAGCTATATTGCAGGTAGACGGGGAAGTTGGGCATCCGCTGTTTGGTGATGCTGACATGGTCGTTCGTCAAGCCGTCCACAACCGGCATTTCCACACCGATACCGGCTTTCAGCCCCTTGGCAAGCGCATGTTCATAGCGAATCTGGGTAGCATGATAGATAGACAACCCGTTCGGACCGGCAAAGTCGATCGTTGCAGGCACATTGCCCAAGTCCATGAACGAACCGTAATCGTAACCGACCGTGAAACCGCGAGCCGACATATAAGCATTCCGAAGCTCGAAGGTCTTGCCACCTCCCCCACGGAAGTTACCGGCTGTGTAAACGACAAAGTCACCCAGCAGGTCTGTATGCCCGACCAGCTTCAGGAAAATCGTACTGGTCGTCGCGTCCATCTGAAACTGGTTCCGTACGTAAGACTGCCCTTTACTTGGGATCAGGGCCGGATAGAAATCTATATTATCGGAAATACCGCCAAAGTCATATTCGGCTGCCAATTTCACATATCCGCCGATACCGAGTGCAAACTTGCCTTTCCGGTCTGTCAGCAAGAAACGGGGGGCTTTCGGTTCGTGGAAGCGGGGGCTCTGTGTTTCATTCATGATGCGGATAATCTCGTCGCCCGCCTTGTCAATGGAGACAAACATGACGGTGTTGGGCTCATTATCCTCAACCACAACTTTCTGGGCCTGGGAATGGGCAGAAACCAGTCCCATTCCGAGCAGTAGAACTGCGCTTTTCAACAATGTTTTCATAAATGTGCTTTTTGTTTAGATGAATTTCAGATTTGAACAGATACCAGCGTAAAAGGTTGTGTTAAATGATTGCTTTAACGAGTAAATATCACTATTTTTGTTGCCGTAATAAAAAAATAAGAAGAAGATGAAGAAGCTGTTTGCTATGTGTTTAGTCGCCTTTTCGGCTCTCATATCCGTTCATTTGCAAGCGCAAGAGGTTGAAACGCTGGTTCAGATCGATACCGACATGGGAAAGATTAAAGTAAAACTCTTTAATGACACACCCCAGCATCGTGATAATTTTATCAAAAACGTGAAGGAACACCGCTACGACGGACTGTTGTTTCACCGTGTCATCAAACAATTTATGATACAGGCCGGCGACATTAATTCAAAAGACGCCCCGATGGAACAACATTTAGGAGACGGCGACCTGGATTATACCATCCCGGCAGAGATTGTCTTCCCAAAGTATTTCCATAAACGCGGTATGCTGTGCGCGGCCCGCACCGGTGACGACGAAAATCCCGAACGCGCCTCATCGGCAACCCAATTTTATATCGTGACCGGTAAGTTCTTCACGGAAATGGAACTGGATAAAATGGAGCACGAACAAGGCATCACCCTTACGCCCGAACAACGGCAAGCCTATATGCTGGAAGGCGGCACGCCGCATCTGGACGGGAAATACACAGTTTTCGGCGAAGTCATAAAAGGGATGAAAGCGGTAGACAAGATACAGTTCATCGAAACAAATGGAGAAGACCGCCCTGTCAAGAACATCAAAATCAAATCAATGACGATTGTCAATAAATAAACAACAAAACATGGAAACAACAGAAACATTGGTGGTCATGGATACCACATTGGGAGAAATAAAAATCAAATTATATAACGACACGCCGCAACATCGCGACAACTTTATCAAGCTGGCAAAAGCCGGACAGTACGACGGGCTGCTGTTTCACCGTGTCATCAAAGACTTCATGGTGCAGGGTGGCGACGTCACTTCCAAAGACGCCCCGATGAACAAGCAGTTGGGTGCCGGCGACCTGGGATATACCGTACCTGCCGAATTTATCTATCCGAAGTATTTTCACAAAAAGGGAGCGATCTGTGCTGCCCGTACCGGAGACGAAGTTAACCCGGAGAAAGCGTCGTCCGCTTCCCAGTTCTATATCGTGACGGGCAAGAAATATTCGGAAGCCGAACTCGGCCAAATGGAAAAACAGTTGGAAGGACGCCTGAAACAGGCAATCTTCAACCGTCTGCAAACGGAACATAAGCCCCAGATCATGGAGCTGTACCGCAGCGGCAATAAGGAAGAGTTGGCAATCCTGCGCGACACCCTGATCGGAAAGACCGAACTGGAAGCCGAAAAGCGGAAAGACGAAACCAAAATGCCGGCGGAACTGCGCGAAACATACAAAACGATTGGCGGTGTCCCCTTCCTCGACAACCAATATACGGTGTACGGCGAAGTGGTAGAAGGACTGGACGTGGTAGACGCAATCCAGCAAGTAAAGACAAATAAACAGGACCGCCCGACAGAAAATGTAGTAATCAAGTCGGTAAAGGTTTTGGAATGACACAGCTTTCGGTCTATAAAGAACATTATAAAGAAACAATACGCCTGGGTGTCCCGATTATGTTGGGACAGTTAGGCATTATTATTGTCGGTTTCGCCGATAACATTATGGTCGGGCATCACAGTACGCCTGAACTGGCGGCCGCCTCTTTCGTCAACAACTTCTTCAATCTTGTTTTCATTGCCGGGATGGGATTCTCCTACGGGCTCACGCCTATTATCGGAGGATTCTTCGCCCGGAAGGAATATGCCAAAGCCGGCGAAACGCTAAAAAACAGTCTTTTTATCAACTTCATTGTCGGTGTGCTGCTCTGCCTCTGTATGCTGGCACTGCTGCTGAACATCGAGATACTGAAACAGCCGGAAGAATTGATGCCTTATATCGTGCCTTACTATATACTGCAACTCTTCTCGGTGATATTCGCGATGCTCTTCAACTCGTTCAAACAGTTCAGCGACGGGACGACCGATACCCTCACCCCCATGTGGATCATGCTGAGTACGAACGTCCTGAACATTATCGGTAATTACCTGCTTATATACGGTAAATTCGGTTGCCCGGAATTAGGGCTTACCGGCGCCGGCATCTCGACCCTAACCAGCCGTATCCTGACATTCGTAATCTTTTGCATCCTGTTTGCGAAACACACGCGCTACAAAGCCTATCTGGAAGGATTCAAAAAGGGGACGGTCAATAAGCTGAACTTAGGCAATCTGATCCGCCTCGGCCTGCCGGTGGGATTCCAGATGGGAGTCGAAACCGGTTCTTTCAGCCTGAGCGTGATCATGATGGGCTGGTTAGGCAGCACAGCTCTTGCCGCCCACCAGGTGGTAGGCGTAATCACTACGCTCGGCTTTATGATCTATTACGGGATTGCGGCGGCGGTCACCATACGGGTAAGTGCCTATAGGGGATGGAACGACTGGTCGAACGTACGACACGCCTCTTTTGCCGGCCTGCATCTGATTATGGCTACGGCGCTTATAGTCGTACTCCTGATCCTGGCCTTCCGTAACACGATGGGTTACATCATCACGCCCGAAAAGGAGGTAGTCGAGATGGTGGCATTGCTCGCCTGGTCGGTTATCCTCTATCAGTTCGGAGACGGATTACAGATACTTTTCGCCAATGCCCTCCGGGGTATCGCAGACGTAAAATACATGGCCTACATGGCTTTTGTCTGTCATTTTGGATTAGCGCTGCCAATTGGTTATCTTTGTGGCTTCACATTAGGTTGGGGAGCTATCGGAGTATGGTGCGGTTTTCCGGTCAGCCTGACAACACTTGGGATATTGCTATGGAGACGCTTTAATAAATTGACAATAAAATAACTTATGACTAAAGATATAACAACAGAACACGTTTTCTGTGACTTGCGCTACCTGACACTGTTAGCACGCAGTTTTCCGACAGTAGCCGATGCCAGTACGGAGATCATCAACCTGGAAGCTATCCTGAACCTGCCGAAAGGAACGGAACATTTCCTGTCCGACCTGCATGGGGAGCACCAGGCTTTCAACCATGTGCTCAAGAATGCCTCCGGCGCGATCAAGCGGAAGGTAAACGAGATATTCAGCAATACGCTGCGCGACTTCGAGAAAAAAGAACTTTGCACGCTGATCTACTATCCGGAACAGAAGTTGGAGCTGGTCCGGCAGCACGAAAAGGATATGGACGACTGGTGCCTAATCACCCTGAACCAGCTGGTACGCGTATGCCGGAATGTCTCTTCCAAATACACCCGTTCGAAAGTGCGTAAGGCGTTGCCGAAAGAGTTTTCCTATATTATTCAGGAACTGTTGCACGAATCATCCGACGAGCCGAACAAATCGGCCTATGTGGACCAGATTATCAATACGATCATCTCCACCGGACGCGCCAACGACTTCATCATCGCCATGTGTAACCTGATCCAACGCCTGACAATCGACTTGTTGCACATCATCGGGGACATCTACGACCGCGGACCGGGAGCGCACATCATCATGGATACTCTCTGCAACTACCATAACTTCGACATCCAATGGGGTAACCACGATATTCTCTGGATGGGTGCTGCCGCCGGTAATGCCGGAAGTATTGCCAATGTCATCCGTATGTGTATGCGCTACGGAAACCTGGCAACCCTGGAAGACGGTTATGGTATCAATCTCCTGCCACTCGCCACTTTTGCGATGGAGGTATATGGCGATGATCCCTGCGAACTGTTCATCCCCCGCACCAATGCTTCGGATGCCACTTTCGACGAAAAGACAACCCAACTGATCGCCCGTATGCACAAAGCGATCACGATCATACAATTCAAGTTAGAAGGCGAAATCATCCGCCGTCGTCCGGAATTTCTGATGGACGACCGCTTGCTGCTTCACCACATCGACTTGAAACGCGGAACGATCCGCATCGAAGGAAAGGAATATGAACTGCGAGATAAAAACTGGCCGACCCTCAATGCCAAAGACCCGTATGCCCTCTCCATTGAAGAAGAAGAGTTGATGCGCCGTATCAAACACTCGTTCGAATGCAGCGAAAAACTGAAGAAGCATATGCGTTGCCTGTTCACGCACGGCAGCATGTATCAGGTCTGCAACTCGAACCTGCTGTTTCATGCTTCCGTCCCGATGAATCCGGACGGGACACTCAAAGCGGTCCGTATCGAAGGAACGGAATATAAGGGGAAAGCCCTTTTAGACAAAGTAGACCAGTTGGTGCGTACCGCCTACTTCGATGCAGACGGCAGTCCGGAAAAGGATTTCGCAATGGATTACATCTGGTATCTGTGGGAAGGGAAAGACTCTCCCCTTTTCGACAAAAGCCGGATGGCGACGTTCGAACGCTGTTTCATCAACGACAAATCTGTACAGAAAGAGGAAAAAGGGGCCTACTACACCCTGCGGGAAGAAGAATCGGTCTGCGACATGCTGTTGGACGAGTTCGGCGTGACAGGCCAACACCGGCATATCATCAACGGGCACGTTCCGGTCCGTTCCATCAAAGGTGAAAATCCGATCAAGGCTAACGGTAAACTGCTCGTGATCGACGGCGGCTTCTCTAAGGCTTATCATCCGGAGACGGGTATTGCCGGATATACGCTGGTCTACCATTCACGCGGTTTCCAGCTTGTCCAACACGAGCCGTTCATGTCGACCGACCAGGCAATCAAGGAGGGAAAAGATATCCTGTCGACAACGATAGTGGTAGAACTCAACTCACATCGCCAAATGGTAAAAGATACCGACAAGGGCGCCGACCTGCAAAAACAGATCCACGACCTTGAGAAACTTCTATACGCTTTCCGTAACGGCTTTATTAAAGAGAAAGAACGTAATAACGAATAAAAAAACACCAGTCATGGACCGCGAGAAACTGAAGGGACATATCCTGATATTGATCACCAATATCCTGTTTGCCGTCAATATGCCGATATCCAAATATCTGCTGCCGACGCATGTTCCACCCGAAGGGCTTACTATTATGCGCATGGCTTTTGCCTGCGTGATGTTCTGGGTCGTTTCCCTGTTTGTCCATAAAGAGAAAGTTCCGCTGAAGGACCTGGGAATGCTCTTTGTCTGTGCCCTCTGCGGTGTCGGCATCAATCAAGGGTTATTCATCGTGGGACTAAACCGTTCTTCTCCTGTCGATGCCTCTATTATTGCGACTGCCGTGCCGATTTTTGTCTTGTTGTTAGCGGCAGTCATCTTGAAGGAGCCTATCACGCGGAAAAAATCATTCGGAGTATTCATGGGTGTAAGCGGAGGCTTGCTACTTGTCTTCAGCTCCACACAGTCGGCCGACAGTGTCAGCAGCCTGGACGGGGATGTCATGATGATTATCAGCGGACTGATGTATGCCATTTATCTGGTATTATCCAAGCCGCTCTCACTCCGTTATTCATCAGTCACGATGATGAAATGGATGTTCCTGTTCACAACCTTGGCATTAGTGCCGTTCACCTTCCGGCACGTACTGGACGCACCAGCTTTTCACCGGGAGGTATGGGATTTCACCGAACTGAGTGCAATCTTTTATGTCCTTTTCGGAGCGACTTTCCTCCCCTACCTGCTTATCCCGATGTCACTGAAGCGAATACGCCCGACAACCGTCAGCATGTATAATTACGTACAACCGATCGTCGCCTCACTGATTGCTGTCATGATCGGACAAGACACATTTTCCTGGCAAAAGTTTCTCTCTGCAATCCTGGTCTTTACAGGCGTTTACCTCGTGACGCAGAGTAAGAGCCGGGCGGATTTGGAGAAAGAAAAGCACAACAAGTCTGTTTTATAAGGACTGCGTTGTTCTTTTTGGCGCAATATTGAACTTTTATCTGTCAATTTTCAACTTTCTAACAAAAATATGCTTGCATTTGAAAAATAATGCGTAATATTGCCGACGTAAAAATAAACACAAGAGAAATCGCAAATGACATTAACAGGTTTTACATATCATACCTGGGCACTGACAATGACCCCTTGGGGGGTTTAGCATATACAAATAAACAAGTGCGGAGACCACGTCCCGCTTTGTTGCAATTCTCACATTGCATTCATTTCTTTTTTCAAATCAATAAATTATTAGTAAACAACTGGTATTCGCAAGCCGGCATAGCCACTTGCCAACTGCCAACTAAATAAATACATATCGATGAAAGTATTGAAATTCGGCGGAACATCCGTAGGTTCCGTGAATAGCATCCTGAGTGTAAAGAAAATAGTGGAGGCTATTGAAGAGCCCGTAATCGTCGTCGTATCCGCCCTCGGAGGCATTACAGACAAACTGCTGAACACAGCCTCGATGGCAACAAACGGCGATGTCGGATACGAAAGAGAGTTTTCTGAAATTATCACTCGCCACCTGGATGTTATAGAAGGAGTTATCCCAGATAAAGACAGACGGATCGAAGTCCAGAAACAGGTAATGGCCCTGCTGGACGAACTGGGGAATATTTACAAAGGTGTGTACCTTATTAACGATCTGTCTGCCAAGACATCCGACACGATTGTCAGCTATGGAGAACGTATCTCATCCCTGATCGTATCGAATGTGATAAACGAAGCAAAACTGTTCGACTCACGTAAGTTTATCAAGACAGTCAAACAGTTCAACAAACATATCGTAGATTTTGAGCTGACAAACAAACTGATCAAGGAAACATTCAATCCGCTTCCCAAAGTTTCGCTGGTTCCCGGCTTCATCTCAACCAGCGCAGAAGGGGAAGTGACAAACCTGGGACGTGGAGGATCCGATTATACCGCTTCCATTCTGGCTACCGCATTAGATGCCCGCAGGCTTGAAATATGGACGGATGTCGACGGTTTCATGACTGCCGACCCGCGTGTGATCAGCTCAGCCTACGTAATCGACCGGTTGACATTCACCGAAGCGATGGAGCTTTGTAACTTCGGTGCGAAAGTGATTTATCCTCCGACGATCTACCCCGTTTACCATAAGAATATTCCGATCCGCATTTTGAACACATTCAATCCGACGGCTCGCGGAACTTATATTTCCAAAGAGAAAATAAAAGATGAAGGCAAAGCCCTGATCAAAGGTATCTCTTCTATCAACGACACCTGCCTGATCACAGTACAGGGTTTGGGTATGGTAGGCGTAATCGGCGTAAACTACCGCATATTCAAGACTTTGGCAAAGAATGGCATAAGCGTGTTTATGGTATCGCAAGCCAGTTCGGAAAACAATACGACATTCGCTGTCCGTAACGCGGATGCAGACTTGGCAGTCAAAGTGCTGGACGAAGAGTTCGCCCTCGAACGTGCGCAAGGTGACATGAGCGACACCGTAGCCGAAAAAGACCTGGCAACAGTCGCCATCGTCGGTGAGAACATGAAACGGACACCGGGTATTGCCGGGAAGCTGTTCGGTACGCTCGGAAGAGCCGGTATCAGTGTGATCGCCTGTGCGCAAGGTGCTTCCGAAACAAACATCTCGTTCGTTATCAAGCTGAAATACCTGCGGAAAGCGTTGAACTCCATTCACGACTCCTTTTTTCTGTCAGAATACAAGGTATTGAACCTGTTCATCGCAGGTGTCGGAACTGTAGGCGGCAACCTGTTAGAACAAATCCGTATCCAGCAGCTCAAACTTATGCAGAACGGTTTAAAGCTGAATGTAGTCGGAATAGCCAACAGCAAACACGCTCTTTTCTCCCGCGAAGGACTGAACCTGGAGACTTGCATAGAGGAGCTGAAAAAGAACGGTGAAGTAAGTTCGCCGGAGCATCTGAAAGACGAAATTCTGAAAATGAATATCTTTAATTCGGTTTTCGTAGACTGTACGGCAAACCAGGCAGTATCCGATCTCTATGAAGAGTTGCTGAATAATAACGTATCCGTTGTTGCAGCGAATAAGATCGCAGCCTCTTCTTCCTACAACAATTATTCCAACTTGAAAGAAATCGCCCGCCATCGCGGTGTCAAGTTCCTGTTCGAAACGAATGTCGGTGCAGGACTGCCGATTATCAATACGATGAACGACCTGATCAACAGCGGTGACCATATCCTGAAACTGGAATCAGTCCTTTCCGGTACGCTCAACTACATATTCAACACGCTGAGCGCCGATATTCCTTTCAGTAAGGCGATCATGATGGCTAAGGAAGAAGGATATTCCGAACCGGACCCGCGTATCGACCTGAGTGGAAAAGACGTAATCCGTAAACTGGTTATCCTGACCCGTGAAGCCGGCTACAAGGTTGAAGAGGAAGACGTACAGCGTCATCTTTTCATCCCCGACAAATATTTTGAAGGCACGCTCGATGATTTCTGGCGGAACATACAGAAACTGGATGCCGAATTTGAAGCAAAACGCCAGCAATTAGAGACAGAAGGCAAACGCTTCCGTTTTGTAGCCAAAATGGAAAACGGAGCCTGTGAAGTCGGCTTGCAGGAGGTAGATGCGCACCACCCGTTCTATGAACTGGAAGGCAGCAACAACATCATCATGATCTCCACCGAACGGTATCACGAATATCCCATGATCATCAAAGGATATGGGGCAGGTGCCGACGTAACGGCAGCAGGCGTATTCGCCGACATTATTTCGATCGCAAACATTCGATAAAAGATGAAAAGTATAATCATTCTGGGAGACGGGATGGCCGACGAGCCGATAGAGGCTTTAGGCGGCAAGACGCCAATGCAATATGCAGACACTCCTTATATGGACAGGCTGGCTGAAATGGGCGTGACCGGACGCTTGAAAACCGTTGCCGACGGTTTCCATCCGGGAAGTGAAGTGGCAAATATGGCAGTTTTGGGCTACGACCTTCCGACCGTATATGAAGGCCGCGGCGTATTGGAAGCCGCCAGTATCGGATATGAGCTGAAACCGGGGGAAATGGCGATGCGCTGTAACCTGATCTGTGTGGAAGGCGATATCCTGAAAAACCATTCATCCGGACATATCACAACCGGTGAGGCGGACGAACTGATCCGCTTCCTGAACGAGAAATTAGGCTCCGACCGCGTACATTTCTACACGGGTGTGTCTTACCGCCATCTGTTAGTGATCAAAGGAGGTGACAAACGCTTGGATTGCACGCCTCCTCACGATGTACCCCTCCATCCTTTCCGTCCCCTGATGGTTAAGCCGGAAGTGCCGGAAGCACAGGAAACGGCCGATCTGCTGAACGAGTTGATTCTGAAATCGCAAGAGATATTGAAGGATCATCCCGTCAACCGGAAACGTGTTGCCGCCGGGAAAGATCCGGCAAACAGCATTTGGCCCTGGTCGCCCGGATATCGCCCGGCCATGAAGACTATGCAGGAAATGTATGGCTTCAAGCAAGGCTCCGTGATCTCTGCCGTCGACCTGATCCGCGGTATCGGCGTATACGCCGGACTGAAAGTGATCGATGTGGAAGGCGCTACCGGACTGTACGACACCAACTACGAAGGAAAAGCGCACGCCGCTCTCGAAGCCCTGAAAACAAACGACTTCGTCTATCTCCATGTGGAGGCCAGTGACGAAGCCGGACACGAAGGCGACGTGGATCTGAAAATAAAAACGATCGAGAACCTGGACAAGCGGGCGATCGGCATTATTTTCGAAGAATTGCAGAAATGGGACGAGCCAGTTGCAATAGCCGTACTTCCGGATCACCCGACTCCCTGCGCCATCCGTACCCATACAAACACCCCGGTTCCTTTCCTGATCTACAAACCGGGACAGGCACCCGACGCTGTCACCCGTTTCGACGAGTGTTCCGTTCTGAAGGGTAAATATGGCATTTTAGAGAAAGACGAATTTATAAAAGAGTTATTATGAAATATTACAGCACAAATAAGCAAACTCCCTTTGCCTCATTGGAAGAAGCCGTTGTAAAAGGGCTCGCCGGTGACAAAGGGCTATATATGCCCGAACGCATCGTCAAATTAGACGAGGATACGATCGGCAATATGAAGAACCAATCTTTCCACGAAATCGCCTGCACTGTGGCACAGGCATTCTTTGGTGAAGACATCGATGCCGGTACCTTGAATGAGATCGTAAAAGACACGCTGTCGTTCGAGACTCCGGTGGTACACGTCGACGATAACATCTACAGCCTCGAACTGTTCCACGGTCCGACACTGGCCTTTAAAGATGTCGGCGGCCGTTTCATGGCACGTCTGCTGGGACATTTCATCAAAAAAGAAGGGCTGAAACAAGTTAACGTATTGGTTGCCACTTCGGGAGATACAGGCAGTGCCGTTGCCAACGGATTTTTAGGTGTGCCGGGCATCCATGTGTATGTGCTCTATCCCAAAGGAAAGGTAAGCCCGATCCAGGAATGCCAGTTCACGACATTAGGACAGAACATTACCGCATTGGAAATAGACGGTACGTTCGACGATTGCCAGGCATTGGTCAAGTCGGCCTTTATGGACGACGAGCTGAACCGCCACATGAAACTGACATCGGCCAACTCGATCAACGTTGCCCGTTTCCTTCCGCAATCATTCTACTATTTCAATGCATACGCACAATTAGACAAGATCGGCAAGGCGGATGAATTGGTCATTTCTGTTCCCAGCGGAAACTTCGGAAACATCACAGCCGGGTTGTTCGCCAACCGGATGGGATTGCCCATAAAGCGCTTTATTGCCGCCAACAACCGCAATGATGTATTCCTCGAATATCTGAAAACAGGCATTTACACCCCGCGTCCTTCCGTTGCAACGATAGCCAACGCAATGGATGTAGGCGATCCAAGCAATTTTGCCCGTATCCTGGATCTGTTTGGCAAGAATGGCAACCCGCATCAGGAAATCAGCCGACTGATAAGCGGCTATCGTTTCACAGATGAAGAAATCGCCGTTACCATGAAGCAGGTCTACACAAAAACCGGTTATTTGCTCGATCCGCATGGTGCATGTGGTTATCAGGCGTTAATTGAAAACAAGCTCGCCCCCGGTGAAACAGGCGTATTCCTGGAAACGGCCCACCCGGCGAAGTTCAAAGGGACGGTAGACAGTATCCTGGAAGCGGATATTGAAATACCGGCAAAGCTAAAAGCCTTTATGCAAGGGACAAAACAAAGTATCGAGCTGAAAAAGGATTTCGAGGGTTTCAAGTCCTACCTGATGAAACAATAATAGTAAAGAGAATGCATCAAAGTCCCATTTATAGCGTCTGTACCTTGGCGGACTTGCTCCGCCATCTCATACTAAATTGATGCATCCTCTTTATTTTTCATTCAATGGCCCAGTCTTTCATCTCATACATATCCGTGTATTCTTCCCATTCGGGATCAACCTCCGTATAAATAGAGATCGGCAACTCTTCAAACGGAGCCAATGCTTCGTTCAGCCGTTCACCGAAAACACGGACGGTACGAGTGTAATAGACCCATATCTTCTCTCCTCCTCCGGTATATACCCCCGTCAGGATTGAAAGCTTATCCTTTTCCATTGCCTTGCGCAAGGCTTCCTGTATCTCTTCCATCTTTTCAGCCAATGCTTCGGAAGGCATTCCCTTGTCGTCACCTTCATATTTCCAGGTGATTTCCACCCGTTCCTTGAACTTGCCCGACTGCACAAATTCGGTTAGTTCGTCACGGCCGGAAACAGTGACCAACTGTCCGGATTCATTCTCTGAAAGAGCGGTAAACCATTCGTTACTTAGTTTCATATCAATATCAATTATTCTACAAAAATAGATATTATTTATGAGATCAGGCGTCTATACAAAGCAGTTATCTTTTATCTTTGTCCTCAAAATAGAAAATATAATAATTCTTTTAGACAATGATCAGACCGGTACAACTCCAGGATGCAAAAACGATTACAGATATCTACAATGAATATGTCTTGCATAGCGTAGCAACCTTCGACACGGAACCCTTACAGGAAGAAACGATGCGTTCACGGATAGCTGAAATCTCCGCCCATTTCCCTTATTTTGTTTACGAAGTGGATAACAAAGTGGTCGGATACTGCTACGCCCATCCCTGGAAAGAGCGCGCCGCCTACAGATATACGCTGGAAACAACCGTTTACCTGTCACCGGAAAGTACAGGAAAAGGCATCGGGAAGCAATTGATGGTAAAGCTGATCGACGAATGTCGCCAAAAAGGATTTCACGCCCTGATCGCCTGCATCACGGAAGGGAATGAAGCCAGCAACATATTACATGAAAAACTCGGATTCAAACAAGTCTCCCGCTTCGAAAAAGTAGGACTGAAATTCGACCGTTGGCTGGATGTCGTGGACTATGAGTTAGTGTTGGCACCCTAAATAGCAGCTTCTTTCTTCCGTTTCTTCCACAGTTGGTAGCTATTGAAAATATTTTGCCACATATTATATAACAGCAATCGTATTCAACTGATTATCAACAAAGAAACCCACCAATTACTAATAGCGGGTAACAAAATAGTAACAAAAAAAAACGAAGAGATTCGCTTAGTGGTGGGCTTCTTATGCAAAGGTAACAAAAGGCAGACTATCCGCAAAAATAAAGCTGGCGAAAAGAGAAACAATATTTTTCTTTTCGCCAGCATCTATCTCGCTGTCGGTATAAAGAGGTTTAGTCCGTTTTGGATATATAGACAAAGGAACGGACTAAACTTACTTAAACGTATCGCCAAACTTCTTGCTATGTATAGTGTTTATCATTCAATCAATTCAAAATCATGTTTTCCAAACTCATTTCCGTTGATTATTACAGCAACCTGATGAAGTCCGAAGTGGAATTTTCTTGTTGTTACCACACGAAAAGAATGTTTTCGAGTAATTTGTGTTACAGAATTTCCTGCATATTCTTTTTCACTGATTTTGTGAACTTTCTTTGCTAACGTTCCATTTGCTTTTTGGTAGTAAACTCCATATTCAAGTCGTATTTTATTTTTTTCATTGTTATTATTCAGCAAGTTAAAGCTAAACTCTAACGCATCTCCAACTTTAACTTTAGGTATTGAAAATTGAAATTTCTCAATGCTGATATTTTTAATAGAATCAAAGCCGAACAATTTCATAACCTCTGGGTTTCCTTGTTTTAAGAGTGTTCGACAACCGTGTTTAATAACCCAGTCCACCTCTTCCGACTCCCCTTTCCATCTTTTTGCCAAATTAATCACCGTTTCAGGATTATCTTTCGCAATATCATTTAGATTATTGGCAACACTCAATCGCACAAATCTTGATGGGTCGTTTTTAAGGTTCTCCAAAATCGGAATAATTGGCGCAGGGTTTTCTTTCAAATTTGGTAAAGCCATTGCCCAAGGAAGACGTGGACGGCAACCTTCTGACGCTAACCGTCTTACTCCCCAATGTTCGTGTCTCGACCAAACTAACATTTGTTCCATCATCTTATCCTTGTATTTTACAATAAAAGGATGAGTAACAAACTCGCAACTTGTAAACTGAGTAATTTTTTCTATCGCTTTAATAGAGGTCTCATAATCATCTATTCCATATTGTTCTACATAATTATCCAAAATTGCCCCATATTCCAACGTTAATAAGCCGAAATTCTTATCGTCTATTTTTGAAAAATCAGGTAGCATATTTTTTACATAGTCCAACAATTCAAGTATTTTAGCAATAGCATCTTTGTAATCTACTGGTAAAAACTTTTTCAGAACTGCCGTAATGTGCATAATACGCTGCTTATATTTCCTATTTTTCCACTCATCATCCATTATCTGGGATACAAATTCACAAGCATTAAAATCGTGGATAACAAGTTGTAAGTCTTTCGTAAACCGGTCGAAAAATTGCTCGTTATACATATCTTTAAAAGATTCTGCCATATTTTTATCTTATATTTAAAAACTACAGATATTGCATTTGCATAAGTTCACGCATTATTCCCTCATTGACTTGATTCTGAAAACAAGAACACAAAAGCCAAATCCAATATAGCATTGAACTTGACTTTTCCACTGAAATACAATATAACAAAGATACTAAAATTCTGTACCTCTGATTTGCTTCTGCCCTTGTTTCATCTGCACGAACTACTTCAATCTATTGAATTATTCTTTGAACTAATCGTTAATATTAATACAGTTGATATTCGAAAAATCACTTATCAAACTGATGAAAGATCTTAGCAATAACAGTCCAACCTTTATCAAGTTTAATAAATGATAGATAGTCATTGCAATCAGACCCGACAGCATCCTTTTCCATAACAATTCGTACAACTGCGGTGGTTGGTGTTATGTCAAGCACATCTATATGATAAACTATTTCAGGGGATTTACCATAATCTTTAATAAAATCAGCAGTAGGATTACTGGCCCCCCCCATAAGTTCACCATTGACAGTGCCATAGGTCACACAATCTTTATGGAAGATTTCAGCTAACATATCAACGCTGCCAATTCGTAAAGCTTCGACATATTTAGTGGCTACGTTAATGACATTATTATACTCATTTGCTGATACTGTTCTTTGATTCATAATCTATTCCTCCTAATTAAAGTTTGCAATTTACAATTTCGATGGTGCAAATATACCGATAATATTTGAGATTCAAACTCCTTACTCCCATTGAATTGATTTTGAGAACATAAAACACAAAAAGCCAAATCCAATATAGCATTGAACTTGACTTTTCTACTAAAATGCAATAAAACAAAGAGGTTAAAATCTTATACCTCTATTTTTCTTCTGCTCCAATTTCACCTGCGAGGGCTGTTTTAACTTATCAAATTGCTCTTTAAACCAATCGCTAATATTGATACGGTTGATACTCAAGAACAATTTATTCCTGTCTGCCGGTTCCGCTTTCACTTGAACCAAAACACGGTCTGCCGCAAAGTTCCGACCATACTCTTCGGAATGGAGCTTTCCGCTATACTCCAATGAAGCACCTACTACCAAAGTCGCTGTTTGTTCGGCAGTAAAACCAATCAAACGGCACATTTTTTCAATAAGGAATAACTCTTTCAATAAGGGGACCCATACACAAGCCTTTTGGATGATACGGTTAAGACGTGAAATTTTCTTATCTTTTTCGTTCAGTAGTTCAATGTGCTTCGCCTGTACTTCAGTCAATTCCTTGCAGTGTTGTTTCTGCTGCTCCTGCATCATAGTTTGCAGTTTTTCTATGCTTTCGTCCCGAGTGGCAACTTCCTCATACAACTGCCTGTTCTCCTGTTTCAACTCCTTAATTTCACCACTCCCCAAAAAAGAACCGACCTTTGCTATAATAGCGGTTTTCGCTTCGGTCTTGACCGCTTCCAGCCTGTCAGTTTTGATTTCTTTCTTAACCTGCTTTAGCTGTTTTTCCGCTTCGTCCTTTGCACTTTGAAGCTGTTGCACACCTGTTTCAAGTTCTCCCGTCTGCCGTTTCAAATCACGGTAATACTGAGCAGTAGTAACGTGACGTGCTTCCGAGCCACGCACTCCACGATGCAAACCGTATTTATCCATGATTTTGGAGTAGTCATCATGGTAACCTATCAACTTGTCACGGTTCAATACATCATCAGCACACAGTCGGGCTGCATCCGCTTTCTTTCGGTAGGAACGCTTACCCTCCGTTTGCTTCAGCTTTGCCTTCCTGCGCTCTCCCGTTACTATTGGTACGATGGTAGCGTGTATGTGGGGCGTAGTTTCGTCCATGTGCAGAACTGCTGAAACGGTATTCTCCCGTCCGAAAGTCTTGTGTAGCCATTGCATACTGTCGTTGCACCATTCATCCATACGCCCGTCTTGCTGTATCTTCATCATATCCTCGTGTGTTCCCGACATCATGACACGGACAGCCCTTACTTGGTCGGGGGTAATCTTCCGTTTGATGCCTGCCGACCTGATGCGATGCGCTATCGCTTCGTCACGTACCGCCACACCTTCGGGAAGTTCCACCAGTTCCCGATTGAGATGTGTACGTGTAGGATCCACATTCGGAGCTATCACCCTGCGCTCGATATGGTCGGACATACGAGCGTCGGATGCTCCCTTTGCTTTCTTGAAATCAAGAGTGAAATATCCCATGTTGTAATCTGTTTTTCGTTAGACAATTCCGTTTGCCTTGCACATTCGCCGCATGGCTCACGGGGTTTCAAAAGGGGCATCGCCCCTTTGCTCGATAGGGTGTTTTTAGCGGTGCTTGCACTGCGTGAAGAAAACGCCCTATTGAGCTATGGCTTTTCTTTACTCAAAAGCCTGCGGGCTGCGTGCGGCTACATCCTGAACCCTCTGCCTTTCTTTTTGACTGGTTGTTGTTCCTGCCTGTCGGCTTGTTTGACCGTCTGTGATTGCTTGGTCTGCTGTGTCAAGTCTGCCGACTGTACCAACCGTTTCCCACACAAATAATCATTCAAATCTTTATAGCCACTATAAATGCGCGAGGAATCACGGACACGGAAACTGTACTCTTTATAAAGTTCCTGTACGGCTCTTATTCCTGCCGTATCATTGTCGAAAAAACAATGTATTCTCTCATAGTTCCCCAACGGGTACAAGGCTTTGGAAAGATTGGAAACAGAGTTCAGAATAAGATAGTCCTGCTTGTCAAAGTCGGGATAATCAGGACAATTTTTCTGTCGCAAGGTCAGAAAAGAAAGATAGTCCATAAACCCCTCGAACACATAGCAGGTTTCTTTAGGTTCTCCAGTCTGCCGTATATGGGTGATGTCTTTAGGAGCTATGCAGCCTTTAAAATATTTATTGCGTACCTCATAACCTCCCGATGCGTTAGGAAAGCCGATGGCAAAGTTCCATTTACCGTTAAGCGAGAAACGGACTTCCATACATTCTTTTTTCGCAAGTGCTATATTTATGCCTCTATCCTGCAAGTATGCAAACAAAGCAGGAGAAGAAAGCGGTACTGTTTCCAAATATTGGAAACTCGGTTGCGTTGATGACTGCTGGCGAAAGGAAAAAGAAACGGGACGGATAGAGGGGCTTTGCTCCGCTATACGGTCTAAAAGGTAGGGTAAACTGTCGGATGCGTAAAGTTCTTGTGCCAATGCAAGGATGTTGCCGCCTTTTCCTGCTCCAAAGTCATACCACAAATTGCGGTCTGTATTCAGTTTGAAAGAAGGCTCTTGTTCCTCTCTCAACGGTGATTTATACCAAAGACTATTGCCCTGTTGCTTTATCGGATTATAGCCTAAACTGTGCAGATAGTCTGCCAACTTTATATTTTTGGATTCTTCGATTGTCATAATCTGAATGTATTGGTGAATGAATAATTGAATCAGTTCTGTTTAGTCCGCTATATATACACCTGAACTGTACTAAACTTATCTTGTACTTAATCGTACAATGAAAAGAAGTTCATTCCTTCTATATATACACACGGACTAAACCAAACTTGCTTTTAGTAGTGGAAATCAGAATTGAACTTGTAGCCTTTCCCCTCTTTTACTATCATGCGCTTGTTTACAAGGAATTTGTTCAAGTCCACGAGAATATTGCGCCCACGTTCAAAACCGATACTTGCGTAACCTTTTTTCAAGGCTGCGATAACATTGGGATAGCCTTGCACTACATCCTTTCCAAATCCGTTTGCCAACGCTTCACGGTGCTGTTGCTCCGTAAGTTCCGTAAGCGGAAAGTTGCGGTTCTGCTTGGGTTGTTCAAAAACATAGTCTTTCACAACTTCGGGCAATGCAGTTTCATTGATGCGAAATGCAAACGGTTCAAAGTCCTTGTCCCGAATGTGCATCGCCTTTACTTCGCTAATATCCACATCCTGCGTGCTTTTGGTTATCTGTAGGACGGTTTCAGCCTTGTTGTTAAGTTCCGTCCCGATATGCCCACGTGTATTATCATCCCCTTTATTCAAGTGTAATACTGTGTGAATATGCAAATTATACTCACTTGACCACCGCATTAAAAGATTGATGAGGTCGGATGATTCGCTGGGGCTGTTGATGTCGTACATCAAATCACGGATGCCGTCTATAATAACAAGACCTATACCTTCCATATTGGCAAGCATATAGTCTATTATCTGCTTTCGCTTGTCGGGTGTACATTCCCTCAACACGACAAAGATAAAATCCTCTCTATCTTTATCGGTAGGAAGACCAGCCAAACGCATGATGCGTTCCATTACCTTATGGCAGTGGTATTTGCTCTGCTCTGTGTCCACATATAGAATTTTACGCTTGTTTTCGGGCAGGAACGCTGAATATTGCAAAACTTCATCATTCTTCAATGCCGCTGCCACAATAGCAGAAATATTGAACGTCTTTTTGCTCTTGGCTTTACCTGTGGATGCGCTGAAATTTCCCAGTGTGCCAATAGTCGAACCATTTACCCAAAGTATTTCGGGGGGTACATCATAAGTATCGGTAATCTTCAAATGAATGGTTTTCCAAAGAACGGCAAAATCTTCTCTTGTCATTGCTGCATCCTCTTTCTTCTTTTCCGTCACTTTTTTGTCTTCCATAGTTTTACTTTTTTAAAGGACAGTTACTAAGGATATACTTCTGCGCTTCCTGTTCTATTTGCGCTTGTGTCTTGATAGGATTTTGGCGTAGCCACGCCTCCAAATCTGCCCGTTCAAAGAACAGCATCTTACCCTGCGGTTTATAGTGGGGTATCAAGTTACCCGAAGTCAGTTTGTACAGGTAACTTTTGGAAAGGTTAAGAAACTTGCTTGCTTCATCAAAGCTAAGCACATTCTTAGTTAAAAACAACATCTGTTCGAGTTCCTCAACTCGCATCTCTAATGTCTTATCCATATTGCTTTTTTTGGATTAAGTGAAACAATATGAAGGTGCGCACCCTCGTTTTCTTTTCGTTAACGAGGGCAAAGGTATTGAGGATTAGCTTGATAGTGGATTAAGCTATGTTTGAGGTCTTAACCTATTCTTAAAGTCTTTTCAGTTGTTTGATATAGTTGTATATGGTTGCAAATCCTTTCTCATGGGAGATGCCTTTCACATAATTTGTTGCTGTGGCTAAGTCCCCTTGATTGAGGTATTTATCCCTACTTTTGTCTTTGGAAAGAAACAGTTTATTATTGGAAATAACCGATTGCCAATTAGCGGTAATTAAAGACCTATTACTTAATTCCGAAAAAAGGAAAGCTACATATCTATTATTGTTTGACCTTAATATTGCATTAGGCTTACAGGAGAGTATCGCTTTCAAGTCATCAACAGTTACAGAGGCATTGAACATCTTAACCTCATTGATGCAATCCGCAATCAATTCTATCTGTTTGTCATTAAGAATTGAACCAAACGGATTTTCAGTTTCAGCAATAGGGGGTACGGCTTTTATCGGAAATTCGACGTTTGTTATTGGCTTCTGTACTTCCTGCTCCTGCTGTGGTTGCGTTTCTATCTGCACTCTGCTTTCTTTCTTTTTTCGCAAATATGCCAAATATCTTTCCAGCACAACGGCTTTAACAACTACGGAAAAATAAGGCAGTTCTTCATCATAAACTGAATTGTCCTGTTCGTATCGGGAATAATCAAATGAAAGAGGAGAGAATAAAAGGTATTTTCTTTTTTCATCGGGCTTCAAGGCTTCATAAAAACCGCTTTCCCAAAAGAAATCGGGTATAGAGTAAAAATTTTGAATATCATCCAGTACGGAATAACGGATGTAAAGTTGTGCCAATTCATCTGTGGTGCGAATGTACTCCTGCTGTTCCAGTTCATCAGCCTGTTCACGGCTCAAATATTCAGACTTCGCAGCAATGCTATCCGTTATAATTTGATAGGCATGATTTATACAACGGTTGAATATGCTTTGTATATGGTCGAATTTCACTTTCAATTCTTCTTCTGTCATAAGATACTCTGTTTCAGTTAGTAGAAGCAAAGATATATTTTTCTTGTGAAAGAAGGGCAAAAAAAGAAAGAAAGTACGGTCGCCATAGTCCGTACTTTCTTATAAATTAGTCTGTTAAATTCGGTATCAAACTTATAGCTTCTTCCTTCTTTTTATCCACAATCTTGGCATAAATTTGGGTAGTCGCAATATTTTTATGCCCCAACAGCTTACTAACCGTATATAAATCAGCCCCTAATGTTAGCATCATAGTTGCATGGGTATGGCGTGAAACATGAAAGGAGATATGCTTAGTAACTCCTGCCGCTTTAGCCCATTGTTGAAGTGTTTTATTTATTGTCCCTTCATGTGTCAAAGGAAAGATTAAATCGCTGTCTATAGCTTCTCCTCTCTGCGGCAACCACTTCAACGCTTCATCAGATATAGGAAGATAAAGAGGCTCTTTAGTTTTTTGCATTTTTATCTCAATCCTAATTCTATCACCGCTTTTTTGTAAATCATTCCATTTTAGCTTTCTTAAATCGCTTATTCGCAATCCGCATAAGCAGCTAAAAAGAAAAGCCTGTTTCATTATCTCATATTTACATTCCGTATTTATCAAGAGTTTCAATTCTTCAATGGTCAGATACTCTCTACGGCTTGCTTCTGCTCTCACTTTATCGGCAAAGTCAAACTCTTTTGTCGGGTTTACTGTTATAATGCCATCTTTATAAGCTCTGTTTATTGCAGTCCGCAATACTCCATAATAAGCAACTACCGAATTATTGCTTAATAATCCACCTGCTTTTGTTACTCCGTATTTACTCGCTTTCTTTGCCTGCTTTAAGAAATCCACAAAACTACTAAGGAAATCCTTATCAATATCACGAAAAGCGATATAATCCCCTCTAAACAATTTCAATTCACGGATAGTATTCCCGATAGTCTTTTCATAATTCAGACTGCCACGCTCTTTAGATTGCTGTCGCATATCCATCAAATAATCAAGTACGTTTGCTTTGGATTTATTAGTATTCTGAAAACCGTGCGCATCATTCTGCAACTCAACAATCCGCTTGCTCTGAATAGCTTTGGCTAGTGCCAAAGTCGCTTCATTCTTAATCTTATCCTCCCTCGTCTTTTCAGGGATAAGATATAATTTCAAAAACTCATATTGCCGTTTACCACCAACATAGTTTTCTTTTCTAATCACGTCGCCAGTGTAATAATCCAAATAGATGGATTGATTACCATTGGCAAGCTGCTTAAATCTGATTCTTACAGGTTCTTTCAATTTGACCTCTTGTTTCTTCTTCGCCATACTTATGTTTTTATTTTGTTACCGATGGCAAATATAGATATTATTTTTGTTACTCAATAGCATTTGAGTAACAAACTGGTAACAAAATAAAGGAATTTATAGGCAAACACAGGAAAGCAAGCAAAACAAAGGGAACAAGATAAATAAAAGAAAAATCACTATATATCAGATATTTATATTTAATTTTCCAGCTCTTTCTTTCTCTTTTTCCAAAGTTGCCAGCTATTAATAATGTTCTGCCAGAGGACGTACGAGCCGGGACCGACTGACGAAAGCGGATCCAGATAGGTGTAAGACATCCAGATGGCAAGCACGGTGTTCTTCTGTCCGAGCGCCTGCCCGGCGCTGATGCGATCGAAATAACGGGTTCCGATCCGTTTCCCTAAATAGAACTGAATGACACAGGTTATAAATCCGGCCAATGCAATCAACACCTCAACACCCACTGCAGCATCACTATTGGCAAGCGATTTTACAGTCTGGGCTGTTACAATTGTAAGGGCAACAGCCCAAAGATAGAAAGCCATATCACGGAAGCCCAACAAGAAATGATGGACTTTCGGAAGATAATAACGAAACAGCATCGCCAGGATAAACGGGAAAAGCAACAACGGGAACACTTTGCTCAATATTTTCAGGAATGCCGTCAGGAAAGTAATATTAGCATGAGGCTCCACCAAAGGGAACATCAGCGGAACAACGATTGCCGCCAGGATATTGGACAACAGCGTATAAGTAGTCAAACTGGATGCACTCCCTCCCAATTTACCGGTAATAACAGCAGCTGCCGTCGCCGTCGGACAAATCAGGCAAACCATCGCCCCCTCAAACACTTCCTTATAAGATCCTTCCAAGCGGACAAAAATCAGAAAAGCGGCTATCGCCGAAGCAGAAACAAGCTGGAACAGCAACAGCCATCCGTGCCAGGGAGACGGCAACAACTCATGCGGCTGCACCTTGCAGAAAGTCAGCAACAGCTGTGCAAAGATCAGGAAAGGGGTCAAATAGGCAACTAAAGAATTCATAAACGGTTTTGTCGGCTCCAGAAAAGTGAAGTTGGCAAACATAAAATAACCTAACACACCGGCCAACATTGCAATAGGCAACGTCCAGTTTTTCAGAAAATTCAACATAATACCTATTCTTTATATTTTCGGGACAAAGATATATATAATATTAAACCCGAAGAACTCTTTTTTTCTACAAATCGCCAAATAAGCTATTCCCGTACCGTTGCGGGTTTATAAGGGAAAGTAAACCCGAACGTCGTCCCCTTTCCGACTTCCGACTCCACCCATATCTCACCGCCAAGATATTCAATGATCATCCGGCAAATAGAAAGCCCCAGGCCGGTGCCCTGGGCAAAAGCATTCAGTTTGACAAAACGTTCGAATACGCTGTTCTGCTTCTCCGGCGGAATACCACAACCGGTATCCGCCACATAAACACGCAGCATCTCCCCGTCTTGTATCGAGAAGCCAAAGCGTATGCTGCCTTCTTCCGTAAACTTGATAGCGTTGGTTATAAGATTTATAAGAACTTGCATAAACCGGCTTTTGGCTATCGAGACGAAACAATCCTCCTGCTTCCGTTCGAATATCAGCTTGACATGATTCGTTATACGGCTCTGCATGGATACTTCCAATTCATGTAGCATGGTGTTTATATCGACATCCGAATAGATGAAATCCAATGTCCCCGCCTCTATCTTCGACAAATCCAGGATATCATTGATAAGCTGCAACAGCAAGACATTATTGTTTTCGATGATATGAACATATTCTTCTTTCTCCTCCGCATCGTCCGTCATGGCAAGAATATTGGAGAAACCAACAATTGCATTCAAAGGCGTACGGATCTCGTGGCTCATATTGGCCAGGAAAGCAGACTTCAGCCTATTGGACTCCTCGGCCTTATTCTTGGCGTTCAGCAGTTCCTCTTCCACTTTTTTCCGGTCTGTAATGTCGATTACGGAACCAATCAGTGATGTCGGTTTTCCGTCTTCACCCCTTTTCTCAACAGTCGCATATGTTTCCACCCATACCAGTTCGTCTTCCCCCTCCGGAAGAATACGATACTCCTCCTTTATCTTATCGACATGGCCAAGTAGCAAAGCCTTGCAAGCCTCTTCTATCTTACCCCTGTCGTCCTCGTAAATCTTTGCAAAATATTCAGAGGCCGGTGCTATCAGTTTACTTTCATCAAACAACCCGGAAAAACCGGTGTTCCCGGAAGGGTTCATTTCACAAAGGATGGTCTGCTGGACCAAATCCCATTTCCAGGGAACAATGTTTACCACATCCAACGACATGGAGAGCTTTTTGTTCAGAGAACGTAATACCTGTTGCGCTTTAACCACTTCCGTTACATCCGACATGAACAGGTCGACACAACACGGCGTACTGGACGGGATGATCAGGACATTCAGATAATGCTCGGCCGGCTCATAGTAATATTGGACACTGAGTTGCTTGTTTTGTGCCAATATAAGCGAACAGGCCTGCATATATTGCACCAAACGGGAATGGGACAGCTCCGAACCTTTCTTATTCAGGAAATGAGTTTTTCTATCGAATAACTTTTCAAATTCAGGATTGACATCGACTATCAAATAATCGACGGCATTGCCTCCCTCATATAAGATCTGCTGCTTCATATAGGAAATAGGCATACAGTTGATCAGCTGCCTGTAATTCCTCATAAACGCAATTTCCCTGGTGTGGAATATCCGTAGCTTGTTCAATGATTTAATCCGCAGGCACAGGAATAAGATAAAGACGAAAAGGACTCCACTGCCTGCATAAACATGGTTATGATATTGCTGCCAAAATGATGGAGGTTTCATATAAAAGATAGCATCGGAAGGCAGATCAAAAAGCGGAATATTCTTTTGCATCAAAACCTGGTAGTTCAACACCGAACGCGGCTGACCGGGAGTAATAACGGCATGCAGCTTTTTCCCTTTCAATATATCACTGACAATTCCGGTAAGCGTAGTAGAGATATTGGATTCCGGATAAAAAAATCCCCCGACCATCCCGTTTTCCACTATTCCCATGTCGTTCAGGGTGAAGATAGGAGCGTCCGTATAAGAACTCAGCATCCGGTAAGTGTCGGAACTAAGGATATCCCGATTCCCCTGCTGATTTAAAAGAATCCATGAATAATACAAAACACAAGTCCGTTTATCCACACGGCTCAATAGAGAGATAAGTTCATCCGTACTCGTATCTCCGGCTGTTATCAGTTGCAGTTCAATATCCGGGAAATCATTCTCCATGACATCTTGGATAAAACGCTTATTCTGTGCACTGATATAACGCTTATCCGCCAGAAAGATAAGCCGTTTCATATCGGGTTTCAAATTCTTTATCAGATTGACCGTTTCGGATATATATTCCGGGACATACAGTATAGTCAGGTTATGGAAGGTTTCGACCATCTCTGAAAGGTTGATTTGCAGTTCTTCCGGACAAGCCTCCTTAGACAAGTAATATTCATAGGGAGCAATAAAATCCTTCTCCGCACAAACTAAAAGCGGAATATCTTTACCCCAACGGCGTTTCAACTCGTCCCGCAACAACATATAAGCGCTATTTCCCAGTAAAATCACTAAAGAAGGAGGCGTTCCCGTATATTTCCGGGATAAATAAGTTGAGAAATTCTCGACATCAGCATCCGTCTTTATCAGCATCAGGTCCATATTTTCCGTATAGGCAGTCCAACTTTCATCATCTGTTGTCATTTGCTCATAGACCGGCGCCGTAAAAATACGGCTCCAAGGATTAGATTCCGTATAAGAGTTTATGATTAGCACATAACTGTTTTCGCCCCCATCCGGAGAAGCATAGGATGGCAAGGTGGTTATTATCAGAAAAACCACCAACAAAAAAAGGCCCTTTAAATGATACCAGCGTTTCATATTTGTACTATTTTAGCCCATACTCCAAAACCTGTTGAAAATCAAAGATACTCTTTTAAAAATGCCCAAAGGTAAGAAAAAAAGATATAGCAAAAGAAAATGACCACAGAATTAATTATCCATATTATGATAATCAATCTATGGTCATTCTATAACCAATGTCATGCCCACCCGATTGTGGACTATTGAATACTTATTTTCTGAACGGAGGTCTTACCACCTGTGCTTTCAGGTTGCGGTTGCGGACCTTGATGAAGATTTCCGTTCCGGCTTTTGCATATTCGGGTTTCACATAGCCCATGCCGATACCTTTCTTCAATACGGGAGACATCGTACCGGATGTTACCACACCGATCACATTATCTTCTTCGTCGACGATTTCATATTCATGACGGGGAATACCTTTGTCAACCAGTTCGAACGCACACAGTTTGCGTGTCACGCCTTCCTTCTTCTGGCGTTCCAACTCGGCACGGTTCGTAAAGTTCTTTCCTTCTGCAAACTTAGTGATCCAACCCAGGCCGGCTTCAATCGGAGAAGTCGTGTCGTCCAGGTCATTGCCATACAGGCAGAAGCCCATTTCCAGGCGCAACGTATCACGCGCGCCCAAACCGATCGGTTTGATGCCTTCCGGTTTTCCGACTTCAAAGATTGCATTCCAGATCGTCATTGCATCATCCGGATAGAAATACAGTTCGAAACCACCGGCTCCGGTATAACCCGTATTGGAGATAATCACATTCTTGCAACCGGCAAACTCACCTGTTACAAATGAATAATAAGGGATGGAAGACAGATCGACCGGAGTCAGGCGTTGCAGCACTTCAACGGCTTTCGGTCCCTGGATAGCCAACTGCGCCGTCCGATCAGAGGAATTTTCCAATTCGGCTCCAACCGTATTATGGCTTACACACCAATCCCAGTCCTTCGCGATATTACCGGCATTGACTACCAACAGATATTTCTCCGGCTCATAGTGATACACTAACAGGTCGTCCACGATACCGCCTTTATCATTCGGGAAACAAGTATATTGAGCCTTGCCAATCGGCAGGACAGAAGCGTCGTTCGACGTGATACTCTGGATGAAAGCCAATGCGTTCGGGCCTTTTACCCAGAACTCGCCCATATGTGAAACATCGAACACACCTACGCCGTTCACAACGGTCATGTGTTCATCAATAATACCGGTATATTCAATCGGCATGTTGAAACCGGCAAACTCATGCATTTTGGCACCTTGTGCAATGTGCACATCGGTAAAGGGAGTTGTTTTCATGTTATTATAAATTTGTTTAAGATTTTTGAGCCAGCAGCTCAGCTATTTTGATAATTGTTTCCATACTTTTTTCCAGCGACTTGACCGGAAGAAATTCATAACGGCCGTGGAAGTTCAATCCTCCGGCAAAAAGGTTCGGACAAGGCAGGCCCATAAAGGAAAGGCGTGCACCGTCCGTTCCGCCGCGAATCGGTTTGACCAGAGGCGTCACACCGGCAGCCGTCATCGCGTCGAATGCCAGGTCTATGATATATTTCTTCGGCTCAACGACTTCACGCATATTGTAATACTGGTCGCGCAACTCCAAGGTCGTACTGCCCGGATGCATTTCGTTCATCCGTTTCACCAGCTCTTGCAGCAATTCTTTCTTCTGTTCGAAGGCTGTCCGCACATGATCGCGAATAATGTAAGAGAGGGAAGCCTCTTCAACCGTCCCGCCCATAGCTGTCAGATGGAAGAAACCGTCATAGCCGTCCGTATGTTCCGGACGCTGTGCGGCCGGTAGCCAGGAAGCAAATTCCACAGCCAGCAGGGAAGCGTTGAGCATCTTGTCTTTTGCATAACCCGGATGCACGTTCAACCCTTTGAAAAGGACTTTCGCACCGGCAGCGTTGAAGTTCTCATATTCCAGCTCGCCAATCTGTCCGCCGTCAATCGTATAGGCCCATTCGCAACCGAATTTCTCCACATCGAAATGGTCAGCACCGGCACCGATCTCTTCATCCGGCGTAAAACCGATACGGATCTTGCCGTGTTCGATCTCCGGATGATCCTTCAGATATTTCATAGCCGAGATAATAGCGGCCACACCGCCTTTATCATCAGCCCCCAACAGCGTCTTGCCGTTCGTCACAATGATATCCTGTTCCTTATAATCATTCAGTTCGGGAAACATCAACGGAGAAAGCACGATGTTCTCTTCCGCACACAACACGATATCGCCACCCTTATAAGTCACGATACGGGGTTGCACGTCTTTTCCCGACATATCGGGACTTGTGTCCAGATGGGCAATGAAACCGATCGTCGGAATCGCCTTCGCCGTATTGGCAGGCAAAGTTGCCATCAGGTAACTCTTATCATCGAGGGTTATATCCTCCAACCCGATCTCTTTCAGTTCCTTAACCAGTGCTTCTGCAAACACGAGCTGTCCCGGCGTACTGGGCGTCGTCCCCGTCGTTTCGCTCGACTGCGTGTCGAACGTCACATACTTCAAAAATCTATCTGTTACAGTCATAAGCTTATTATTAATGTTACAAGCCCTAAAAGTAATCAAAGTGTCACGAACAACAAAATTTAGAAGCAACTACTTCCGTCAAAACAGTGTGTACAAACTTTACATTTCGGCAATCCGATTGCTTCCACCAATGTTTCCAGCGTGTTGAACTTTAATGAGCTCAAACCGAAACGCTCGGCAATGATATCCACCATCCTCTGGTATTCGGGTGAACCGGTTGTCGCATATTTGTCCAGATTCTTATTTTCATCACCTTCCAGTTCCTGGATGATACGACGGGAAATCAGTTCGAGGTCGCTCTTCGAAGAAGTGAACCCGATAAACGGACAACCGTAGATCAGCGGCGGACAAGCGATACGCATGTGTACTTCCTTTGCCCCATAATCATAAAGGATCTTCACGTTATCGCGAAGCTGCGTGCCACGGACAATAGAGTCGTCGCAAAACAAAATCCGCTTGCCTTCCAGCATGGCACGGTTCGGGATCAGTTTCATCTTGGCAACCAGTGAACGCATCTCCTGATTGGCCGGAGTAAAACTGCGCGGCCAGGTCGGTGTATATTTTGTGATCGCACGGTGGTAAGGAGCGCCTTTTCCTTCGGCATATCCCAACGCCATACCGACGCCCGAATCCGGAATACCGCAAACGCAATCCACATCGTATTCGTCTTTCTTTCCCATCTTATAACCGCTTTGGAAACGGACCTCCTCGACATTCTTGCCTTCATAGCAGGAAACCGGGAAACCATAATAAACCCAAAGGAACGAGCAAACCTGCATCTGTTCGTTAGGCTTACGCATCTGCTCGATGCTGTCGGCACGCAAACGAATGATTTCGCCCGGACCGACGAACCGCTCGATTTCATAATCCAGATTGGGCAAACTGCTCGATTCGCTGGTGGCGGCAAAAGCGCCTTCTTTCTTACCTATAATAATAGGAGTACGTCCCCATTTGTCCCGGGCAACAATGATTCCGTCTTCCGTCAGCAGCAGCATAGAGCAAGAACCTTTGATCCGGTTATAGACATTCTCGATTCCTTCGACAAAATCTTTTCCCTGTGTAATCAGCAGGGCAACCAGTTCGGTCTGGTTTGTTTTGCCCGAACTCAACTCAGAAAAGTGCATGTTCGCCTTCAGCAAATCCTGTTCCAGTTCATCAATGTTGTTGATCTTCGCTACCGTCACGATCGCGAACTTTCCAAGATGCGAATTGATCACAATCGGCTGCGCATCCGTATCACTGATAATACCGATTCCTGCATTTCCTACAAACTTGGGAAGAGCAGGTTCAAACTTGGTACGAAAATAAGAACTTTCCAGATTGTGAATGGAACGGGTAAAGCCGGCTTCTTTATCGTATGTAGCCAGACCGCCTCGGCGAGTCCCCAGATGAGAATTGTAGTCGGTGCCATAGAATAAATCAACAGCGCAAGCCGACTTAGAAATAGTTCCGAAAAAACCACCCATTGTAAATAGTGTTTTTGATTTTTGAATTAGGTTACAAAGGTACAAGATTATTTAGAAATTTCAGAAGTTACGCCCACACGTTTGCATTTTTTACAGGGGAAACTTCGCTTATTCCTTACTATCTTAACCACAAAATAGATGCAAACACAATAAAAGATCGAAACGAATAATTCCGCTTTTCTATATAAATACGCTTCCCCTAATTTTCAACTTTCAACTCATAACTTTCAACTATTCCGGGGGGCTTATTGTATAAAACGCATTTTCAAGCCTCAAAAGAGAGCTAAAAGCAAATAAACGTTAACCCACTTTTCGACCGTCAAAAAGGGACTTTTTCCTCTTTTTTGAGCGTTTTCAACAATTACGACCGTCCTCTTTGCCATTGTGACCGTGCTAATGTGTAGTGTACTCGGCACCTCGCGAAGATTAGCACGGTCATAATGGCGATTTGGACGGTCGTAATTGAAAAAAGGACCGTTGTAAGGGCAAAAAAGCACCTGAATTTCCTTGGGATATTTGGGACGCCGTCCGTTTTATTTTCAAATATTCGATTCTCCGGGAGTTAAGCTTTATCACTTTGTCGGCATTTCCGCCTTCCGACAATCAAATTGCACGTTTTTCGAAACGGACTGCGCACCTCGCTTTTCCTATTGTCAGAAAGGGGAGTTTAAACCGCAAAAAGAGTCAATCCAAAATCGATCAAGATTTCGGACGAAATAGAAAAACAGTCGAAACAGGGGGTTATTGTCTATTTCTTTATTTGCAGGAGACCCAAAACTTGATACATAAATCAATACACACCACTTCCGATAGACACAAATAATACGGAAAGAATCAGAGCGAAAAAGAATACATTCCGCGCAGTATGTCCCAATGTACGGTTCAAGGCTTTTCCTTCCAATATAAACAGCTCGCGGGTCGTATAGAAGCAGAGGGCGAACAGTATCCCGAATAGAAACAAAGCCCACCAAGGAGCATCCAACAAAAGCGGAAGGATAAGGATAAACGCCACACATTCATTCATTATATAGAACACCCGCCCAAAACGACGGCCGAACAGCACGATTGTAGTACGCTTTCGAGCCGCCTTGTCTTGCTCATAATCTCTGTAGTTATTGACGACCAAAATATTGACTGACAAAAGTCCCAGAGCGACAGAAAGCAAAAAAGACAGTAATGAGAAACTCAGCGTCTGTATGTAATAGGTGAAACAAACCGGGATAATCCCGTAGAACAAGAGCACGCAAACATCTCCCAACCCGTTATAGGCCAGCGGAAACGGCCCGGCAGAATAGGCCAGCACACAGACGGCAATCGCCACTCCCACCAACAACAACCGCCAGTCGGCAAAGAAAATCAGCATCAGACCAAACAGGCAAGCCAATCCTAACATAACAAACGTACCCGCCAACATCGCTTTCGGACTGATCCATCCCTGGGCAACTGCCCGTTCGGGCCCCAGACGGTCTTCCCTGTCGGCACCCTTTTTAAAATCAAAATAGTCATTCGCAAAGTTACTGGCGATCTGGGCAAAAAGCGCCACCAACAAACAAAGGATTGCCGGCAAAACATCAAACGCCCCGTCATAATAAGCCAACGCACTTCCCAGCAAAACCGGACTCACCGAAGCCGGCAACGTCTTGGGACGGGCCGCTTCCACCCAAGCTCCGACTATAGATTTTTTATGTTCCATTTCTTTCTTCTGCATAATTCGTATGCAAAAATAAAAACAAAAAGTGCATAGATTTGCTTTTTACACAAGAATTCATATATCTTTGCAGCATGAAGAATTTTCTATTCATATTAACCTTGCTGTTCGGCATGTTGCTTTTTGTTCCTGAAGAGGAACAGAAAAGTTGCACTGCGTCCGACTTGTCGGCACAGAAAGAGGCCATTATGATGGAAAAGGGCGCTGCCGATATGCAACATAATCTGGAAATATTGACCTGCGACCTGAAAGACAGCAACTGCCTGACGCCACGCAGAACAGTCCAGACTGTCAGCAACACGATAAACATACGATTACTGAAGATTGAAGAAAAAACAATCCAGTACTTCCGTCTGAAAGAAATCAATCTTTTGCGGAAAGTATCTGAAGAGGTAACAATATGTCAAACCATTAACTTTTCGACTCTCCTTTGCCGTATGGGCTATCATGTGTATGGCCTGCGGAAAATCATTATTTGATTCCAAGTGAATAATTCGTCTTTTGTATGGAATACTTGTTCCATACCGCTTATCTATTGCATTCTCCGGAATGCAAACAAATTATTATTCACTTAAAAATCAAATTATTATGTCTACAAAAAAGAATAAATCCAGCATCTATATTTATATTATCATTACTATTATCGGTTGTGTACTCGCTTGCAGTTCCATCATCCCGAACGACTATTTAAAACTTGTAGTCGTAATGGGAGCTCTTGGCACAGGCCTGTATGGTATCATGAAGGGGCTCAGTACGCCTTCCACCACGGAAGAAACGGCTGTCGATGAGAAATAAAAACCGGATTATACAACCTCAAAAAGACATAGAAATGAAAATAAATAAAGACTTAGTGGATGCAATCATGATGTTGTCATTCATTATTTTGGTATTGGTCGGAACAACTGACTTCTCAAATATGTTAATTAAAGAGATAACGATGGGTGGTCTTGCCCTGCTGAGTATAGCGATGATTGTTTTGCGTATCATTGGTATGCGTCAGGAAGCCAGTAGTTCTCATGGAGAATACGAATATTAATTATATACGAATTCCTAACAACCCTAACTGAATGTCTATAATGCTTCCTGCTGCTTACTTCGGGGTGATCCCGAGGTTTTCCGAGGTACGTTTTTCTGCCTATAAAAACAACTTGCTGTTAACTTGGTCACGGCAAAGGTTCTTTGCCGGGCAGCAGGAAGCAAGACATTTTTATTGATTAACAAACAAATAAGGAAGAAGGGGCCATGATAACAAGTCTGACGTTATTGATTCTTTCGCTGGTTGCTCTTTATATCGGAGCCGGCTGGCTGGTTCAGGGGAGTTCCGATTTAGCTCTCAAAGCCAAAATTTCACCATTGGTGATCGGCCTGACAATTGTCGCATTCGGAACAAGTGCACCGGAACTGGTAGTAAGCCTGAATGCAGCACTTAAAGGCGAGGGAGAAATAGCGATTGGAAACATTCTCGGTTCCAACATCTTCAATATCGGAATCATATTAGGTATTTCAGCAACCATCTATCCGCTTCAAGCCAAAAAACAATTGCTCCGCATCGATATACCGGTTATGCTGATTGCAACGATACTACTGACAATCTTTTTCTGGAATGGGGAATTGGGCAGGATGGAAGGCAGTTTCTTCCTGGCCGGCATTATTCTCTACACCATATTCAGCCTCTACTATTCCCGCAAACATGGTGAAGAGCCCAACCTGGAACTGGAAGAGCAACCCAGGCACTGGGCGTTCGACACACTCGAAATTGTAGGCGGCTTAGTTGTTCTGATCTTTGCCTCCCACCTGTTAGTCGAAAACGCCGTCTCCATCGCCAGAGAAGTCGGTCTGAGCGAGGCTGTTATCGGGCTTACAATCATTGCAGCCGGGACAAGCATGCCGGAACTGGCAACAACCATTGTAGCCGCCTCCAAAGGTAAAACAGACATTGCGATCGGCAATATTGTCGGTTCAAACCTGTTCAACATTCTGGCGATAGCCGGCTCTTGCTCACTGGTACAGCCTATCGTAGCAAAGAATGTGAACTACATCGACCTTCTTGTCATGTTGGCGATTTCTTTACTCTTGTTGCCTCTGGTAAAAAGCGGGCAGAAAATTACAAGGACAGAAGGATTGGTTTTGGTTATCGTTTATATCATCTATGTGTTCTGGCTGTTCCGGGATGCGATATAAAGACATAGATTTCTCCAGTATAGTTTCAAGTAAATAATCTGTTCTATTGTAGAGATAGAGATTTATTGTTTTCTTTGTATACTAATTGTTATTTATCATGAACAAAAAAACAGTATTAAATAAGTTATCTTTCTTAAAAGAAAGGCTATCTTCCCAATATGGAGTAAGCAAAATAGGGCTCTTCGGCTCCGTTATCAGGGAAGAGAACAGGAAAAATAGCGATATTGACATTCTAATAGATTTTCAGGAAGGGAAAGAGACATATCAGAACTTTCTGTCTGTATGCGAGACTTTGGAAGAGCTATTCCAAAAACACAAATTGGATATAGTCACATTGAAGGGGCTCAGCCCTTTTATTGGCAAGCAAATTTTAAATGAAGTGGAATATGTCTAAGAGCCATATAGCTTATTTACAACACATTTTACAGGAATGTCACTATGTATCTTCTGTTGTAACGAATAATTTACCAATGTATGAGTTTCTTTCTGATGAAACATTAAAAAGAGCAGTTGCCCGCAGTCTGGAAATTATAGGTGAAGCGACCAAAAAGATACCTGTTGACATTAAATATGAGTGGCAAGATATATCTTGGAAACACATGGCTGGCATGCGGGATAAACTGATCCATGATTATATGGGTGTAAATTATCTGATTGTCTGGGATGTTGCAAAGAATATCATACCTGTTCTAATTCCTCAAATTGAAGCTATCATAGAAAAAGAGCAATCCAAGTAGATGATCAATCGAACGTCCATTTAACGGCCAATGTCGGAATTGCATAGAATCCTTTACGGGCACCGAAGTTCTGACTCAGCTCGACCTCACTTCCGACGCTTAGTTTAAACTTATCGTCAACACGTTTCAGCTTGTTCAGGTTCACCCAAAACTGGGGTTCCGAAAGGAAGATGAAGTTCCGGTGACTGCCGTCTTCATAAAATGTCTGTTCGCGCCAAAAGTCTGCAAAGCCGATAAAGGTACACAAGCCGTTCTTGGCAAAATGGATATACCAAGTCCCTGTCAACTGGAAATTATTGGGCTGTCTGTGTTTCTGGATATATTTATACATGGCGGTAAGGGTGAAGCCTTTCGTAAACGATTTATTGTTCCATGTATAAGTAGGACCACCCAGATAGGCATTATTATAAGAAAAACTGTTGGAAGCTCCACCATTATACTCGACATGTATGGAGAATGGCGGTTGCCAGAAACGCAGTTCGCGGGAAATCTCCCAATATCCGGCGGCAACGCCTTTGCTGGTATAATCCATATCGATAAAGAAATAGGTGCTACCCCACTTATCCGCCTTGAACATCTCGACCGTAGAGGTCAGAACCGGGCGCCCGTGCAAGTCCTTATCATAAAGCGCACCGCCGAAATCATAATGTAACTGTACGTTCTGCGCCTTCCCACAGATAACAACCGCCAACAAAGCTGCCAGCATAAAGAGCTTTTTCATCTTATCTTGAATTGTTAAAATGTTAAAGAGAGGTGCAAAGATATGAAATAATCATATTCTATTTATGCTATGGAGATAAGGATATCTCCTTTTTATCAACTATATTTGTAACGGATATATTAAAGTGAAGAATATGGAAAGAACTGTTTTTAATGCCGCCCAATTGCAAATATTAGATCTGATGTCATACGTAGAAAGTGAAGATACGCTCAATGAGATTAGAGATATGTTGTCTAACTATTTTGCCCAAAAAGCAGAAAAAGCGATTGATAAGCTATGGGATAGTGGGCAAATCAATGACTCCACCATAGAAGGCTGGAAAAAGGAACATATGCGTACTCCCTATAAATCAAAACAATGAAAAGAATTGTATTAGATACAAACTGCCTCTTGATGTCTTTATCCCGAAAAGGTTGTTATTACTCTATATGGAGTGATTTCTTTACAGGAAAATACATTTTATGCTATACCAATGATATATTGGAAGAATATGAAGAGATTATTTCTATGAAAATGGGAAACGAGATCGCCCAAAACATTATTAAGGCAATAATAACTCGTACGAACACGCTCAAACTGGATGCACACTTCCATTTTAACTTAATCAAATCTGACATAGATGATAACAAGTTCGTTGATTGTGCCATTGTTGCTAATGCTTCTTACATAGTGAGTGAAGATCATCACTTTGAGGTCCTTAAAACGATCGATTTCCCAAAGGTTGAGCTTATTGATATTGATACCTTTATTGCTTTACTTAAAAACGAGTAAAAAATAAGAGCGTGCCAAATACACGCTCTTATATTCTTTTCAATCATTATAATTCTCCTCATTTACCAAATAACCACCCGGTCAGCCGGCAACATATACATCGGATCGCCTTCCTTGATATCGAACGCGGTGTAGAATGCATCGATGTTGCGGAGGGCGGCATTGACGCGCCATTTGCCTAATGAGTGCGGATCGATCTTGGTCAGGCGCAGGATTTCTTCGGGACGTATGTTTTGTGCCCAAAGGTTGGCGTATCCCAGATAGAAACGCTGTTCATTGGTGAAACCGTCGATCGGCGCCGGCGTTTCTTTTCCTTTCAAAGAATTGAGATAAGCCAGGTGGGAAACCATCAAGCCACCCTGGTCGGCAATGTTCTCGCCCAATGTGTAACGGCCGTTGGCATGGACACTGTCCACCACAATAATATCGCTATATTGCTGGGCCAGGCGATCGGCACGTTGTGTAAAGAGAGCTGCATCCTCGGCTGTCCACCAGTCACTCAGGTTGCCGTCTTTATCGTAGTTACGTCCCTGGTCGTCAAACCCGTGCGTCATCTCGTGACCGATTACGACACCGATCGCACCGTAATTCACGGCATCGTCAGCTTCCGGATTGAAGAAAGGAGGTTGCAGGATGGCTGCCGGGAAACAGATTTCGTTTGTCGTCGGGTTATAATAAGCATTTACGGTCTGCGGGCTCATCCCCCAACGGGCTCTATCGACGGGCTTGTCTACATCTGCCAACATATAATTGTATTCGAAGATGTTAGAGCGACGTACATTCGCCCAGTAAGAATCGTTTTTGATTTCTAAATTGCTGTAATCACGCCATTTGTCCGGATAACCGATCTTGACGATAAAGGCAGCCAATTTCTCCTGCGCCTTTGCCTTCGTCGCATCGCTCATCCATTCCAGTCCGGCAATCCGATCACCTAAGGCTTTCTGCAGATCGCCCACCATTTTCAACATCTTTTCCTTTGAAGAAGCCGGGAAATATTTAGCGACATACATCTGGCCGACAGCTTCCGACAAAGCGCCGTTGACAGTAGACAGGGCACGTTTCCAGCGCGGCTGCTGTTCCTGGCGTCCGGACATCGTCTTTCCGTAGAAATCGAAATCGGTTGCCACAAAAGCATCGCTCAGGTAGGGAGCGGCAGAGCTAAGCAGGTTGAATGTCAGATAATACTTCTGCTCGTCCAACGTCGTATTCTTCATCAGGGCTGCCAGGCCTTCGTAGAAAGGCAACTGTTTTGCATCCAGATATTTGATCTCCATCAGACCCATGCTTTCAAAATAGACATCCCAGTTCAGCGGATCATTCTTCGCTTTGAAATCTTCTATGGATATTTTATTGTAGTTTTTCTGGGAATCACGCAGGTCTTCACGGCTGAAGGAGATTTCGGCAATGCCTTTTTCGATCTTCATGATGGCATTGACTGCGGCATCGGCCTGTTCGGGAGAACTGCCGGTCAGAGTAAACAAACGGGTGATATATTCTTTGTAAGCCTCGCGCATCTTCTGGCTGCTTTCGTCTTCCAACAGGTAGTAATCGCGATCGCCCATACCCAAGCCGGCCTGGTACAGCTGTACGATATTCATGGAACTGTTCTTTTCATCGGCATCCACAAACAGGGCGAAGAAAGGAGCCATTCCTTCTTTATGGAGAGTGGCAACCATTTTTGTCATCTCGTCTTTTGTGCCCAACCGGTTGATTTCGGCAAGTTGTTCCTTGATCGGCGCATACCCGTCTTCGTTCAACTTCACACTGTCCATCCCCATCGCAAACAGCATACCGATCTTCTGCCCTACGCTACCTTCCGGCTGCGGCTCGGCACTCAATCCCTCGATAAGGGTACGGATCTGTTCCTGATTGTTATCACGCAACTGGTCGAAAGTACCAAAGCGTGCATATTCCGGTTTCAGCGGATTGTTCTTCATCCAGCCGCCACAGGCATACTGGTAAAAATCGGTACCCGGAGCTACGGCCGTATCCAGGTTTGCCAGATTGATTGCGTCATTTTTAGCAGCCTCCTTCACAGGAGTTTTGCTGCATCCTACCATTGCAACCATTCCGGCTGCAACAAGAGGTATCGCCATTAACTTTTTCATTTTGTTCAACGTTTATACATTTATCAATGCCGCAAAGGTACACAAATTGAGCTAAATAGAACTATTTTTTCCTATTATGAACCATAAATCCACTTGCAGATAAGTGTATTTTATGTACTTTTATCCCCGGAAAATATTTATAAACTTAATTTATATCATGAAGTATCTACAAAACACTGCCATCTGCTTGATGGTCCTGTTGCTAATCGCTTTTTCGAGTTGTAACCGGAAGCCGGCGGGAGAACATTCTTTCGCCATCGGTAACAAAACATTCCTATTAGACGGAAAACCTTTTGTGATCAAGGCTGCGGAAATCCATTACACCCGTATTCCGGCCGAATACTGGGAGCACCGTATTCAACTCTGCAAAGCACTCGGCATGAATACGATCTGTATCTATGCATTCTGGAATATACATGAACAAAAGCCCGGCGAGTTCGACTTCAGCGGACAAAACGACATTGCCGCCTTCTGCCGTCTGGCGCAAAAGCATAATATGTATATCATGTTACGCCCCGGCCCTTACGTTTGCTCAGAATGGGAAATGGGAGGACTGCCCTGGTGGCTGCTGAAGAAAGAAGATATCAAACTGCGTACCAACGACCCGTACTTCCTGGAACGTACGAAGCTCTTCATGAACGAAATCGGCAAACAGCTTGCCGACCTGCAAATCACAAAGGGCGGTAATATTATAATGGTACAGGTGGAGAACGAATATGGCTCGTATGCAACGGATAAGGAATATATCGCCAATATCCGCGACATTGTAAAAGGCGCCGGATTTACGGATGTACCCCTCTTCCAGTGCGACTGGAGTTCCAACTTCCAGAACAATGCGCTCGACGACCTGGTCTGGACGATCAATTTCGGTACGGGAGCCAATATAGACGAACAATTCAAGAAGCTGAAAGAGGTTCGCCCGAACACTCCGTTGATGTGCAGCGAGTTCTGGAGCGGCTGGTTCGACCATTGGGGACGCAAGCATGAGACGCGTGACGCCGAAACGATGGTTGCCGGAATCAAGGATATGCTCGACCGCAACATATCGTTCTCCCTTTACATGACACACGGAGGTACGACTTTCGGCCATTGGGGTGGCGCCAACAGCCCGGCCTACTCGGCCATGTGCAGTTCTTACGATTACGACGCACCGATCAGTGAAGCCGGATGGACGACTCCGAAATATTTCAAACTGCGCGAACTGCTTGCCAATTATATGGACGAAGGAGAAACGCAATCCGAAGTGCCGGCTGCACAACCCCTCATCGAAATACCCGAATTTGAGATGAGCGAAACAGCCCCCTTATTCGATAACCTGCCCGAACCGAAAACATCCGAAGAGATCAAACCGATGGAACAGTTCGACCAGGGTTGGGGCACGATCCTGTACCGGACCACCCTGCCTGCCGTGACATCAGGCACGACTCTGCTAATCACAGAAGTGCACGACTGGGCACAGGTCTATGCCAACGGTAAACTGTTAGGACGCCTGGACCGCCGCCGCGGCGAAAACTCCCTCAAACTGCCCGCGTTAGCTGCCGGAACCCAGCTGGACATCCTGGTGGAAGCGATGGGACGCGTCAACTTCGACATCGCAATCCACGACCGTAAAGGTATCACCGAAAAAGTGGAACTGCTCAACGAAGGCTCGACACAGGAGTTGAAAAACTGGCAGGTATATAACCTACCGGTAGACTACTCGTTTGTACAAGACAAGAAATATGCTCCGGGAAAGAAAGTGGACGGACCGGCTTATTATCGTGCCACATTCAATCTGGATAAGGTAGGCGACGTCTTCCTCGATATGCAGACATGGGGAAAAGGCATGGTCTGGGTGAACGGAAAAGCCATGGGCCGTTTCTGGGAAATCGGACCGCAGCAGACGCTCTTCATGCCGGGCTGCTGGCTGAAGGAAGGCGAAAACGAGATCATCGTGCTCGACCTTTTAGGCCCGAAGAAAGCAACAATCACCGGTCTTAACAAACCGATCCTGGATATGCTCCGTGCAGAAACGCCGATGACGCACCGCAAAGAGGGCGAGAACCTCGACCTCAAAAACGAGAAGCCGGTAGCCGCAGGCACCCTGCAAGCCGGAAACGGATGGCAGGAAGTTAAATTCGACGCTCCGGTCAAAGCCCGTTTCTTCTGCCTCGAAGGTTTGAATGCACAGAATGGCAAAGACAATGCTGCCATCGCCGAGTTCTACCTGTTGGGCGAAAACGGCAAACCGCTTTCCCGCCAGCATTGGCAGATCGCCTATGCCGACAGCGAAGAGACACGAGGAGGCAATTTCACCGCCGATAAAATCTTCGACTTGCAGGAATCGACCTATTGGAGCACGGCTTACAGAGATAAATACCCGCACCAGTTCGTACTCGACCTCCGCGAAGATGTCGTTATCACCGGTTTCCGGTATTTGCCCCGTGCAGAAGAAGGATATCCGGGCATGATCAAGGAATACAAAGCGTATGCCAAGATGAGCCCGTTCAAATTCTGACCAATCATTTATGCCGTAAACAACATACATTATGAAATTGAAAACAGCTATCATCTGCGCAGCTTTCCTATCCGCCGGTTGGAGCCTTTCTCATGCAGCCCAACCGGAAAGCACGGATAGCGAAGTGGCCGTGATCGATCCGTCCCAACGCCACCAGCAGCTCGAAGGCTGGGGCAGCTCCCTTTGCTGGTGGGCTGCCCAGGTGGGCAACTGGGATGAGAAAAAGGTAGACGAAATCGTCGACCTGATCACCTCTCCCGACAAACTGAACATGAATATCTTCCGCTATAACATCGGAGGCGGCGACGATCCTGCACACGCAGACGGCCACATGGTAAAAGGGAAAGGGAAACGGGCTGAAATGGAGGGGTTCAAGGACTCTCCCACAGCTCCCTATAACTGGAATGCGGACAAAGGACAACGAACGATTCTCCTCAAGATCAAAGAGAAGCGTCCGGATGCCATCTTCGAAGCATTCTCAAACTCCGCCCCCTACTGGATGACCTACAGCGGTTGTGCGGCGGGGAACGTAGACCCGTTGAAGGATAACCTGAAGCCAGAGTATTACGAGATGTTCTGCGACTACCTGCTGGATGTCTGCAAGCACTACAAAGCGGCTTACCAGATCGACTTCAAGACCTTGGAGCCTTTCAACGAGTCATACTCTAACTACTGGTATGCGGAAGGTAGCCAGGAAGGCTGCCACTTCGAACCCGCCACCCAGATACAGATCATCCGGATGCTATACCCAAAATTGAAAGCATCCGGCCTCACCACTGTCCTGTCGGCATCCGACGAGACCAATCTCGACCAGTTCCTGACCGTACAGAAAGCCTATCAGGCAGCCGGCGACATCTGGGATAAGTTGGGACAGCTCAACACGCATACCTATTCCGGCACAAACGCGGAACGGGAAGCCGTACGCGAACTTGTCCGCCAGGCTGGCAAGCCCTTCTGGCAATCGGAAACCGGCCCCAGCGGAGGCAGGGATTTTGAAAGTAACCTGCTGCTTGCTCAAAAGATGTTCGACGACCTGCGGATCATGCGCCCGCAAGCCTGGCTGGACTGGCAGTTGATGGAAGAGAACAACGGCGAATGGTGTGTCATGCGCGGTAACTTCAAGACACAAGAATATAAACCGGTCAAGAACCTGTATGTCCGTATGCAGATCTCCCGCTTCATCAAACAGGGTTATACCTTCATCGAATCGGGGAACGAGCATACGTTAGCTGCCCTCTCCCCTTCGGGCAAAGAGTTGGTTGTAGCTGTTTTGAACACGACAGAGCGGGAACGTTCTTTCAATATCGACCTGAACAAGTTCTCCGGCAAGATCACGGCTGTAAACAACTGGCGGACAAGCGAGACGGAAGACTGCCAGCCATTCCCGGCAGTCTCTTTCAAAGGGAAAAAGCAGACGTATGTAAGTCCGGCCAGGTCGTTAACGACATTCGTCCTGACAATTGACAATTGACAATTGAGAATTGACAATTCAGTTAGACATTTTATGTGATAAATCATTAACTTATAAATTCATATATTTACATGAAAGCACTATTAGTAAGCCTGATGGCAGCCGCCGCGCTGCCTCTGCTTGCGCAGAAAGACGCGAGCATCCGCATCTACCCGCAACAAGGGACACAGCAGATCAGCAAACACATCTACGGGCAGTTTGCCGAACACCTCGGGACCTGTATCTACGGCGGATTGTGGGTAGGTCCCGAATCTGACATACCCAACACGCAAGGCTATCGCAACGACGTGTTGCAAGCCTTGAAAGACCTCCACATCCCTAACCTGCGCTGGCCGGGGGGCTGCTTTGCCGACGAATACCATTGGATGGACGGCATCGGACCGAAAGAGAACCGCCCGAAGATGGTCAACAACAACTGGGGCGGGACGATCGAAGACAACAGCTTCGGCACGCACGAGTTCCTAAACCTTTGCGAACTGTTAGGCTGCGAGCCTTATATCAGTGCAAATGTTGGTAGCGGGACAGTTGAAGAGATGGCCAAGTGGGTGGAATATATGACTTCGGAAGGCGACAGCCCGATGGCACGCCTGCGCCGCCAAAATGGCCGCGACAAAGCCTGGAAAGTGAAGTTCATCGGTGTCGGCAACGAGAGCTGGGGATGCGGCGGAAGCATGCGCCCCGAATACTACTCCGACCTCTACCGCCGCTACTCCACTTATTGCCGCAACTACGACGGCAACCGGCTTTTCAAGATTGCCAGCGGTGCCAGCGACTACGATTATAACTGGACCGAGACGTTGATGAAGAACGTGGGCGGACGCATGGACGGAATCTCCCTTCACTATTACACGGTGACAGGATGGAACGGCAGCAAAGGCTCCGCAACCGAGTTCAACAAGGACGACTATTATTGGACAATGGGCAAATGCCTCGAAATCGAAGATGTCGTCAAGAAGCATATCCAAATCATGGACAAGTACGACCCGCAGAAAAAAATCGCCCTCATGGTTGACGAATGGGGCACCTGGTGGGACGAAGAGCCGGGAACGATCAACGGCCACCTGTACCAGCAGAACACCATGCGCGATGCTTTCGTGGCAGCCCTCACCCTGAACGTGTTCCATAAATATACGGACCGCGTCAAGATGACCAACATCGCCCAGATCGTCAACGTGCTTCAATCCATGATTCTGACGAACGGCCCGAAGATGTTGCTCACGCCGACCTACTACGTCTTCCAGATGTATAACGTGCACCAGGACGCGACCTTCCTGCCGATGGACCTGATCTGCGACAAGGCGAAAGTGCGCGATAACCGCGAAGTGCCGATGGTAAGCGCCTCCGCCTCCAAAGACAAGAACGGGGCGATCCATATCTCGTTGGCAAACGTGGATGTCGACAATGCGCAAAACATCACGCTCGACCTGCAGGGACAGAAGATCAGCCGTGTCAACGGACGCATCCTGACCTCCGCCTCCATCAACGACCACAACACCTTTGAAAAACCGGACGCAGTTAAGCCGACAACCTTCAACGGTGCCAAGATCGAAAAGGGGCAACTGAAGATCAACCTGCCTGCCAAATCAATTGTCGTGCTGGAAGTAAATTAATTCTCAATTGTCAATTGTCAATTGTCAATTAATTCCTACTTTTGTCCGGAGAAAACAAAAACACTATATATAAACTTAAAGATTATGAAACCTACATTATTCTTATTGGCTGCCGGAATGGGAAGCCGCTATGGAGGCTTGAAACAATTGGACGGACTGGGTCCTAACGGTGAAACAATCATGGATTACTCCATTTATGACGCCATTCACGCCGGTTTCGGTAAACTCGTATTCGTTATCCGCAAAGATTTCGAGCAAGACTTTCGCGATAAGATCATATCCAAGTATGAAGGCCATATCCCATGCGAACTGGTATTCCAGGCATTGGACAACCTGCCCGAAGGCTTTACCTGCCCGGCAGAACGGACGAAACCCTGGGGTACGAACCATGCTGTCATGATGGGTGCCGACGTGATCAAGGAACCGTTTGCCGTTATCAACTGCGACGACTTCTACGGCCGCGACTCTTTCCAGACAATGGGTAAGTTCCTCGCCGCACTGCCCGAAGGCTCTAAGAATGTATATTCGATGGTAGGCTTCCGCGTAGGGAACACGTTGAGCGAAAGCGGTACGGTTTCACGCGGTATCTGCAGCACAGATGCAAACAACCTGCTGACTTCGGTTGTAGAACGCACGAAGATCCAGCGCATCGACGGCGAAGTGAAGTACATCGACGACAACGGCGAATGGACGGCAACTCCCGACACGACACCGGTCAGCATGAACTTCTGGGGCTTCACTCCCGATTACTTCGCCTACAGCAAGGAATTTTTCAAGACATTCCTAAGCGATCCGAAGAACATGGAGAACCTGAAGAGCGAGTTCTTCATCCCGTTGATGGTCGACAAGTTGATCAGCGACAAAACTGCCACAGTCGAAGTATTGGATACCGCCAGCAAATGGTTTGGCGTCACCTATCCGGAAGACCGCCAGGAAGTGGTCGACAAGATCCAGGCATTGGTCGATGCCGGAGAATATCCGAATAAGCTGTTCTAAGAATCAGATTCCGATATTTGCGCTACAAAGCGCTACATATAACACCCCTCAGGTTTTAACTTGCGGGGTGTTTTTTTATATAAAGTGCTTTTCGATGGATATAGATATGTTCTTTTGATACATCCTCCTACAAAGCCTGCTCTTTTGACTCAGATATTCTTAGTTTTGGACCTTCTGTAAATTGAAAAATATACATTAACCCCCTGTTTCGACTGTTTTTCTATTTCGTCCGAAATCTTGATCGATTTTGGATTGACTCTTTTCACGGTTTTAACCCACTCGGATGACAACAGAGAAAATGAGGTGCCGAGCCCATCCCCAAAAGCGTACAATTTGATTATCGGAAACCGGAAACAGCTGCAAAGTGATAAAC
>NZ_QUGV01000012.1:0-40782 GCF_003479205.1 Parabacteroides sp. AF17-28 | reverse complement strand
GGAAACAACAGCAAAGTGATAAAACTTAACTCCCGGAGAATCGAATATTTGCAGACAAAGGCGGACTGCGTTCCAAATATCCCAAGGAAATTTTAGGGGCTTGTTGTTGTGAGGTGCGCAGAAAATAGTCTTGAAGTAACGCTTCATCGCTCTGAAGGTTGACTTCGTACTATATGAAGTCTGACTTCGGGGCAATAAAGTTCCGGATCAGAGCGATAAAGTCCCTCTTTATGGCGATAAGGTGCCGGATCATAGGAAAAAGCCCCTTTTTGGCAGCTGAAAAGTGGGTTGACATTTGTTTAAATTAGGGGACCTTTCAAGCTCAAAAAATACGTTTTTTACAATAACCCCTCTGCCGCAGGCTCTCTTTTGCCGTTTCGTTTTAACGAACGGTTTTAGAGCTTAGAGGCAAAGCCTCTTCCGCTGTGGACTTCAGGAGGCTGTGTCAAAACAGCCTTGTTCCCGCGCTTGACGCGGGATCGCATTAAAACCGATCCTATAAACAACTGATTGATAAGGCCTTTTCTTTTGCGGCCCCGCGTCAAGCGCGGGGACAGGGGGACTTTTGACATATTTGAAAGGAGTTTAAACCCGCAGAGGAATCCGGCAAAGCCGGGTGTTTATCAACCCGTTGATTGAAATCAACGGCAAAAGAGAGCCTGCGGCAGGGGGCTTATTGTATAAAACGTGTTTTTTAGTCTCAAAAGACAGCCGAAACCAAACAAATGTTAATCCGCTTTTTTTGCCTCAAAAAGGGACTTTTTCGCCTTTTTTGAGCGTTTTCCGCAATTATGACCGTCCTCTTTGCCATTGCGACCGTGCTAATGTGTAGTGCACTCGGCACCTCGCGAAGATTAGGACGGTCGTAATGGCGATTTGAACGGTCGTAATTGGAAAGAGGACCGTTGTAAGGGCAAAAAAGCACCTGAATTTCCTTGGGATATTTGGGACGCCGTCCGTTTTGTTTTCAAATATTCGATTCTCCGGGAGTTAAGCTTTTTCACATTGTCGGCGTTTCTGGTTTTCGGTAATCAAATTGCACGCTTTCCGAAACGGACTGCGCACCTCGCTCTTCCTATTGTCAGAAAGGGGAGCTTAAACCGCAAAAAAAGTCAATCCAAAATCGATCAAGATTTCGGACGAAATAGAAAAATGGCAAAAAAGGGGGTTATTGTAATATTCATCAGATTCGCAGGAGGTTCAAAACTTACCAAAAGTGAGCTATCCCGTTCCCGCGCTCCGATGAGGGATCGCAAGAGAACAGGTTTTATCCAAAACTGGTAAATGATGAATGCATAATTGTTATTAAATAACCGAATGTGAAAATGTAATCGGCTGGCATTTATTTTAAGAGGTTCAGGTGGGCAAGCCGTCTGCGTATCTCCCGCAAAGTATGTTGTATCGATTTGGAAAGTATGATCAGTGTTACGGCAATGATGATCAGAAGGATGCCGACTGCCAGGTTGGGGGTGAACGGTTCGCTGAAGACCAATACGCCGACACATACGGCTGTGATCGGTTCTACAGCCCCCAATACGGCGGTTAATGTTCCCCCGATATTATGTACGGCAAGGACAAGCGTGATATTGGAAATAACAGTCGGAACAATAGCCAGCAGAACCAGGTTCATCAATGACATGGCATCGGGAATCGCTTGTATGCCTTCATTCGTCCCAGCTTTGACGGCAAACAGGATTGTACTGACAACAAACACGTAAAAGGTCAGTTTGCGACCGGTCATCTTTTGCACGCGCGATTTGTTTACTGTCGTGATGTAAAGTGCATATCCGACGGCAGACAGCAAAACGATGAAAACGCCTAAGGCATTCAGTTTCATTTCCCCTTCATTGATAGAAAGGCGTGCTACTCCACAGATTGCCAACACAATAGCCATCAGTGTTACCCAGGATGTCTTTTCCCTGAATACCAACAGCATGATGAGGGTGACGAATATCGGATAGGTAAAATGGAGCGTTGTAGCAATTCCGGCCGACATGAAGCTATATCCCCAAAACAAGAACATAGCGGAAGCAGTGTAGAAAAAGCCCAATAGAACCAATACCGGGATTTCCCTTTTCTCCACATGGAACGATTCCTTCCTGGTAACCATAATCCCTGTCAAAGCCAATGCTGCAAACAGGAAACGGTAGAACAGGATGGAATCGAACTGCATCCCCTTTGCCATCAGCGGCAATGTAAACAGGGGTATCAACCCGAATGTCGCCGACGTTAATATACCGAAGGCAAATCCTTTAAAATTACTCATCACTTTTTCTCTTTGATAAAACGGCATCAAAGATAGTATAAAAACGGGCGATAGGGAAATAGCGGTAAGCAGCAAACGTCCAAAAATTAGACAATCTTATACTTGATTGCTGTTAATTATCTTCGCGGAGCAGAAATTCAACAGGTTCCTCGTTATTTTTACAAGAAAAGAAATATATGAAAGGAAAAGCTTTTGTTTTGCTTTTTATTATAGCTTGCTTGTCTTGCGGGCAGCAACAAACTTTACCGGTATTGGATATCGAACAGCTACAGAATGAGAATTGTATTTTACTGGATAACTCTCCCGGTTATTTAATACAGGATTATGGAGCTATTTTTTTGGATAGTACAAGTGGTTTTCATCCAAAAGATATTGGCCGGATAACGGTTCTTGACACGTCTCTGTACCTGTTGGTTGCCGGAGAATTGCGTTGCTATGAATTCCCGTCCGGAAAGTTGAAACGGCGTTTCTTTTCACCACGGTATTTTACCTCTTTTGCACTTGATACTCTTAATCTTCTCTTGTACGGGTTGGATACGAAAGCAGCTGAACTGGTTTGTTTCGCACCAGATGGTAGAGAAAAAGGAAGTATGCAACTGGATAGGTCATATACCTATACGGAAGTAAATAGCTTGAATAACAGTCAGTTAATGTTGTTAACGGATGTATTTCCCGATCCTGTTATTTTCAAAGTAGAGGCTTGGGGACAGGAGCCTGTTCGCCAGCCTTTCCCTGGGAAGAAAAGGGAACGGGGTGTGTTGCCGGATAGCCTTGCCTGCCCCTTGCAAGTCGTGGGTAGAGGGAAAGAGGGGGTGTTTTATAAATACTTATTGAACGATACGTTGTATCTCTTAAAGGGGGATATCTGCCATCCTGCTTTTACCTGTAAAATGGGAAAAGAAGGAGTACGTTTAGGAAATTGGTCACATGTGTTGAAACAGAACAGACGCTTGTGTATAACCGGCTTGTGGGAATCAAAAGATTATTGGTGGATACAGTATCGTTCGGATTACTTTGTGAAGCAAAAGTTGTACAGGTTTACGACAATGGCCGTTTTCTATAAGGATTTGATAGTGAAAAATGCCGGATATGAGTTTTTTATTCTGGATCAAACCATAACAATGGATACCCGGATGCCGCTCTATATGAATGAGGAAAGGACCTGTTTCCTGCAGATATACGATCCTGCCGATCATCAGAAAGAGCGGAAAAGGAAACTTCCATACAACCTGGAAGAGGTCTCGGATAAGACGAACCTGATTCTAAATTATTTTTATGAGAAACAATTAAAAAAGAAACACATATGAAAACTTTGAGTTGGATGTTACTATTGGGAATTTGGCTGTTTATCTCCGCTTGTCGTCCGGAAACAGTTTCCGGCTTCCGGGTCCTGGTGTTGGATCATGCCGATCAGATAGAGCCGGATATGGAGTTACCGTTAGATGTATTGAGTATGCAGGTCGAGGCCATTCCTTTGGAAACAACGGATCGTTGCCTGATAAAAGAGATATCCTATCTGGAAGAAAGCCGGGAGTTTTATTGGTTGGTTTCCGATAACCGGATTTGCAAGTTTGATAAAACGGGACATTTTCTGCAATATATCGGTGCTTCCGGGCAAGGACCCCAAGAATTTCTATCTCCCAAAACAATTCAACCGGTAGAAAAGGAACAGGCTTTATATGTCATGGACTATTTTGGCCGGAAGATGAATGTTTATGCTTTTGACGGCCGTTTTTTATCTTCATTCAAATTGCCGGAGGAGACATGGATAGATAACTTCCGGTATAAAGATGGGAAAATCTATTATCTGACAACCGGAAATTCAGTAATGCCCGACCTTTATCGCTATGATATTCAAGCCGGACGGGTAGATACACTTTGTAAGCGTGACCGGGAGATGGGAACAGAAGGGTTTATGGGCCAGACTTTTACTTATAATTTAGATAATGACTTATATATGTTCCATTATTTTAATGATACGGTCTATCGGATTCGTGAAAACAAGATTGAACCGGCCTGGCTTTTTTATACCGGAAAACTGAAATGGACATTTGACGAGTTGACATTAGTTGCTGATTATACTCCAAAGGTAAGGCCGGACGGTCCGCGTATGCAGATATTTGATCTGTTTGAAACCAATGATTACGGCTTTGTCTTTTATTCTATGTCGCAATTCAAGGGAGAACATATGAAAGCGTTTATGGCTTTGTATGATAAGAAATTGGATCGTTTTTATCCGCATGTCAATCTTGTCTCGGCAGAAACTCCCTGGAAATCGGTTGAGAAGGGAAAGGTGTTGGTGAAAACATCTGTGCCGGGTTCTCTTTATGCGGTAAGAGAAGCGTTTGATTTAGCAGGAAAGAACGGTTTTGAAACGCTAAAGGAGGATGACAATCCGGTACTGTTGCGCTATGTTTGCAAGTGACGGCTGTTTCCTCCTTTAGGCAGGTTATGTGAGAATGATTTATTTTGCAGCTAAAGTATTTCTTTCGGCTTGTTGGTTAGGGATTGAGTTTACACATACATCCTTGCTGATTTCTTTGTTGTCTTTGAAGGTCGTCAGGGTAATGCTGCAAGCATTATCGTTGTATGTGTAAGCGTAGGTTTGTTGTTTTTCCCATTTTTGAGTGTCTTCGTTCCATTGTTCGACAGTCTTGGACACGACTCTCTTGTTTGCGTCGTATGAGAAACTGTATTTGCGATACTGCTGCAGGAGGTTTTCGCCTTCCACCTTGTAGACATATTTAGTCATTACTAACCCGTTTGCTGTTTCTGTCTTATAGGCGAAGTCGGATGCAGAACAGAAGTTTACACTTGCGAATACAAAAACGATCACTGCGATAACTGATTTTAAAACTGACTTTTTCATGACTTTATTCTTTTTAGTTGTTTATTAATCTCTTGCCAACTAAATTGCAAAGCCTGTGCCAAACCATGTACGCTTTTGAAAATCAGTATTTTGATAAAACTATACAAAAAGAAGAGTGTCCAAATATTTGACAATGCTGTCAAAAGTTTGGACACTCTCAGTTATCTGATGTAATTCTTTCCTTACAAAAGCAATCCCGCTGCCACCTCTTCGGCAACTGCGTCATTTTTGATTGCGGCAACCAAAGCAAGGCCGAAATTCATGACTAATCCCGGACCTTTACCGGTTATGACGTTGTCGGATATTTCAACTGCTTCGCCTGTAACGTTTGCACCGATCAGTTTCGGTTCGAAGCCGGGATAACAGGTGGCGTTACGGCCTTTCAGCAGTCCCAGTCCACCCAACACCATTGGAGCGGCGCAAATGGCAGCTACGATGCGGCCTTCGCGATACTGTTGCAGCAATGCTTCTTTGAGCGGTTCGGAACTGTTCAGGTTGGATGCGCCGGGCATGCCTCCGGGAAGGATGAGGGCATCGGCTTCGTTCAATACTACATTGTCCAATGTCTTATCGGCTGTTACCGGAACATTGTGTGCGCCTGTTACAACCAGGTCGGTAGTTATGGAAACAGTTGTAACTTCAATACCGCCGCGGCGCAGGATGTCGACTGTCCCCAAGGCTTCCATTTCTTCGAAACCATTCGCTAAGAATACAATTGCTTTCTTCATATTATTTCTATTTTAGTTTATACAGATAGGTAATCGTACCGCTCTGGTTATTGGCGCCACTGATGCTGTTGAACTTAGCCCGTTTGGCGGCATCCAATGCACTCTTACGCATGGAAGCGTTGTCGATGTTTGTACCTTTACCTATTTCTGCAAATATAACATTTCCTTTCGGGTCTACCGTGATGTTGATTACGATTCGTCCCTCTTCCTGAATTGTATAGGCGGGACGCGGAAGACCTCCGGCACCGATTGAACGGCCGTTCAGGTTGAACGAACCATAACCGCCTACACCTTCGTTAGCTCCATGATCGGAATTTCCGAACGGACTACCCTGGTTTCCTGTTCCGGATGCGGCATCGCCTTGGCTGTTACCTTCCTGGCTTCCCATTCCGAAAGCACCGGCCACCTTATTGCTGATAGCCTGTTCTTTCTTACGCTGTTCTTCGGCCAGGCGTTTCTTTTCGGCTTCTTCCTTGCGGATACGTTCTTTTTCGGCTTCCTCTTTCCGTTTCTTTTCTTCCTCTTTCTTGCGTTGCTCTTCTTTTTCCTTTTTCTTTTTGGCTTCTTCGATTGCAACGCTTTCCTCGATGTCCTGCGTTACCAGTTCTTCCTTGGGTGTTTCCACCTTAGGCTCTGGCACGGGAGGGGGAGGAGTTGTCGTTTCCTGAGGGGGTTCCTGTCCGGTATATTTCGGTTCGAAAGTTCCGGCTGCCGCATTCACGTTACCGAAGTTCACCAATATGCCGCCATCCTCGTCCGGAACAACGGTCTTCAATACCGTGAACCCCAGGATGAGCAGGATAATCAGGTGGAATGCTACCGAACCCGCTATACCGTATATGTCATCTTTATTTAACTTCATAATCCTCTTTTAAATTGTCAATTGTCAATTCTCAATTGTCAATTACTTCTGTGGCCGCGTGGCGAGCACCATCTTGAATTTATTCTCATTCGCAATGTTCAGGATACGCACGATTTCCTTGTAAGGTACCGATTCGTCTGCATATAAGGCTACAAACATTTCCGGCTCTTTTGCATAACTCTCTTGCAGGAACGGGGTGATCTCTTCGAAAGACACCAGCTTTTCCCGCTGGCTACCGAAAGCGACGTAGTAATTCAGGTTCGCATCGATTGTGACGCGTGTCAGCGGCTTGGCAGCTGTCTGCTTCTGCGCTTGCGGGAGCGTCACCTTGATGGCGTTCGGAATAACTACCGTCGAGGTAACCATAAAGAAAATCAACAGCAGGAATATGACGTCTGTCATAGAAGCCATACTGAAGCTTTCGTTTACTTTTGTTCTTCGTTTTAAAGCCATAGTCAGTTTGCAGGTTCGTTCAATAAGTCCATAAATTCCATTGTGCGGGCTTCCATCTTGTTCACCACGTTGTCTACCTGTGAAACCAGATAGTTATAAGCAAACAGGGTAATGATACCGACAACCAGACCTCCAACCGTTGTAACCAATGCCTCATAGATACCACCGGACAACAGGGATACGTCTACATTCGTTCCGGCATTTGCCATATCGAAGAAGGCGCGAACCATACCGGTTACCGTACCTAAGAATCCCAACATCGGCGCTCCGGCAGCTGTCGTAGCAATCAATGGAAATCCTTTTTCCAGTTTGGCAATCTCTAAGTTACCTACATTTTCGATGGCGACCAGTACGTCGTTCATCGGGCGTCCCAGACGGGTTATACCCTTTTCAATCATGCGGGCGGAAGGCGTGTTGGTGCTGCGACACAAGTTTAAAGCCGAGTCGACTTTCCCTTCATGTATATAATCCTTGATACGGTTCATAAACGTTTCATCCTCTTTGCCCGCCCGGCGGATTACCATCAGGCGCTGGATAAATATATAACATGCCATCAGTGACAGTAACAATAATACAACCATAATCCAGCCACCTTTAAAGGCGAGGTCGATTACATTGATTTCTGCTTCAGTGGGAACTGTTACCGCCGTCAGGTCCGGCATCTGCTCTGCTGTTTGTGCCCCTACAGCTTGTAGGGAAAGTAAAATACTCATGTTTATAGAATTATGAATTATAAATTATGAATTATAGAAGGCATTCTTTGTATAGTCTGATCGTTTCTTTCAAACCATGATAAAGAGCGTCGCAGATCAGCGCGTGACCGATTGACACTTCATCCAGTCCCGGGATATTTTGATGAAAATAGGCCAGGTTTTCCAAGCTCAGGTCATGGCCGGCATTTACGCCGAGTCCCAGATTTTTGGCCAATTGGGCGGCTGCGATGAACGGTTCGATTGCCTTTTCACGGTTTACCGGATAACAGGTCGCATAGGGTTCCGTGTATAATTCGATACGGTCGGTTCCCGTTTTGGCAGCCAGCTCGATATTGTCGAGCTCCGTCCCCACAAAAAGAGAAGTGCGGATGCCGTGAGAAGTGAAGGTGTCCACCAATTCGCTCAACTGCTCGAAGTGGGCTTTTACGTCCCAGCCGGCATTGGAAGTTATGGCATCGGGAGCGTCCGGCACGAGCGTGACCTGTGTCGGTTTTACTTTCGTTACCAGGTCGATAAAATTATCACAAGGATATCCTTCTATGTTAAACTCTGTTTTTATTTCCGGTTTCAAGGCATATACGTCGCTGTACCGGATGTGCCGTTCGTCCGGTCTGGGATGAACGGTAATCCCTTGTGCACCGAAAGCTTCACAGTCTAATGCCACTTTTAATACGTTTGGTACATTGCCACCGCGTGCGTTACGAATGGTTGCAACCTTGTTAATGTTTACACTTAAATTTGTCATCGTATATCGTTATATCTTTTTTCTTTCATTACATTTGCACAAAAGTATCGGCAAATTTAGCAGTATTTAGGGAATATACAGAAGAATGTTGGTGAAAGATTTCATAACGAAGGAATTTCCGGTGTTAAAAAGTTTTGACACGGGAGAGTATGCGTTGGCTTTAATGGATGATTTTAAATTAAAGCATCTGCCATTGTTGAATGAAAATATGTATAGGTGTTTGGTATCGGAAAAAGACCTGCTGGCAATGCCGAATCCGGCAGCGACTATCGGTGACCCGGTTTTGTTGTCGCCCAGTGTTCAGGAAAACACGCATATCCATGAGGCAATGGCTTTGATTACCCGATATCAGCTGAGTCTTCTTCCCGTTGTAAATCCTGAAGGAGAATATTTAGGCGCTATCACGCGTGACAAACTGATCGATATTCTGTCCGAGCTTTGTAGTGCGGAAGCTGCCGGGAGCGTGTTTGTGTTGGAGTTGATGCCGCAGGATTATTCGTTGACCGATATTGCCCGTCTGATCGAGGCAAACAATGCGCATGTCCTGAATTTGCTTTCTTACACGGATAAGGATACCGGACGGTTGCATCTGATTATCAAGATCGACCTTGAAGACGCTTCTCCTGTAATCCGTAGTTTCGAACGGTTTAACTATACAGTCCTTTATTACTTTATGGAAAAGGGAATGGTGGACGATCTGCTGCAACAGCGGATGGAAGAGTTAGTTCATTATATGAATATATAGGGAGTTGAAAATTGAAAGTTATGAAGAAGATCGGGGTATTTGGCAGTGAATATCAGTCGGACAAGCAGCTTGTCATTAAGCGCTTGTTTGAAAAGCTGACTGCTTTGGAGGCTGAGGTTTATGTGGATCGTGATTTCTATCTTTTTCTTACGGATGCCTTGAACTATGAGCCTCCCGTATCCGGTATCCTGACCAGTGATGAGTTTAACCTGGATGTAGCTCTGAGTCTGGGTGGTGATGGTACTTTCCTGCGTACGGCTGCCCGTGTAAACAAACAGGATATCCCGATTCTGGGTATCAATACCGGGCGTCTCGGATTTCTGGCTGATGTCTCAAGCAATGACATTGAAGATACGCTGGACGAACTGTTCAAGAACTACTATAAGATAGAGGAACGCACCTTGTTGCGCCTTCATACCGAAGACCGGGTCTTCCACGGTTATAACTATGCTTTGAATGAGATCGCGATTCTGAAGCGCGACACCTCTTCCATGATAACGATCCATACATCGTTGAACGGCGAATACCTGACTTCTTACCAGGCTGACGGTTTGGTGATTTCTACTCCTACGGGTTCTACTGCCTATTCTATGAGTGTGAACGGGCCGATCATCATCCCGCAGAGCAAGAATCTGGTTTTAAGTCCGGTTGCCCCCCACTCCCTGAATGTACGCCCGTTGGTTATCCCGGATTCTTTCACGATCACTTTAGGGGTGGAAAGCCGAAACAAATATTTCCTGATTGCCCTTGACGGGCGTTCCGAAATATTCCCGACCGGCATACAGCTACGGGTAAGCAAAGCCGATTATACGACAAAAGTGATTAAACGATATAATCATACCTTTTACCAGACGCTCCGCGAAAAACTGATGTGGGGAGCGGATGCACGGATGAAATAGAGATAAAAAACATGTTTTGCAGCATGTTTTCGTTAAATCAGGTTAAATAAGCGAGATTTCCAAACGATAATATATGCTACATAACATAAAAGCTCTATATTTGCACTGTGTTTTTCATGGTATTAGATTTAAGGTTAACAATGAAGATTGGCTGTCCGTGATGGATAGCCTTTTTTTTGCCCAATATGGAATATTCTCATTCTGTTTCTTTTACCAATGGAAGAGTAAACCAAAAGGTCGATCCTTTTCCTAATGCGGAGTGCACGCCGATCTTTCCCCCTAATTTCTCAATGATGCTTTTGCTGATAGCCAATCCGAGCCCTGTCCCCTGTTTGTGTGCATTCAACTTGACAAACCGGTCGAATATGTTTTTACATTCTTCTTCACTGATTCCTATTCCCGTATCCGTGACAGAAACGTATAAATTGTCTTCTTTTATTTGATAATCCAATTTTATTTCTCCCTCGGAAGTGAACTTAATGGCATTTGTCAGGAAATTGGAGATTACCTGTGTAATCCTCTTCGGATCAGAGTGTATTTGGATAGACGGTAAATTCCTGTTGAAAGAAAAAAGCACATGATCCGGTATTTTTAGGGCATGGACGGTGTATATCTCTTCGCAGATTTCCTTAAAGTCAAAATTCTTCTTAGTGATATCGAATGTGCCAGATTCGATTTTCGAGAAATCGAGGATGTCGTTTATCAATTGAAGAAGGAGATCGCTGTTTGTGTTGATAATGTCGACAAAGAAATTCCGTTCGTCCTTATCTTCTTCCTCCATATTGGCGATGATACTGGAAAAGCCGACGATTGCATTAAGGGGCGTACGTATTTCATGGCTCATATTTGCCAGAAACATGGATTTGAGCTTGTTTGCTTCTTGTGCTTTTGCAAGCTCCGCTTCCTTTTGCTGTTGCTCTCTTTCTATGCTACGCAATTTTTCCTGCATACTAACTTCGTTCGTGATGTCGGTCAGATAATAAAGTATCTTTTCCGGTTTCCCGTCTGCATTGTATTTATAAGGCTGTACATATGCTTTGACCCAGATATATTGGTCTTTAAACATACGCCTGTACTGGACACTGTATCCTTTGATTTCCCCTTCGATCAATCTCTCGAATTTCTGTTTCAGCACCCGTTCCCTGTCGTCGGGGTGTACAAGCCGGTAAAAGTCTTTCCGGGAATTAAGTATGCATTCCTTTAATTTGGAGGGTTTATCCGGATCGCGCAGTTCGAGATTTATAGTCATTTTATCCTCTTTGACATCATATTCCCACAAAAGGGAATCCCCAGATCCGATAACGGTTTTCAATTTGTTGAATAATTCATGGGTTTCCTCTACTTTCTTGTACTTTTCCGTTTCATCACTGAGCATAAGGATATAACCATATATCCCCTCTTCAGGATTCCTTAAAGGAATACATTTGATGGAAAGGTGCAATGTCGTATTTTCTTTTTGAGGATCTATATGATAATATTCGTTCGTCTTTATATTATTGAATGCATAATCACAATAAAAAACGACTTCCTCCCCTTCCTTCAGCCGGGATATTTCATTGGCCGGGAAATTAGGGTTGCTAAACAGGTTTATACCGATGATGTCCGTACGTTTTATCGCAAATAGCTGTTCGTCTGTTTCGTTCAGGTCGATCAGGTTGCCTTCTGCATCATATAATTCGACACCGATTGGTAGTTTCTGGTATAGAGAATTTAAACTCAATTCTTTTTCCATGCGATTTCGTTTGGGTCTTAAAATATTTTGTGTGTCTCTTTCTGCATTTTTGATTTTTATGCAAAGTTATAGTTGAAAATCAAAACGGAAAAGGACAAGAAGGGGAAAGTCTTGTTAAACATGGTTAATGTAATGACTTTTCCAAACAAAAATATATGCTGCATAACATAAAACCCTTATATTTGCACTGTGTTTTTCATGGTATTAGATTTAAGGTTAACAATGAAGATTGGCTGTCCGTGACGGATAGCCTTTTTTTTGCCCGTATGTGAAGGATTCGGGTATATTGGAAATAAAGTCTTACCTTTGTGTTGCAATTAATGGTAAAAGTCTGAGATATATGAAAAGAGTTTTCTGTCCCAAGTGTGATAATCAGTTAGCGTTCGATGAAACAAAATATCCGGAAGGCAAGGTATTGGCCTTTGTCTGCCCTCAATGTGGTTCCCAGTTTAAGATCAAGTTGGGACGTAAAGTGGTCCGTACCGAATCGGGCCAGGAAAAAGAGGTGAAAGAACCGGATTTTTCTTGCGGGTATATTACAGTAATCGAAAACACATTCGGGTTTAAACAGGAGTTGCCGCTTGTGATGGGTGATAATGTAATCGGACGCCGTAACAAAGATACGGACGGTGTCGATCTGCCTATCATTACCAGCGATCCCAGTATGGGGCGTAAGCATTGCGTGATAAATGTAAAAGAAGATAAAGAGGGAAAGTTAATTTATACATTACGCGATTTTCCCAGTCTCACCGGAACATTCCTGCGTAGCGTAATCCTGGGTAAGAAAGAACAGGTACGGATTGAAGAAGGGGCAGTCGTGACAATCGGGGCTACTACATTTATTCTTCATGTGCCGGGAGGGGAAGAAGTTTAATCTTAGATACTGACCGGAGCGAAACAAGCCTCTTATACCAGGGGCGATAAGGGAGATAGGGGGAAATTTGGCGTAGGTTTCGGAAGATATCGATATAAGAAACCCATTTCAACTCCGGTCCAGTACACTAAGAATGAAAATCATTATTCATGTTTTTTGTTTTAGACTTCGACAATAAAACAACTCATTTCCGATTTGGCTCACGGCCTTTTACGTAAAGATCCAAAAAGAGTTTAAACAAAAGTTTTATTAACTATGGTTAAATACGGCTTAAATAGTTAGATCTTAGTGTCTAACGTTTGTGTGCTGTTAAAATGTTAATGTTAAATCGGATATTTTGATCAATCCTTCTACTGGATCTCTTTTTTATATGTACTTTTGTAACCGAAAGAGGCAATAAGGTTAATTAATGGAACAGAACAGGGTGCAGTCCACAACCGGAATTACTTTCCGCGTATTGGTGGCATTAAGTATTTGTCATTGTTTCAATGACACGTTGCAGTCCGTTATCTCGGCTGTATATCCGCTATTCAAAGAAGATTTAGGATTGAGCTTTGCCCAGATCGGGTTGATCACGCTTGTGTATCAGTCGGCGGCATCCGTTTGCCAGCCGTTGACAGGGTTATTTTTCGACAAATGGCCTTCGGCATGGTCGTTGCCGACGGGAATGAGCTTTACGTTGGTGGGGCTGCTAAGCCTGGCATTTGCCAATACACTGCCGGTCGTGTTGTGTTCGGTTGCGCTGGTGGGGATCGGTTCTTCGGTCTTTCATCCGGAGGCATCCCGGTTGACCTCGCTGGCGTCGGGCGGTAAGCGGGGACTGGCGCAGTCGCTGTTTCAGGTCGGGGGTAACTTGGGCGGATCGTTGGGGCCATTGTTAGCTGCAATACTCGTCGCTCCCTACGGACGGAGGCATATCGCGTTGTTCTCGATCCTGGCATTCGTAGCGATAATGGTGATGATACCTATCGGCCATTGGTATAAACGGTTGTTGCTCCGGATGAAGAGAGAGGAAGGAGGAGCGGCCCATACGCATATTCAGATGCCGCTGCCGATGGGAAAGACGATATTCTCCATTTCAATCCTGCTTGTTCTGATCTTCAGTAAATATATTTATATGGCGAGCCTGAACAGCTATTATACTTTCTACCTGATCCATAAGTTCGGTGTCAGCGTGCAGGCTTCACAACTTTATTTGTTTGTCTTCCTGATTGCTACGGCTATCGGTACGCTGATGGGCGGCCCGATCGGCGACAAGGTAGGACGGAAATACGTCATTTGGGCTTCTATCCTCGGTGCGGCGCCCTTCTCGCTAATCATGCCTCATGTAGACAATCTGTTCCTGACGGCAGTCCTTAGTTTTTGTGTCGGGTTGACTTTGTCGTCTGCTTTCCCTGCTATATTGGTGTATGCACAGGAGCTGCTTCCTTATAAATTAGGATTGATCTCCGGCCTGTTTTTCGGATTTGCATTCGGGGTGGCGGGGATTGCATCGGCCGTATTGGGGAATCTGGCTGACCATTATGGAATAGAAGCGGTCTACAATGTCTGTGGCTATATGCCGCTGATCGGATTGGTCACCTGGTTCCTGCCTGACCTGAAAAGGAAACGACAGGTGTAGGGGAACAATAAAGGTGATCGCCTTGTTATAGATCATAATTTCGCACAAACTAAATTTAGACGCACTTATGATTTATAACTTTACGCACTTCGGCATCGTCCTGCTGTCGCTTCTTCCTGCCTTTGCCTCTGCACAGACCGAGACGATGGAACTATCGCTGGAGCAATCCCTTACCCTACTGCAAAGCGGGAACAGGAGCTTGAAAATAGCCGGAAAGGAGGTGGAGATGGCGAAGAACGAACACCAGAAACTAAATGCCTTCTGGTATCCTTCGATCAGTGCTTCGGGCGCTTATGTGCATATGTCGAACCCTGTCGAGGTACGCCAGCCCCTGAACCAGTTCACCGACCCCGCCAAAGAGTATATTCATTCGATCATCCCGGATGACCAGTTGATCTCCTCCCTTCTCGACAAGATCGGACAGAACACGTTGACGCTGCCCCTCGTCTCGCAGAACATCACGTCGATCGATGCCAGCCTGACCTGGCCCATCTTTACAGGCGGCAAACGCATCTATGCCAGTAAAATCGGCAAGACACTCGTCTCCGTAGCCGAGGTCAACCGTGAACAGGTCGGCGCTACCGAACAGGCCAAACTGATCGAATGCTACTTCGGCCTGCGCCTCGGCCAACGTGTCGTGGAGGTGAAAGCAGAAACCTACAATTCCCTGCAAACCCATTACGAACAGGCCCTGAAACTGGAACAGCAAGGTATGATCAACCGCGCCGAACGCCTCGTCGCCCAGGTTAGCATGGAAGAGGCGAAGCGCGAACTCGAATCCGCTCGGAAAGACCTCGATGTGGCCGCCCAGGCACTGAAGAGCCTGATCAACATAGAAGACGGCAAGGATATCCATACGACAACATCCCTTTTCATCAACGAAAGCGTTCCCTCCGCCGGTTATTTCAAGGAGATGATTCCTTACAACAACTATCTCGTCAACCAACTGAAGCTGCAGGAGAACATCGCCGACAACCAGCTAAAGATCGGCCGGACAGGCTATCTTCCCAACATCGCGTTGATCGGCAAGCAGACTCTTTATGCAGACGGACTGGATAAATACCTGATGCCCCGTACGATGATCGGTGTCGGTTTCACCTGGAATATCTTTGACGGCCTCGATCGCGAGAAGCGCATCCGGCAGGCACGCCTCACCAGCCAGTCTCTGGCGATTGGCAAAGACAAAGCCGTGACTGACCTGCAGGTAGGCGTGGATAAGTTCTATACCCAGATGCAGAACGCAATGGACAATGTAAAAGCGCTGAACACAACGCTCGAGATGAGCACCGAACTGGTCCGCATCCGTGAGAAATCGTTCAAGGAAGGTATGGCTACCTCTTCCGATGTGGTGGACGCCGAAGTGATGCTCTCGAAGGTGAAGACAGCCTTCCTGCTCGCCTACTACCAGTACGACGTGGCACTTGCCAACCTGCTCTCCCTTTGTGGCATTCCCGAAGCTTTCCACCAATACCGGATGGATGGCAAAACAGAGATATTATAACAATAAAACCGTATAGTCATGGATAAAACGAAGAAATACCTGACGGTCGCCTTTCTTGTGGTGCTGGTCGCCGTCATCCTTATATCCTTTGCAGGTATGATACTGCTTAGGAACAAACCTGTGATCCTGCAAGGAGAAATCGAAGCAACCGAGATACGCATCTCCGGGAAACTGCCCGGCCGTATCGACACATTCCTGGTGGAAGAAGGCCAGTGGGTCAAGGCGGGCGACACCCTTGTCGTCATCAACAGCCCCGAAGCACTCGCCAAATACCAACAGGTGAACGCCCTCGAGAATATCGCCCGTTTCCAACACCAGAAGGTGGATGAGGGAACGCGCAAGCAGATCATTGCCACCGCCCAGCAGCTCTGGAACAAATCCAAATCGGACCTGGAACTGGCAAAGACAACCTACACCCGTATCGAAGCCCTGTACCGAGACAGTGTTGTCACCTCCCAACGGCGCGATGAGGTGAAGGCCCTGTACGATGCCGCTTTTGCCGGAGAGCGGGCTGCCTGGAACCAATACCAACTGGCTCTCGACGGTGCACAGATACAGGATAAGGAGAGTGCCCGTTCCTTAGTGAACGCCGCTAAAGGTTCTGCCGAAGAGGTCGCCGCCCTCCTTCAAGATGCCCGCCTAACAGCTCCCGAATCCGGCCAGATCTCGACAATCTTCCCCAAACGGGGGGAACTTGTCGGAGCAGGGATGCCTATTATGAACTTGATCGTGCTCGACGATGTACATGTCGTCCTGAATGTCCGCGAAGACCGCCTGCCTTTCTTCCGGATGGGCGGGACGTTTACGGCCGATGTCCCGGCAATCGATAAGAAAGGTATCGAATTCCGGATTAACTATATCAGCCCCTTGGGCAGCTTCGCCACCTGGAAATCAACCAAGCAGACAGGAAGCTATGACTTGAAGACGTTCGAGGTTCATGCCCTGCCTGTTAACAAGGTAAAAGGCCTGCGGCCCGGAATGTCGGTACTGGTTGATTTAAAAGATATAGATAAAACAGATAAAAGATGATTTCAAACAAACATAACGCCTTTCAATCCGTCCTCCGCCGGGAACTCGACCGGATGGTGTCGCGCCGTCTTTACTTCGGGGTGTGCATTGTGCTGCCGCTGTTTTGTATCTTCTTTATGTCCACGATCTTTGGAAACGGGCAGATGGAGAATATCCCTGTAGGCATTGTCGACCAGGATGAGACAGTCCTCTCCCGTGAAGTCGTCCGGCAAGTGGAGGCAGTCCCGACTTTTAAGGTCACAAAACATTATGCAGATCAAGAGGCAGCCCGCCGCGCAACCCAGACGAAAGAGATATACGGCTATCTCGTCATCCCCAACAATTTTGAAGCGGATGCCACCGCCGGGCGCGAGGCGACCTTGGCCTATTACTACCATTACGCCCTTCTTAGTGTCGGCGGCGAGGTGCACGGCGCTTTCGAAACCGTGCTCCGTCAGATATCCACCGGACCGATCGTGATGCAGGCCACAGCCTTAGGGATCGATGAAGAGCAGATTACGACCTTTCTCGTCCCCGTCCGTGCCAGCAACCATCCCCTGTTCAATCCTGACCTGGACTACTCGATCTACTTGAGCAACCCCTTTTTCTTTATCTTCTTCCAGGTCATTATCCTACTGACCACAGTCTATGCTGTCGGCAGCGAGATCAAGTTCGGGACCGGACGCGAGTGGCTCCCGGCGGCAGGCGGCAATATAGTGGTGGCGGTAGGCGGGAAGCTACTGCCTTATACCGTCATTTTTAGCCTGATGAGTATCTTGGCAAATTACGTGATGTTCGGTGTCATGCACATCCCTTTCAGCTGTGGCTTCTGGCCGCTTAACGGAACGGCGATTCTGTTTGTCATCTCCACGCAAGCCCTCGGCCTGTTTATCTTTTCCCTCTTTCCCGCGCTTAGTCTGATTATCAGCATTGTGTCGATGGTAGGATCGCTCGGGGCAACGCTTTCCGGAGTGACTTTTCCTGCGCCTTCGATGTATGCGCCGGTCTATTACACCTCATACCTGTTCCCCGTCCGTCACTTTACCGAAATCTATCAGAACCTCCTTTATGGAGATTACGGCTTTGCCTATACATGGGTCAACTTCGCTGCACTCGCAGCCTTTCTGCTTCCGGCGCTGTTATTATTGCCTCGGCTGAAGAAAGCGGTTCTTTCACCCAAGTGGGCGTTGCCGGTCGAAAGCTGGTCCTGGAATACCGATAACACGAATAAATAGAGATGAATATGAAATTACTATCTATCATACGCGAAGAGTTCAAGACGATTGCCGGCAGTTTTGCCATCCTGCTCGTACTGATGGGCGGCATATTCATGTACGGATTATTGTATAATTATATGTATGCCCCGGACCTGGTGCGCAAAGTCCCGGTTGCCGTTGTCGACCGTTCCCATAGCGAACTGAGCCGCAAATATGTCCGCCTGCTGAATGCCACCCCACAGGTCAATATCGTGACAACAAGCGTCGAATATCCCGAAGCCCGCGATATGATGAAACAAGACCTCGTGGCCGGCATCCTGTATCTCCCGGAAGACTTCGAGGATCGTGTCGGCAGGGGTGAGCAGTCCATCTTTATTGTCTACGAATCGACAAGCGCCTTCCTCTATTACCTTGCCCTCCAGGAAGCCAGTGCCTCGTCCATGCTGGCTTTGAATGATGATTACCGGCCGGAGATGCTTGTCTTTCTCCCCAGCCAGTCAGCCGCGAAACTGTCGGCAGCTCAGGCGGTCAACGTCGTGGGTACAACCCTCTACAATCCGACCAAAGGTTACGGCACTTACCTGATACCTGCCGTCCTTATCGTTATCATGTTCCAGACCCTCCTTATGGTCATCGGCATGGTGAGCGGTGACGAACGGCACAGCGGCTCGATCGTCCGTCTGGCCGGAACACCCGTTAATCTCTCCTTCGGACAGATGGCGCAGGTGGTGATCGGGAAAACGTTTGTCTATGGCATCCTTTATGCTGTCTTCGCCCTCTTCCTCCTGGGACTGATCCCCTATATGTTCGGGCTTCCGGATATCGGGCATCCCCTGTATATTATTATGTTGATGATCCCTTTCTTAATGGCCACCAGCTTCTTCGGGCTGACTGCCTCACTCTTTTTCACCGATGGTGATGCTCCCTTATTGATGATCGCATTCTTTTCCGTCGGCCTGATCTTCCTCTCCGGTGTTTCCTATCCATTAGAACTGATGCCCTGGTACTGGAAGCTCACGCACTATCTGATCCCGGCAGCCCCGGCCACAATGGCATACGTCAAACTGAACTCGATGGGTGCCTCGATGGTAGAAATACAGTCGGAATACATAACTCTTTGGGTACAGTGCATCTTCTATTTCATCACAGCCTGCCTTGTCTACCGGTATAATATCCGGAAAGCGGGATGTTTTAGACAAAAGAACATAAGAACAAATTAAGTACTGCAATACCATTTTACAGGCGATCTCGGCATTACATATTTTTTAACCATTACAGAAATAAAAGGCTTCCAAGCTATTAGAAACAAATATTACGCTAAAGGTAGAAAAGCGCTTGCTTTGTAAAAAATAATATCTACTTTTGCACCCGGGTAAGTCCTACACGGCATGCTCCCTCGGAATCCCCCAGGGCTTGACCGCAGCAAGGGTACTTGGTTGTAGCGGCGCGATGTAGTAAGCTTACCCACCTGCCTCTTTAGCTCAGTTGGCCAGAGCACGTGATTTGTAATCTCGGGGTCGTTGGTTCGAATCCGACAAGAGGCTCAAAAGAATTGACAAGTAGAAATTGTCAATTGTCAGGTAATAAGAAGAGGAAGTTTTATGAAGAAGCTTCCTCTTTTTTATTTATATCGTATTGCATATTCTCGCAAAAGGATTAATTTTGCTGATGAGAACATAAAAACAGCATTGTCATGGAAGAGAATAAAGGTTTACTGTTGAAAAGTGCGATGTCTTATGGCTTGGCTATGGGAATCTTTTGGGTAATCAAATATCTGTTCCTTATTTTCGGATATTCCATCCCGGCACTCATTTATATATACGAACTATTATGCATTGCCGTCCCCTTTATCGCCTACTACATGACTAAACGCTACCGGCAGGATATCGGTGGGAATATCAGTTTTTTTCATGCCTGGCGATTCGGGATCATGCTGTACTTCTTTGCGGCATTAATCGTTTCGATCGAACATTTCATCTTCTTCCAGTTTATCGCTCCGCCCGACTTCATCAGCAACACGATGAACCAGGCAATGATTGCACTAAAGAATGCAAATGTCAGCAGTGAAGTGATCGACGCAATCAGCCGTACCAACTTCACTCCCATCCATATGGCTATTCAAGGTATTTTCAATAATATATTTTACGGAATCATATTATCCGTACCGGTAGCAGCGCTGGTTTGCCGCAAGCAAACAGCAGGTCCGGTGCCGGAAGAACAATAAGAAGCAAATAAAAACAAATAATGGACATATCAGTAGTTATACCACTGTACAATGAAGCCGAGTCTCTACCCGAATTGTTTGCATGGATAGAGCGGGTGATGAAAGAACATAATTTCAGTTACGAAGTAATCTTTATTAACGACGGGAGTACGGACAACTCTTGGGAAGTGATAGAATCATTAAAGAGCAAAGCTCCCGATGTGGTACGGGCTGTCAAATTCCGCCGCAACTACGGAAAATCCCCCGGTTTGAACTGCGGTTTCCGCTTGGCTACGGGAGACGTGGTCATCACAATGGATGCCGATTTACAGGATAGCCCCGACGAGATACCGGAACTGTACAGGATGATCACCGAAGACGGCTACGACCTGGTATCCGGCTGGAAAAAGAAACGGTACGACCCGCTGACAAAGACGATCCCTACCAAGCTGTTCAATGCAACGGCACGTAAATTCTCAGGCATCAAGAACCTGCACGATTTCAATTGCGGGCTGAAAGCCTACAAGAATATCGTGATCAAGAACATCGAGGTGTATAACGACATGCACCGCTATATCCCCTATCTGGCCAAGATTGCCGGATTCAACAAGATCGGCGAGAAAGTAGTGCAGCACCAGGCACGGAAATACGGAACGACCAAGTTCGGGCTGGACCGCTTTGTCAACGGTTACCTGGACTTGATCACTCTGTGGTTCACGTCCAAGTTCGGCAAGAAGCCGATGCACTTCTTCGGGCTATGGGGAAGCGTCATGTTCTTTATCGGTTTCGTAGCACTGGTAATCGTGCTAAGCGCGAAGCTGATCTCTATCTGTTCCGGCGAATTGAGGCCGTTGGTAACCAATTCACCCTATTTCTACATCTCCCTGACCGCAATGATAGTCGGAACCCAACTGTTTCTGGCCGGATTCATCGGAGAACTGATATCAAGGGATTCCCCGAACAGGAACAAATACAAAATAGAAACAGAGATATGATTGTTTTATGTCATTTATAGAAATAGTATTACTGGCTGTGGGATTGTCAATGGACAGTCTCGCAGTTTCTGTTACTGGAGGGGCTCTTATACAAAACTATAAACATCGCCACATGCTGAAGATCGGCTGTGTGATGGGAGTTTTTCAGGCCGGCATGACCCTTGCAGGGTATCTGGCGGGCATGAGCTTCAAGAAATATATCACGGCATTCGACCACTGGATCGCATTCCTGCTGTTGCTCTACCTGGGAGGCAAAATGATATATGAAAGCACCCGGGAGAAAGAAGAAGACAGCAAGACAAACCCACTGTGCTACAAGACACTCTGCGGCTTGGGCATTGCGACAAGCATCGATGCACTGGCTGTCGGCATCTCGCTGGCCTGCCTGGAATCGGCCATCGCGCTGGAGGCACTGACTATCGGCGTAGTCACATTCCTGATCTCGGCGTTCGGCGTTTACTTCGGTAACCATTTCGGCCGTAAGATCAACCTCAAACTGGACTTGATCGGCGGCCTGATACTCATCGCTATCGGCACCAAGATACTGATCGAGCATCTCTATTTCAACGGATAATAATAGCCGGCAACGCTATATATCCGGACCTGCTATCAGACATTGTAAAAATATATACCATGAAAAGCCAACAATTACGTAAATTAGCTCCGGAATTGGATTCGCTCCGGTTAGGAAGCGGATGGAGCATCGAAGACCTCGGTAAGTCGCAAATCATCGTAGAAAGCAGCTACGGACACAGCCATCCCGGCAGCGCCCACCTCGACCAGCTGGTCGCCGAAGCCAGCAAAGGCGTGAATGACGGAGGAGGCCGGGCCGCCAACTACTACGTGACCGATATCTGCGACGGGGAAGCACAAGGACACGACGGCATGAACTTCTCGCTCGTCTCCCGCGACATCATGGCCGCCATGATGGAAATCCACGTAAAAGCAACCCCCTTCGACGCAGGCGTCTACATTGCCAGCTGCGATAAATCCGTTCCCGCCCACCTGATGGCGATCGCACGGTTGGACATGCCCGCCGTCTTCATACCGGGAGGCATCATGAAAGCCGGCCCGAACCTGCTCACCCTCGAACAGATCGGCACCTACAGCGCCCAATACGAACGGAAGGAGATCAGTGAAGAGCAATTCATGGTCTATAAACGGGATGCCTGCCCCGAATGCGGCGCCTGCTCCTTTATGGGGACAGCCTCCACGATGCAGGTCATGGCCGAAGCATTGGGGATCGCCCTGCCGGGTTCAGCCCTGATCCCGACACAAATCCACTACCTGAAAGAGATGGCCCGCCAAGCCGGCTACCGGGTGACCGAACTGGCCAAAGAGGACCTGAAGCCATCGGACATCATGACACGCAAGGCATTCGAGAATGCCATCATGGTACACGCCGCCATAGCCGGTTCGAGCAACAGCCTCCTGCACCTGCCGGCAATCGCCCACGAATTAGGTATCCAACTGCCCCCGGAACTGTTCGACGAGATCCACCGCAAGATCCCGTTCCTGCTCAACATCCGCCCCAGCGGTTTCTGGCCGGGCGAATATTTCTGGTATGCAGGTGGCGTCCCCGCCATCATGGAAGAGATCAAAGAGTTCCTGCATCTGGACGTACTGACCGTAACGGGCAAAACGTTAGGTGAAAACCTCGACACCCTGAAGCAGAGCGGCTTCTACGAAGGATGCCGTAAATACCTGCAGGCCCTCGGCGTAAAAATATCCGACATCATCAAACCCCTCGATAACCCGATCCGGGCACAAGGCGCCATCGCCATCCTGACGGGCAACCTCGCACCGGAAGGCGCCGTCGTCAAGCACGCCGCCATCTCGCCCAAACTGATGCAGGCGACCTTGAAAGCACGCGTATTCGATTGCGAAGAAGACGCCCTCCAAGCCGTACTGACCAAAGACATCCAGCCGGGCGAAGCCGTCTTCATCCGCTACGAAGGACCCAAAGGAAGCGGTATGCCCGAAATGTTCTACACGACAGAGGCCATTGCCTCCGACCCCGAACTGATCGAAACAATCGCCCTGATCACAGACGGACGCTTCTCGGGTGCCACGCGCGGCCCCGCCATCGGTCATGTCTCCCCCGAAGCCTCCGAGGGCGGCCCCATCGCCCTGGTAGAAGACGGCGACCTGATCCGTATCGATATCCCCGCCCGCAGGCTCGACATTACCGGAACCGGCGGCATCCCTAAAAGCCCCGAAGAGATGGAAGCGATCCTCTCCGAACGGCGTGCGAATTGGGTGCAACCCGCTCCACGCTTCAACACTGGTATTCTGAGTATTTTCACCCGCAACAGCGTTTCGCCGATGAAGGGTGCTTATATGGAGGATACCCGCCATGGCTGATCCGGCAACTTTACTGTTAGTCACGGTACTGGCTATCGGACTGTTGCTGGTACTGGTATTATGGATCAAACTGCATCCCTTCCTCTCGCTGCTGATCACGGCCATGTTCTTAGGTATCGCCTCCGGCATGCCGTTAGGGAAGGTGACCGACTCCATCCAAAACGGCCTGGGCGGGACATTGGGTTTTGTGGCAACAGTTGTCGGCATCGGCAGCATCTTCGGCCAGATACTCGAAGCATCCGGCGGGACGGAAGCGATAGCCAAGACGCTGATCCGCCGTTTCGGGAAAGAGAAGGCGCATTGGAGCCTGTCGTTCGCCGGATTCCTGATTGCGATCCCCGTGTTCTTCGATGTGGGCTTCATCATCCTCGTGCCGGTCGTCTATGCATTAGCGAAAGACACCAAGAAATCGACTTTATTCTATGCCATTCCCCTGTTGGCGGGGTTAGCTGTGACACATACGTTTATCCCGCCTACGCCCGGTCCGGTGGCGGTTGCCGATATGTTAGGGGCCGACTTGGGATGGGTGATCCTGGTCGGGACGATCATCGGCTTGCCTGTTGCCATCATAGCGGGCCCGTTGTTCGGGAAATACATAGGAAACAAGATATATGTCGCTCCGCCGCCCCACGTGATGGAAGAGTTGGAGAAAGGGGACCGGACGGACGAAGCCCATTCCCTCCCCTCCTTCGGCATGGTGTCTGCCATTATCGGCATCCCGCTGTTCCTGATGGTGATTAAATCGATGGTCGAACTGTTTATCAAGCTGGGATATATGGGGAAAGGAATCTTCTACGAAGTGACCTCTTTCCTGGGGCATCCGTTCACGGCGCTGATCCTTGCGACACTGATCGCCGCTTGGTTATTGGGCACACAGCGGGGCTACACCCGTAAAGAGCTGCTCGACATCAGTACGAAAGCACTGGCTCCGGCGGGCATGATTATCCTGATTATCGGTTCGGGAGGAGCATTCAAACAGATGTTGATCGACAGCGGCGTCGGCGATGTACTGGCACAACTGATCTCGAAAACACAGTTCCCACCGATCATACTCGCCTTTATCATTGCAGCGGCAGTCCGTATCATCCTGGGCTCTGCCACAGTCTCGATGATTACGGCAGCCGGGATTGTCGGCCCTATACTGAGTGCCTATAGCCTTTCGGATATGCATTGCGCTTTGATTGTGATCTCGATCGCCTCCGGCGCCACCATCCTCTCGCACGTCAACGACAGCGGCTTCTGGCTGGTCGGCAAATACTTGGGGCTGACAGAGGTCCAAACACTCAAATCATGGACAGTCATGGAAACGATCATCGCGTTAGGGGGATTCGGGTTGGCTTTGGTGTTGAGTTTGTTTGTATAAAAATATAGGGATGTGACAAAAGCCCGCAATGACACACTAAAGCGTCAGGACTTGCTTTTGCCACATCCCATAGTTTTTTAGTCTATATGGATATTCCTGGTTTGCTTGATCCGTTTGATGCTGGAAGCGGCATGAACGATGTCCAACACCTCAATGCGCTCCTCGCAAATACGGTAAATAATCAGGTGGGAATCCAGAATGATGTTCCGGTACATACGGGTTTTCGTAGTCAAGTGACGGCATTCGGGGTAATAGGGATAAGTCCTGTCTAATTCGTACAAAGCAGATTTTATCTTACAGATATAAGCTTCTGCTTGGAAATATCCAAATAAGTCAAGGCCTTGTTCATATACATTGCTATAACTTTCCCAAAAAACACTGCTTGCTATAATCGACTTCTTAGGAATTCCGCTTTCCATTGTTCAAACTGTTTGAAACCCTCATCTAAGGTCATAAACGGCCCCTGCTCGATCTCATGAATATGGTTCCAGAGTTCCTCTTGGGTAACATGGAAAGGTTTGTTGGGGTTCCAGTTGTCATGATTGGATAAGGCTTGGCTTTTCCGTACCCGGCCGGTTTTGGCGGGCTGGTTGACTTTGGGCGTAAGGTTACTTAATTTTGTCATAGTTGTAATTTGTTATAAATTAATGTATGGACAAAGATAGGGATTTAATTGGAATATAGGGAGGGTTGGACAAAAGAACATAAGAACAAATGATGATTTAACGGTATATCTCTTAATGGGGCGCTGCCCCATGCCTCAGGCTCTCTTTTGCCGTTCGTTTCAACGAACGGATTGATAAGTCCTCGGCTTTGCCGGATTCCTCTGTGGGTTTCAACCCCTTTCAATGATTTACAGGACAGCCCTTTATAAAAGGGGCTAAAGCCCACAGAGGAAGAGGCTCTGCCTCCTAATCCTTATAACCGTCCGTTGAAACGGACGGCAAAAGAGAGCCTGCGGCACGAGTAGAGATGCACGGCCGTGCATCTCTACAGACCGTTAAATCATCCTCTACCTGATCACCACCTTATAGGTTCTGCCGTCCACCCGGACGAGATACAAGCCGGCGGGGAGGCGGTGTTCCGTGCTGCCGGTGGTGCGCTGTTGTTTCAACAGGTGGCCGGTGAGGGTGTAGACGGAAAGCGTTTCTTCTTTCGGGGTGTATATATATAAGGTAGAGCCGAGGGCCTTTACCTGTACTTCGCCGTTGATGGCGGCGTTGGAGGTTGGGTCGTCGGGGGTATCGCCGCCAGGGATATCACCGCCAGGGGTGTCGCCGCCGGGAGTGACGGGGGGAACGGGTGGCGGGACGGGGCGGTCCTTCAGTTCGAAGGTGATGTCGGCGTAGGTGGCCTCATTGCCGGCGACGTCTTTCACGGTCAATGACAGGGTATGGCTGCCTGCGGTGCCGGTTACGGTGAAGGAGGCTTCGGGGGCGCTGTTTACATTGTCATTGTGCCCGACGTTGGCGGGGTCTGTGCTGCCATCCAGCGTGTAGCTGTAGGAGGCGATGCCGCTTGTGGCGTCGGTCAGGGTGAAGGTGGCTTCGAGGTAGGAGACTGTCGGGGCACCGTCTTTCAGGGCCGGGGCGGTATGGTCGTACTTCACATACTTGGTCTTCTCGTAGACGATCTCCGTCGTGGTGCGGCGCAGGTTGTATTTGACGGTATAGCTGCCTTCGGTCGACCAGGTAAAGCTGCTGCCATACTCCGGGGCGTCTTTCAGTTCGCTGCCTGTGAGGGCGATCACGAAGTCATCGGGGGCGGGAGCGGCGAAGGTAATGCCGCCTTCGTTGGTGTACCAGCCATCGTTGCCACCGGCTTTTTCCAACGTGATATCTATCGTGGAGGGGTCGGTATCGACATAAGTGGCCGTAATGGTCTCGACGACGGTCAGGGCATATTTAGTATCATACCCATCCGCTAAGGTAAGCGATCCTCGTTTGATGGTCCTGGTGCCATCAGTGTCATTCCCATCTAACGCCAATGCGCCATCCAAGGGTTTGTCGCTACCGAGAATGCCGGCTACTTCATACAAGATCGGCTCATTCTTATAGAGCTTCTGCCCGCTCTTCGGAGTAACGGTCAGGTCAGCCAGCAGGTTGAAAGAGAGGTCGTCGTAGGTCTTCGTATTCCCGGCGACATCCGTAATTGTCAATGCCAACTTGTGGGGACCGGCAGTAGTGTTTTCTATAACAAGCTGGCAGCTGTTCTTTGGTGCATCTTCTACCTTTTCTGTCTGCTCTGTACCGCCATCCAGCTTGTAACTGTAGGAAGCGATACCGCTTGTGGCATCCGTCAGGGTGAAGGTTGCTTTCAGCTTGTCGATTGCCGGGGTTTCGGATGATAGTACCGGGGCGGTATGGTCGATCTTAACCTCTTTTGTCTTGCTGCCATAAACGGTTTGTGCTGTAGTTTCCCTCTTCAGGTTGTAGGAGACGGTGTTGGTTCCTTCGGTATTGGCAAAGACAAAGCTTTCACCGTAAGTCGGGGTAGAAGCATCGCCGTTTACCTGTGCTATCGTGAACCCGGCAGGGGCCGTAAAAGTAATCCCATCCGTAGTCGTAAACCAGTCGTTACTGCCGTTCGGGGTAAGCGTTACGTCTGCGGCACTGGGCTCTATATCGAAATGAGTAGCTGTTACGCCTGTGAGGAATTTCAGGTCATAAGTATTTGCACTCTCTGTTGTCAGTGCAAGCGTGCCTTTGTCGATAACGTTATTACTGATACTAAGCGCACCGCTGAACGCCACAGCCTTGTCTTTTATCTCCCCGTATGTCTCATACTCGATCGTCTCCCCTTTATAGAGAATCTGTCCCTCTTTAGGGGCGACGGTCAAAGGGGCTTTGCTTATAGTAAAAGATAGCGTCAAAGGATCACCGGTAAGCCATGTATTGCTTTTGGCCGTAACCGTAATATTGCCTTTTCCGATATTGGTGTTATCTGAATACGACACACTATAAACATCCTCATTGCCAAGTCCCCCTTTCAACGTCACCCCCGGCTCTATCGTTTTGCCGGTATAAACATAATCCGGTATGGGGTTAGGAACAAACATATCTGCCGATAAGGCAAGTGCTGTTACTACGCTGTTGCTACCGGATGTCATAGTCCCGGTGAAAGTCCCTTTATTCACAATAGTCCCGCTATTTTCCAGCGTTCCATTGTTCGTAATCGTCCCCTTGTTCACCACAATCGCATCCTTCTCCACCTCCAGTGTCTTGCCAGTTTCTACCGTCAATGTAAAACCGTCGGGTATGACCACACTCTCACTCAAGGTCATCTTATCTCCATAAATCTTGCCAGTCTTACCCTTAAACACGATGCCTTCCCATTTAGCATCGTTTGTTGTGCTGCTTATCCCGACATTATTATCATCATCACTTTCTGTGTTATAGGCAAAGACAACCGCATTACCCGTGATCTCAACTGCCGTATTGGTTCCTCCTATAGGGACAGTGTTGTTTTGGTCATAAGCAGATGCATCCACCACTCCTCCGGAAATCGTAATTGTACCACCAGAGCCTGAATCTGTATAATCGGCACCGGGGCCAATAACGGGGCTACCATGTCTTCCATACGCCTTCACCAGCCCTCCTGTAATGGTAATTTCTCCGGCACCACCACCCTTACCGCCTCCAATAGCGGCACCGCTCGCAGAGCATGATGCTTTTATATGACCTCCATTGATTGTAACATTTCCACCATCACAACCTTCGCCACCACCGATAAAGGCCCCTGTTGGAGAATTCTCATTTGAGTTCCAACCTATATTTCCACCATTAATTATTATTTTACCTGTATTTGGGGTAGGACTTCCAGCACCTGCACCAATTCCAGCTCCGGAAGCCCAAAGACTTATTGCAATCGTACCACTCTCAATTATTATTATGCCACAGTTTTCACCGCTGTTACCACCAATAGCAGCTCCTTTTCGAGAGTTAGTAGTTAGCTTTCCATCCCCCTTAATAGTTAAAATTGCACCAGGTGGAACATGTAATTTCGCTTTATCACTATTATTACCTCCCAATATATTTTCCCCTGTAAGAAAAAGAGTCAATTTTACGCCTTCAGATAGGGAAAGGGGGGAATGATCAGCTTCACTGTTTTCGGCTTTTACTCCATTCAACGTAATAGTATGCGTCCCACTTTTGATATCAATCATATTACCTGTCCCATCGTTCGATTGTGTAATCACATAACTGCCTGTAAACTTCGTTTCCTGTTTAGTCCCTGTAGTATTCTGTGTATATCCTGTTTCGGTTATCGTAATGCTTCCCTGTGTTAAATCAAGCGTTTTTGTTCTCTCCTGTCCGTAAAGGTAAGTTGTAAAAAGCAGGGTGAGTGCTATCAGTAATCTTGTCCTCATTGTTTAATATGCTTAATGAATAATTTGTTGTGATTTGTAATCGGATTGCCTTGCTTCCCACCAATACGCCCTATTGGTTAGAAGCAATACGACTGATTGGTTAGAAGCATAGGCACCCTATTGGTTAGAACCACAGGTACCCTATTGCTTAGAAGCAATACGGCGTATTGGTGGGAAGCAATCAGGCTATCTTATAGAATGCCGGGGCGTTCCACTCCACTATCCGGAGTACCGTCGGTACATTTCAATTGCTTGCTACTGAACTCAATGCGCGGCGATTTGAGCAACAATGCGCTGTTCGATCCTGCCCCGGATTGAGTGATATGCACCAACTGATACATACTGCCGAGCTTCAACCCGCCGGGCACCATGAACATAAGGCGTTTCGGTTCGTTGTTGAGGACGACGGTTGCTTTGATGCGGGTGTCGTCCGCAGCGCCCACTTCCTGGATGTAGATGCCGACCGACTCGTCGTCGCCTTTCAAGGCGAGGTTGACGCCTTTGACTTCGAGCACCTGGCCGGAGGTGAGGCTCTTGTTCACTTCGCCGTTGACGGTGTTGATGATGGTGTCCATCTGGGCGTAATGCTGTGCCGGGCCCATGTTTTCGACCATTGTTTCCAACATCGCCTTGCGGACGTCGGGACCAACCGACATCGAGGCGGTCACCTCGTGCTTGGGCCGCGTGAACGGTTCGTTAGCGGAGTTGAAGACGCCTTTCACGCCGAAGCGGAGGGTGAAGTAGTCGAAGTTAATGTTGTTGCCCATCAACCCCATCTCGATACCCTTCTCGGCGATGAGGCGGAAGTTACGGATGAGTTGCTCTTTCGATTCGGTCGTGGTGCCGTCTTGCACAACGAGCTGTGCGACGTCATCCAAACCGTAACTCATGCCGCCGATAATACTGAGCGTATAATCGTTTTCGTCGTCTGTCAGGTTATTCGGGTTCGTGTTGCCCCGAAGCTTGCCTGGCTTTACTTTTTTTGCCATGATTGTTTGTTTTAAATTGATATTAGGAATTATGTTCTCTTATAAAATGACTAATGAAAACGTACGTTTTCATTAGTCATTTTAAAAGTGCTTCCCAGCCCTTATCAATAGAGGGTTACAGCCCTTCCACAGTACCTCTTTGGAAGGGTTATTGCAGTTTCGTAACAGCTTGATAATGAGTCTATCCTTTTGTCGTATTTTGGGCTTTTTTACGTTTCGGGCAGATTTGGGGGTTTCGGGAGGTACGTGTTTTTTTGTATCTTTGTGCACAAAACGATACAAAAATGTATAGGCTAATTCATTTATTGACACTTTTAGGAGTTATCTCCTTCATTTCATGCAATAGTAAAAAGCAATATTTCGAAGAGAGCGGCACTGTGTTTCATACCTTATACAACATCAAGTATGAGGCGCCGCAGATCCTGACAGACAAAATCGACGCAGAGTTGCAACAATTTAACCTGTCTCTTAATCCGTTCAATCCCAATTCGATCATCGCAAAGGTCAATAACAACGACACGGTGGAGGTGGACGATTGGTTTACGGAAGTGTTCAACAAATCGATGGAAGTTTCGCGCAACTCGGATGGCGTTTTCGACATCACCTGCGCTCCGTTGGTCAACGTCTGGGGATTCGGGTTCAGCAAGAAAGAGAGCGTGACGCCGGAGATGATCGACAGCCTGCGGGCGTTCGTCGGTTACCAAAAGGTGCATCTGGACGGCCGGCGGGTGGTGAAAGACGACCCGAGGCTGCTGCTCAACTGCTCTGCCATCGCCAAGGGGTATTCGTGCGACGTGATTGCCCGCCTGCTCGAACGCGAGGGGGTGGAGAATTACATGGTCGACATAGGCGGCGAGGTGATGATGAAGGGCGTCAACCAGAATGGCGCGTGCTGGCGTGTCGGTATCAACCTGCCGGAAGACGACTCGACGGGCGTCGTGAACAAGTACGACGAGGTCATCCAGTTATGCCGGAAAGGGGCGATCGCCACTTCGGGCAACTACCGCAACTTCTACATCAAAGATGGCAAGAAATATGCCCATACGATCGATCCGCGAACCGGCTATCCCGCCCAGCAGAGCGTGTTGAGCGCAACAATCGTTGCCGACGACTGCATGACCGCCGACGCCTATGCAACGGCTTTCATGGCGATGGGATTGGAGAAGGCACGGCAGATGGCCGCCTCGTTGCCGGATATCGAATACTACGTAATCTATGCTGATGATAATGGAAAGCACCAGATTGAATATTCAAAAGGGATGCTCCAGTATCTGCCTAAACGAAAAGCGATGCTTAGCTCGGATAAACCCTGATTGATTAAATATGATAAAACACTTCCCTAACCAGTTCGAATGTAGAATGGCAAAGGCAGGCGAGGTTTTATGCAATACCGAAGACACCGGCAATGTGTTACTGTTTGTTTCGTCCGGAAAGGTGGCTGTCCTTAGCAGGGAACAGGCCCCGGTCATAGAAGTAGACGAAGGATATTTTGTATTATTACCTGCCGAAAAAAGCTTTATTGCCACAGCTGTTACCCCGGCGCAGACCGTGCTTATGCAGGCCGGTCCGCTTTCTGAAATAATAACGGACGACCCGGAATGGGATCCGGATCGTCCTGTGATACTCCCTATATTCCCATCTCTTGCCAAAACCTTATATCTGATCGAACATTATCATAAGGAGGAACGGAACAGGTTGAATTGAATGATGTGCTAAATCATCATTCAATTTATGATGCAACTGACCTTGTTCGTTATGTTATCCTGATGCAGGGTGACGAGCACCTTGTTGTTGTCGCTGTACTGCCAGTCGGTTACGGGGACGTTGTTTACCTGTACTTGGGTGGGGCGCTGCGGGGCGTCGATCTCCAGTTCGTATGTCCGCGACCGGTATATGCCGTCGTAAGAGCCTTCGACGGGGAAGACAGTGAACTCGATCTTTTGCCCGCTTTGCCTGCATTCGAAGCGGGTGGCGGCGATGGCGCCCGTTTCGAAGTTGTAGGTGAGGCCGTCGTCTTCATACATCGTGTAGGAAGTGGTTCCTTTGGGGAAGACTTTCACCATTAATGTGTCCAGGGGCTTCTCGCCGATATACTGCATTTCCTTTTGGAACGGAATGATGGCACCTTCGCGGACAAACAGCAGGCCGGCCCGGTTGTCGGGAACCGTATGCTGCACCTCGCGGCCTCCGGCGAGCTTCTCACCTGTCCAGTAGTCGATCCAGTTGCCTTTCGGCAGGTAGATAGAGTCGCTGAATATACCGACAAGGAAGTTCTCGCCGAACATATACTGATAGACCATATCGTCCGTCTTGCGGTCGTCGGGGAACATCAGCGGCATGGAGCGGACGATAGGCATACCGGTCTGCGCGCCTTCCAGGGCTGCCGAATAGATATAGGGCATGAGGGAATAGCGCAACTTCACATAGTCGCGGTACATCTTCTTTTCCTTTTCCGGGAAGTAGAAGGGCTGGTGCAAGGAGTACCAGCTGTTGATCTGCACCCAGGGCAGGAAGAGGCCGAAATGCAGGCTCTGCAATTCTTCGTCCTTATTCACATTCATCACGTCGCAGGATGTGTTCATGAAACCGCTCATCCCGAGGTTCAACTGGTCGAAGAGGGCGGTACGCCCGCCTCCGTTATCGCCGCTGGTCGAGGCGCTCCAATGCTGGGTTCCGGCCCAGCCGGCGGTGTAATGGTGCCAGGAACGGCGGCCTGTATGCTTGCGCGTCATCTTGTACATTTGTTTCGGGAGAAGGACCTGGTTCAGGTTGTGCATTTCCTTATCCGTACGTCCGTTATAGTAGTTGAAGCCGGGGTGTTCGTCGATCGTGCGGGCGGGGTCCAGCTTGAAGCCGTCCACGCCGTTGTCCATGAAGTGGGTCAGGTGGTCCATCCAGTGTTCCAACCCGGAAGTGTCTTTTCCGGCTGCGGCGGCCAATGCATCCTCTTCGGCGATGCTCAGGTCATATTCTTCGCACAGCCAAAGCCCCAGGTGATAGCCCATCCCATGCAGGCGGCCGATGAGGAGGCGGTGGTTCTCCTTCTTCGGATAGCGGGTCGAATCCCAATAGGCTTCTGCCGAGAACAGCTTATAGTTCCATTTCTTCTTGGTCGAGAAGTCATAGCGTTTCTCCATCCACTGGGGTTCGAGCCAGAAGAGGTCGCAGGGTACGCCCATGTCGCGGAAACGGACGGCATCGTTCAGGATATCGAACTGGTTTTCGAGCATGTTCGGTCCGAAGCATAAGCCGTACGCCCATTTCGGAAGCAGGTAGGGCTTGCCGGTAATAGTCGTGTAATGGTTGATCACGTCGGGCATCGAGTTACCGAACATCAGGTAGAAGTCGGCCTCGTCCGTCGTGTTATAGATGGAGAAGACATCCGGCTGGTAGCTGCCGATATCGAAGAAGTTCTTGCGTGTCGTATTGTTGAAGACACCCCAGTTTTCGGAGCTGATCATAAAGGGCATCGGTATCTCGGTGTGCTGGTACGTGGTCCACATGCGGAGCAGTTCGCCGCGGTGCTGGATATGGTCGCGGCTCGTGCTGCCGCCGCCATAGAAACGTTCGCCGTCTTTGAGGGAGATGGAAAGGATGCTGGTGTTTTTATAGTCACCGGTTTCCGCCATGTCCTTGGATGATCCTTTGCTGCTGTCGTCGCCGATGATCGTACCGTTGTTCGGCACTTTCATATCCTTATATTTGGCGTTGATGACTTTGCCTAAGTTCGTACAGAGCGGATCGGCGGAGGTCAGGAAGACGGCTTTTTCGATGATCACCCGGCCCTTGCGGTCGGCGACGGTGATGGCACCGGTCTTTTTATCGACTTTCAACCGGTAGGCGCCGGTCGATACTTCAAACTGCTGTTTGTTGTCTTTCGGGGAGACCGCTACGGGTTCCCAATCCGTTTTAATGATGCCGTAGCGTTGCATCAATGACTCTGAAAAGGCTGGACGAGGCGTAATCCGTATCCGGAATATTCCATCCGTGCATACCTCCACATTCATATTCAGCCCGTTCTGCAGGCGGACGTCAAAGGTCTGTTTCCCATTCGCCGCAAAGACGGACTGCAGGAAAAACAGGCTTACAAGCAAATAGTAGATCTTTTTCATGATACTCAAAAGTTAATATCACAAAAGTACAGACTTCCTATTTGCCTTACCTTCAATAAATCACCTTAAAACATAGAATTTTGTCAATTCTTTACAGCTTCTTCAACTCCTGGTAGAGAAGCCGGACGGGCAGGCCCATGACGTTGTAGAAGCTACCGTTGATGGCTTCGACCGCCACATACCCGATCCATTCCTGTATGCCGTAGCTGCCGGCTTTGTCGAAGGGATGGTATTTATCTACATAATAGATGATTTCCTCGTCGTCCAACTCGGCAAAGCAGACTGCCGATGCGGCGGAGAAGGAGATGGTTTTCTCCTTTGTCGTGATGCAGACACCCGTTACGACCTCGTGGACACGGCCGGAGAGTTTCCGCAGCATGGCGATGGCGTCTTCACGGTCTTTCGGCTTCCCCAGTATCTCATCAAAGGTCCACACAATCGTATCGGCTGTTATCAGCAACTCGTTATCGGGCATTGTTTGCAGATAGGCTTCCGCCTTTTTCCGGGCCAGATAGACAGGGATGTCTTCCGCCTTTAATGTCTCCGGGTATGATTCGTCTATGCCGGGGATCACCTGCACTTCAAAATCAATATCCAATCCCGCCAGCAACTCACGCCGGCGGGGGGAGTTGGAGCCCAGGACGATCTTATATTTCTTTAAATTAGGTAATACCATATCTCATAATTCATAATTAATATCTCTCCTTTTCCTCTCTTACCAACCGAACGCCTCGTCTCCCATCCAGTGCCCCTGCGCCTTCATCGTCTGTTCGATGATATCGCGGGCGACACCTTCTCCCCCGTTTTTATGGGAGATATACTTGGCTATGCGCTTAATCTCCGGTGCGGCATCGGCAGGCGCCACAGGCAAACCGACTAACTGCATCACTTCGTAGTCGGGGATATCGTCACCCGCATACATCACCTCTTCGGGCTGCAACCCTGTCTTTTCCAGGAAATCCCGGTAGTCATGGACCTTGACGGCGCTCTTCATATATATATGGGTAATGCCGAGACGGGAGAAACGGATCTTCACTGCCTCCGTATAACCGCCGGTAATGATCGCTACCTGGTACCCCTTCTTGACGGCAAGCTGCAAGGCGTAACCATCCTTTATATTGACAGTGCGCATGGGATCGCCATTGGGATGCAACGAGACTACGTCGCACGACAGGACACCGTCCACATCAAAGACAAATGCCTTTATCTTATTCAGGTCATAATTGATACTGCTCATATTTGTGCCTCCTTATGTATGCTTTGGCTGATCAGCTGGTAGACAGACCGCATATCGGGATCGTCCAGCATGGCCAGGTGTTTATTGATTACATTCTCGTCATAGCGGATAGCCGGACCGGTCTGCGCCTCGGCGGGCGTCATCGTATGCACCTTGGCTGCCGTCTCGTCGATAAGCGGCAGCAGGACATCGGCCGGTATCTCCTGCCCCTGTAATATTTTAACAGCTAACGCATAAATATGGTTGGTAAAATTACAGGCAAAGACGGCGGCCAGATGGAGGCTTTTACGTTTGTCGGACGACAGGAAACGGACATTCCCGGAAAGCGCTCCGGCTATCTGTAGCAGTTTGCCGGCATTCTCCGGCGTATTGGCCTCCAGGAAAAAGGGGATCACGCTAAAGTCTACGGGACGCGCTTTGCTGAAGGTTTGCATGGGATACATGACTCCATAGTCGGCTGTATATCCGCTGAAGACATCCATCGGCATACTGCCTGCCGTATGCACCCACAACCCGTTGTTCGGCCTGATCCGGACGATCACATCTGCCAACACCGTGTCTTTCAGGGAAAAGACATACAGGTCGGCGTCCGTATCGACCTCTTCAGGAACAGTTGTCCAGGGGCAGCCCAACTGCGCAGCCAGCCGTTCGGCGTTTTCCGGCGTATGGCTATATACCTGCCCGATCCGCATACCTTTCCGGTACATTTCGAGCGACAGGCGGGTCGCCAGGTTGCCGGAACCTAAAAAGATGATCTTCATGCTTCTTCCGGTCCGTTTTCGCCCGGCATGGGATATGAGCCTAAATGTATCTTTTCCCATTGCAGGTGGGATTCGTCAAACGGTTTCCGTTCCTGGTCCTTATATCCGAAACCGATAATGGAAAGGACTTCTAACTGGTACGGGATATTCAACAGGCCGCGTACATACTGGGCGGCATCCGCATCGTCTTCCGTCTGGCGGTTCCGGATCTGACACCAGCAGCTGCCCAACCCGAGGTCTTCGGCCTGCAACTGCATATAGATGGAGGCGACGGAAGCGTCTTCCACCCAAACATCACTTTCCATCACATTCGCCAGTACCACGACAGCCAGCGCGCAATCTTTCAGGAAGGCTGCTCCCACCGGTTTGCATTCCGACAGTTTTGCCAACATCTCTTTGTCTTCCACGACAACAAACTGCCAGGGGTTCTTCCGCTTGGAAGCGGGTGCCATAAGGGCGGCTTTCAATATCATTTCCACCTGTTCCGGATTCAATAACCGGTCCGTAAACTTACGGGTACTTCTTCTGTTTTTTATCAGTGTTGCGAAACTTTCCATTTATATCTTACTTTATATATATTGCTAAACAGATAACAAAGGTAATTATTTAGCTGATAAAGAACAAAAGAATGAACAAGTTTGGGGCATACGGAAAATAAATCCTTATTTCCTGCGTTAGTAAAGCTATAACTATAATAGATTATGAAGATTCGTGCAATAGCTGCGCTACTATTTATATTATTTTCGATACCGGCTTTCGGACAGGGACGTGCCAAAATCAGCGGTTATGTCCGCGATGCAGACGGAAACCCGCTCGAGCTGGTCAATATCCGGGTGAAGAATACGTTGAACGGAACGATGAGTAATGAAAAAGGCCACTACTCACTCTCGGTTGCAACCGGGGATTCGGTCACGCTTATCTATTCATGCCTCGGCTACAACAAGGCAGAACGGATTATTCCACAGGTAACTAAAGACATGCGGCTCAATGTCCAGATGAACTATACCTCCATCGAACTGGGGGAAGTCACCACCACCGCAATCCGCAAACAGACAACAACCCTTGAAACGCTGAATGCCGACCGGGTGAAGCTACTTCCCGACCCTGCCGGGGGGAGCATCGAAAGCCTGGTCGTTACGTTTGCCGGCGTCTCCTCCAACAATGAGCTTAGTTCGCAATACTCGGTCCGGGGCGGAAGCTATGACGAGAATATCGTCTATGTCAACGGCCTCGAAGTATTCCGTCCGCTCCTGATCCGTTCCGGACAGCAGGAAGGGCTCAGCTTTATCAATCCGGACCTGACGGAATCCGTCAATTTCTCCGCCGGGGGGTTCGAAGCGCGTTACGGGGATAAAATGAGTTCCGTATTGGATATCACATACAAAAAGCCCAAAATGTTTGAAGGGTCGGCCTCTGCCAGCCTGTTAGGCGCCAATGCCTATATCGGAAGTTCTTCGGGGAAATTCACACAAGTGACCGGCTTCCGTTACAAGACAGGCCGTTCGCTGTTAAAGACCACCGATACGGACGCCGAATACGACCCGAACTTCATCGACCTGCAGACCTATATGACCTACCAGCTTGCCCCTAAATGGGAAGTGAACTTCCTGGGTAACTTAGCGATCAACAAATATACATTCATCCCGCATACACGGGAGACGTCTTTCGGTACGGCAACCAATGCGAAAAAGTTCATGGTGTATATGAACGGACAGGAACGGGACAGGTTCGAGACCCTGTTCGGGGCACTGACACTGAAACATAACCCCAACGAACATACCGAATTGGGCCTGCAAGCCTCCGCCTTTACCAGTAAAGAAGAGGAAGGGTATGACATTGCCGGTGATTACTGGTTGGGAGATGCCGCCGAAGAAAACGGCGGAGATATGCAAGAGCTGTCCGTAGCCCGCTATAACGAGCATGCCCGCAACCGATTACATTCGAATATCATGAACGTCGGCCACTATGGAGTCGCCCGCCTGAAGAACAACACCTTGAAGTGGGGCGCAACCGTACAGATGGAGAAAATCAACGATAAAATCAGTGAATGGGAAAAGCGGGATTCCGCAGGTTACTCGCTCCCGCAAGGCGGCGGAACGGTTAACGTAATCGCCAACCTGTTTTCCGACAACGAGCTGGAAAGTACCCGCATCTCCGGCTATCTTCAGGATATATTCAAGTTCCGTACCAAGCAAGGATTATTCACGTTAGTAGGCGGTGTACGCGGCAGTTATTGGAGCTATAATAAGGAATTTATATTCAGCCCGCGTGTTTCGCTCGGGTTCATTCCGAACTTCGACCAGAACCTGACTTTCCGTCTGGCTTCCGGCCTGTACTACCAGTCTCCGTTCTATAAGGAGCTGCGCACTACCGTACAAGACGAATATGGCAACAGCATCATCCAGCTGAACGAGAATCTGAAATCCCAACGCTCCATACATGTCATTGCCGGTGGCGATTATACCTTCCGGGCATCGGGCCGTAACTTCAAGCTCAGCGCCGATATGTATTATAAAAAGCTGGACAACCTGAATCCTTACACCGTAGACAATGTGAAAATCCGTTACTACGGGGAGAACTGCGCCCAAGGCCATGCGATGGGACTCGATGTCAAATTCTTCGGAGAGTTTGTTCCGGGTACAGACTCCTGGATCAGCTTCTCGCTGATGAAGGCGGAACAGAGCATCCGGGGCAGCAAATATGTTCCGATGCCGAACAGCCAGGGATATAACGTATCGGTCTTTTTCCAGGATTATTTCCCCGGCTACAAGCGTGTCAAGCTGAATTTGAAAGGCGTATTGTCCGGCGGCCTTCCCGTCACAGCCCCGCGTACAGGCTATGAAGACGGTTATTTCCGCACGCCGGCCTACAAGCGTGTAGACCTCGGTTTCTCTTACCAGCTTGCCGGAGGAACGGATGCGATCATGGACCGGGGCTTCTTCCGCAACCTGAAAAACATCTGGCTGGGACTCGATGTGTTCAACCTGTTCGACATAAAGAATACAAGCTCTTATTATTGGATCACGAACATCGACAACCATCAATACGCAATCCCGAATTACTTGACCGGCCGCCAATTGAATGTCCGTCTTATTGTAGACTTCTAAAAAAGCGCTTAAGAAGCAGGAGGGATTTGAAAAAAGTTTCAGATCTGACAAGAATTGTGGCTTGTTGTACAAAAGTAAGCATTGCCTTTCTTTATAATCATACCAAACATGATAATATAAGGCAAAATGAGACATACTATATCGATTTTCTATACTGAACGAGAAACGGTTTTATGTAAACATTGATGTTCAACGCTTGTATTCATATCCTGAACGGAAAACGGTTTTTCCCTACCATATATATTAATATAAATATATATACAGTTCCTTTTTTCTTTATTCATCGATAATGATATCCGGAAAAGAAAACAATTGTCTGTAACCGCAAAAACAATTATTTTTGAATGCGAAGACAATTGTTTTTAACCACACAGACAATTGTTTTCTCATCAGAGAATAATGAGAAAAGACACAATGTGATAATGTGCCAATCATCATTTGTTCTTTTGTTCTTCTGTCTAAAACTCACAGATAAATTATTTACAATAACCCCCTTTTCGGCGGTTTTTCTATTTCGTCCGAAATTCTGATCCATTTTGGATTGACTCTTTTCACGGTTTAAGCCCTCCTTTCTGACAACAAGAAAAACGAGGTGCGCAGTCCGTTTCGAAAAAATGTGCAATTTGATTGTCGGAAGGCATAAATGCCGGCAAAGTGATAAACCTTAACTCCTGGAGAATCGAATATTTGAAAATAAAACGGACGGCGTTCCAAATATCCCAAGGAAATTCAGGTGCTTTTTTGCCCTTAAGACGGTCCTCTTTTCAATTACGACCGTCCCAATCGCCATTGCGACCGTCCTAATCTTCGCGAGGTGCCGAGTGCACTACACATTAGCACGGTCACAATGGCAAAGAGGACGGTCGTAATTGTTGAAAACGCTCAAAAAAGAGGAAAAAGTCCCTTTTTGACGGTCGAAAAGTGGGTTAACGTTTATTTGCTTTTAGCTCTCTTTTGAGGCTTGAAAATACGTTTTATACAATAAGCCCCCCTAATGGCTCTCTAAATTTGGATTCCATCAATTCCCGGAGTGGAAGGTTATACAAAAT
>NZ_QUGV01000011.1:51797-160351 GCF_003479205.1 Parabacteroides sp. AF17-28 | reverse complement strand
AAAGCGAAGTGAAGAGGAGTTAGTTCATTTGAACTGACTCCTTTTTCTGTTTATAGAGGTTATCCTTTTTTCCTCTTTTCCTCTTTTCCTCTCTACGCACAGTCTGGAATGTATGGAAACGACTTTTAAGCTTGGTACAAGCGTGAATGTAGCCAAGTGTAAAGCGACAATCTGGGCTCATATTATAATATTCCCTATTCTTTGCCGTTCAATATATATTGACTGAATATTTCGATATGAAAAGTATATATGATTCCCGGCAACGGCTGAAGTATGTGTTTATTTTTACGGCAATTCTGATCTCGATTGCTTCACTTGTTGTTTCCGATATGTTGATCAAAGATCTGGCACGGGAAGAGCGCCAGATGATGGAAGTATGGGCAGAGGCTACGCGGCTTACGGCGAGTAAGGATGCTGCAGTGGACATGTCGCTTGTTTTGAAAATTCTTCAAGGCAATACGACTATCCCGGTTGTGCTTTGTAACGACAGGGACAGTATTATGTCTCTCAAAAATATAGATCTGCCGGAAAACAATGTGGAAGAATTTGAAAAGGCAAAAGTGCAGGAGTTGAAAAGCAAGAATACGATTGTGATCGATATGGAAGACGGAACGTTCCAATATGTCTATTATGACGACTCTATTATTCTGAAACGGCTGTTGATTTATCCTTATGTACAGTTGTCAATAGTCTTTGTCTTTATTGCAATCGCTTTTTTGGCACTTGCGAGCACGAAGAAAGCCGAACAGAACAAAGTGTGGGTCGGACTATCCAAAGAGACGGCGCATCAGTTAGGAACGCCTATATCGTCTCTGATCGCATGGGTGGAATATTTGCGGACAAAAGAGATCGATCCTTCCCTGTTGAGTGAAATGGAGAAAGATGTGAAACGTTTAGAGACGATTGCAGAGCGTTTCTCCAAGATAGGTTCTAATCCCGACCCTGCTCCTGTCGATATTAATAATTCGATCCGTACGGCATTAAGCTATATGAGCACGCGCATATCTTCAAAGGTCAAGATCTATACTCATCTAACAGCTGAACCGATTCAGGTATTGATGAATGATTCTTTGTTTGCCTGGGTCATTGAAAACCTGACAAAGAACGCTGTTGACGCGATGGAAGGGCAGGGAGAGATTACTTTCCAAGTGGAAGAGCGTGATAAAGTTGTCCGCATTGACGTAACAGATACCGGTAAAGGAATTCCCAAGTCGAAGTTCAATACTGTATTCAATCCTGGTTATACAACCAAAAAACGCGGTTGGGGGTTAGGGCTCTCATTGGTGAAACGTATCATAGAATCCTATCATGGCGGAAAGATATTTGTAAAGAGTTCGGAGGTCGGTAAAGGGACGACTTTCCGCATAGAGCTTAGAAAGTATAAGTGCTAAAATCCCTGATAATAAAAAATAACTGCGAAGGTGTTGCATTTGTGTTTAGTTTTTTCGTACCTTTGCAAGGTTTTTACACTAAAAGGCTTTGGGAAAGTTTAAATTATATAATGTAGATTTGAAAAATCTCGCTCCGGGAGTTCATGAATTTGACTACTTACTGGAGAATAAGTTTTTTGTGGACATCGATGGAGACCAGGTCCAGAAGGGCAAAGTGAAGGTTCACCTCACTGTAAAGCGGTCGTCCGTGATGTTTGAAATGAACTTTCAGATAGAAGGTGTTGTTATGGTTCCGTGCGACAGATGTCTGGACGATATGGAAATCCCTATCGACACACACAATCGCCTGGTGGTAAAGTTCGGTAAAGAATATGCCGAAGAAAGTGACGAAGTAGTTGTTATACCGGAAGATGAAGGCGCCATTAACCTGGCGTGGTTCCTGTATGAATTTATTGCATTGGCTATTCCTATGAAGCACGTACATGCTCCGGGAAAATGTAATAAGACTATGTCGTCCAAGCTGAAAAAGCATACTGCCAGAAGTACTGACGACGGAGATGAAGAATACGAAGACGAAAGCGTGGATGAAGATATCACGATCGACGACGACGTATCGACAGCAACAGATCCGCGATGGGATGGTCTGAAAGGTTTACTTGAGAATGATAACAATTAAATAAATTAAAACATGGCACATCCTAAAAGAAGACAAGGTAAGACAAGAACAGCCAAGAGAAGAACTCATGACAAGGCTGTCGCTCCCACAATGGCTATTTGCCCGAACTGCGGCGCATGGCACATTTATCACACTGTATGCGGCGAATGCGGCTATTACAGAGGTAAGTTGGCTATCGAAAAAGAAGCAGCTGTGTAAGTTTATCCGGACTGAATTAAGTTTTGATAAACCAAGAAATAGCCCTAAAAGTTTTTTTAGGGCTTTTTTTTAATTGGGATATATAGTCCTTTTATTTTAAAGATTATGGATAAGATTAATGCGGTTATTACAGGTATTGGCGGATACGTTCCCGAAGATGTATTGACAAACGAAGACATTTCGAAATTGGTTGATACGACGGATGAATGGATCATGACACGTGTAGGCATCAAAGAACGCCGAATTTTGAAAGGCGAAGGGATTGGTACCTCATATATGGGCATACGTGCTGTGAAGCAGTTACTCGAAAAAACGAATGTAAATCCGGAAGAAATAGAAGTGATCCTGACGGCTACAACTACGCCTGACCATCATTTCCCAACTACTTCCTCCATAATTGCTTACCATACCGGCTGCAAGAATGCAATGACTTTTGATTTGCAAGGTGCTTGTGCCGGTTTTTTGTATGCACTGGAAACGGGTTCAAACTATATTCGTTCGGGACGCTACAAGAAAGTTATTGTGGTGGCCGGTGATAAGATGACCGCTATCACAGACTACCAGGACCGTTCTACCTGTCCTTTGTTTGGCGATGCTTGTGGCGCTGTATTGCTTGAACCTACAACGGAAGAAGTTGGGGTTATCGATACAATCTTGCGTACGGATGGTGTAGGCTATTCGCATCTGATTATGAAATCCGGCGGCTCTGCCTATCCTCCTTCTCACGAGACTGTGGATAACCGGGAACATTTCGTTTTCCAGGATGGAAAATATGTCTTTAAGTATGCCGTTTCGTATATGGCTGATGTGGCAGCTGAGATTGCAGAACGCAATCAGTTGACACATGACGATATCGCTTGGATCGTGCCTCATCAGGCAAACCTGCGTATTATCGATGCGACGGCCAAACGTTTGGGCGTGGATATGGATAAGGTAATGATCAATATCCAGAAATACGGAAATACCAGTGCCGGAACAATTCCTATCTGCCTCTGGGAGTGGGAAGACAGGCTGAAGAAAGGGGATAACCTGATCCTTGCAGCATTTGGTGCCGGCTTTACCTGGGGTGCAATTTATCTTAAATGGGGGTATAATGGAAAACAAGCATAAGTCCGGCTTTGTTAATATCGTCGGTAATCCGAATGTTGGAAAGTCCACGTTGATGAACCGTCTGGTGGGAGAGCGTATCTCGATCATCACGTCGAAAGCGCAGACTACACGGCACCGTATTATGGGAATCGTGAATACCGCCGATATGCAGATCGTGTATTCTGACACGCCGGGAGTCCTGCATCCAAACTATAAGTTGCAGGAGTCTATGCTTAATTTCTCGCAGTCGGCACTTGGTGATGCCGATGTGCTGCTCTATGTAACCGATGTCGTCGAGAAGATTGACAAGAATGAAGAATTTCTCCAGAAGGTCCAGAAAGTGGAATGTCCGGTCCTGTTGCTGATCAACAAGATCGATACGACCACCCAGCCCGAGCTGGAAAAAATGGTTGCCGAATGGAAAGAACTTCTTCCGAAAGCCGAGATCATTCCGATCTCTGCCCTTTCGAATTTTAATATAGATTACGTAAAACACAGGGTGGAAGAGCTGATGCCTGAATCTCCCCCCTATTTCGAGAAAGATGCGCTTACCGATAAACCGGCCCGTTTCTTCGTTACGGAGATTATTCGCGAGAAGATCCTCCTGTACTACCAGAAAGAGATTCCGTATGCGGTAGAAGTCGTAGTGGAGCTGTTTAAGGAAGAAGCCGAGCTGATTCACATTAAGGCGCTCATTATTGTTGAACGCGATTCCCAGAAAGGAATCATCATCGGGCATCGTGGCCAGGCATTGAAAAAAGTAGGTGCTATGGCCCGCAAGGATATCGAACGCTTCTTTGAGAAGAAGGTTTTCCTGGAAATGTTTGTCAAAGTCGAAAAAGACTGGCGCAACCGGGATAACATGCTGAAGAACTTCGGTTACCAGCTGGATTAATTAACAGCACAGACAGAAAAAGTTGTTTATGGGAAATATTGTAGCAATAGTTGGTAGGCCCAACGTAGGAAAGTCCACCCTGTTCAACCGTTTGACACAGACGCGTCAGGCGATTGTCAACGAGGAAGCAGGCACTACCCGTGACCGTCAATACGGCAAGGTGGAGTGGACCGGTAAAGAATTTTCGCTGATTGACACCGGCGGATGGGTAATTAATTCGGATGATGTTTTTGAAGAAGAGATAAACAAACAGGTGAAGATCGCCCTCGAAGAGGCAGACGTGATCTTGTTTGTGGTGGATGTATTAAACGGTATAACGGACTTGGACAACGAGGTTGCAGCCATCCTGCGCCGTCATAAGAAACCAGTGATTGTGGTTGCCAACAAAGCGGACAACTTCGATTTGCATCCTGCTGCTGCAGAATTTTATTCGTTCGGGTTGGGTGATCCGTTCTGTATCTCTGCCATCAACGGTTCTTGCTCCGGCGATCTGCTGGATAAGATTGTTGCTACACTTCCGGAAGACAAGCCGGAGGAGTTGGAAGAAGAGCTGCCCCGTATCGCCATCATCGGTCGTCCGAATGCAGGCAAATCTTCTTTGATCAACGCCTTTATCGGTGAAGACCGCCATATTGTAACGGATATTGCCGGTACGACCCGCGATTCCATCTATACGAAATATAACAAGTTCGGCCTGAACTTTTACCTGGTAGACACGGCCGGTATCCGTAAGAAAGGCAAGGTGAACGAAGACCTGGAATATTATTCCGTGATTCGTTCGATCCGTGCCATCGAAAATTCGGATGTCTGCGTGCTGATGCTGGATGCCACCCGTGGTATCGAGAGCCAGGATCTGAACATCTTCTCATTAGTGCAGAAGAACAAGAAAGGCCTGGTTGTCTGTGTAAACAAATGGGATTTGGTGGAAGACAAGAGCCAGAAAGTGATCGAGACGTTTACGAATGCGATCCGCGAACGCTTGGCACCGTTTACCGACTTCCCGATCCTGTTTATCTCGGCACTGACCAAGCAGCGTATCCTGAAGGTGCTGGAAACAGCCCAGGTGGTTTTTGAGAACCGCAAACGCCGCATCCCGACAGCCAAGCTGAACGAGATCATGCTGCCGATCATCGAGAATTATCCGCCGCCCGCATGGAAAGGCAAATATATAAAGATCAAATATATCACCCAGCTTCCCGCAGGCCAGGTTCCTTCGTTTGTATTCTTTTGTAACCTTCCCCAATGGATCAAAGACCCGTACAAACGCTTCCTGGAAAACAAAATCCGCGAAAACTGGGAGTTCACAGGAACACCGATTAATATATTTATTCGGGAGAAATAAGGAAAACAGAAGAGAAATGTTATTCTTGTAAATAAAGAGACTTAAGTCTTTAAATAGAAATCCCCTTGTAGTGCGTATCAAGCTTCTCCAAGGGGATTTTTGTTATCTCAAAAAAGTAGATTACAGCGAATTTAGCAACTGATTCAGTTTATTTACCATCTCGGCTGCCGACTTTTGCGTCTCGGATAGGCCTTCCGGTGTAAACATGGAGACTGCTTTGTTCAATTTGTCTAATTTGCTACCTTTCAGTTCTGAGCGGAGGATGCGGATCTTTTCGCAATCTTGGATACCTTCGACCAGACGTTCGAAGCGGATACTGCTACGTGGTCCAGGATAGATACTGTATGTATCGCCGGCTGCCCAAGTACGGAAACGGGAGTCGCGTAGCGGATCGGCTGTCCAACTGTTCACAGCCCAGCGCAGGTAGCCATCGTAGCCTCCGGCGATGGCATGTAGAGCCGTCCAGGGAGCTTCGGCAGGATCAGAGAAAGTGAACGTGTTCGGGAATGCCTCCGAGCAGCAGGTGTAAACCGTACTGATCTGTCCCTTGCGTTCGCGTTCGGCTTTTACATCTTCCGGGAATTTGTGGCCGTAAGGAATAGCCAGGTAATACAAGTCGGACTGGATTTCGGGATGGTAGTTGCCGGCCAGCGTGATTTTAAATTCGGGATCAGCCTGCTTGATCACTTTGATGGCTTCGCGCATGGCTTCCATCGGACGTTCGTCCATCGAGATAGCTGTCTTTTCGAACCAGCCTTTTGCACGCAGGTGGCGGGAGAAGTCTTTCAGGAAAGAACCCCAGTAGTCGGCATATTCGGCATCGCCTGGTTTGGCTTCGATAAATTGCACGCGGTTGGTTGCCTGATCGAAATAGTCGAAACTCAGTGCCCAGGGGATCATTGTGTAGCAACTGATCAGATCCTTGATGCCCACTTCGTTCATCATAAATTCCACCCATTTGTCGAATACAGTATAATCATATTCCCATGTGCCGTCGATTTTCTTGATGCGAGTGACCATGCTGTCGTAATGATCTTCGGTCTGTCCGGCCCAGGGTTTGTGCATGATGCTGGTCGTGATGGCACGTTGTCCGGCGTTAGCCAGCATTTTCATGATCGGGCGCATTGCGTCGAAATGTTCTTTGCTCCAGAGCGGAACCTGATAGTAGCGGGCTACGGAATACGGGTTTTGCCACAAATCCAAGTGGAAAGCCCAGTCTTGCGGGGCTGGTAACGTACGGTTCAGCACGTTTACCTCGAATTGTAGGTTCATCGCCTGGAAATTCTTTCCCGAAACGGTCAATGTCCCTTTGTATTTCCCGGCGCGGGCATCGGAGGGAACCCATACGTTCAGCCAGATCGGTTGAGTCGTGCGGGCTTTAATGTCTTGTATCTTGACAATGTCCAGCACATCGGCAACGACGGACGAATCCCATTCGGCTTTGTTCTCACGATGTCCGCAACCGCCTTTGCGGTCTTTGTTCAGCTCGTCGGTCATGACATAGTGTACAAAATTCGTCGTGATGGCAGAAGCCGGAATGACGGAAGAACCGTTCTTAAGCTCGCTTACCGTGATGGTTGCCTCTTCCAGGTCATTCTTGGTCCACAGCACAGCCTGTGCATTTATCCTTTCGCCTTTCCAGGCTTTTGTTTGCAGACGTGTTGTCTTTTTCACATCGGGAACGTCCAGCTTTTTATAGCGGATATCCGTTGTGCCCCAGCTAAACTCGGTTGGCGTTTTCATCTTGTTCCAGACTTCCTCACTGTCGTGCGGCTTTGTGTCTGTCAGTTCCTCATAATTGCCCAATGGATATTTCTCTGTCTGTTGAGCGAAACAGACGGGCCCAAACGCAAGTAAGGCCGATAAGATTAGAGCGTTTTTCATGTACGATTGTTGTTTTTTTAGTTTACGAGGGTAAAGATAAGAAAGAATTTTCAATTGCCAATCCTTTTGTAATGGCAAGTAATCAGGTCCCCATTCTCGTCGTGCAGGTGCATTCCGCTGCCTTCGCAATAGCGGAACATGTCGCAGTCGGCACACTGTCCTTTCCGGGCCCATTTCCGGTTGCGATATTCCTTGAAGCCGTTGTTCCAGACGTCGATAAAGCTGTCTTTGTAGATGTTTCCCTGGTGATAGTTGGCGCGGATGCTCGGACAGCCGGAAATGGAGCCGTCTATCAGGACTGATGCGGTGCTGACACCTGCGTCGCAGTGGAAAATCTGGTCGCGCACTTCGCCTTCATAGTTGCCGAGGAAGCCCTCGCAGGCAAAGTCTACGTGTATCTTTCCTTCGTGGCGGCAATGGCGGATAAACTGAAGGACCCAGGTGAACTGTTTGTCGTCGATCTGCAATTCCGGTGTTTCTGCCGCCCGTCCGACCGGGAAAATGGTAAAGATGCGCCAGTTGCGGACACCCATCTCGATCAGGAACTCTTTGAACAGCATCAGGTCCTTAAAATTCTTCTGGTTGACGCAGGTCACGACATCCCACGAGATTTCTTTTTCTTCCGCCAGCATCGCAATCGCATTGACGGCACATTCGAAACTCCGGCGATTGCCCCTGAGCCAGTTGTGCGCCTCTTCGAAACCGTCGAGGCTGATGGTGATGGAGTGCATACCGGCGGCAAGCAACGAATCCAGTCGTTCGCGGGTGAGCAGCAATCCGTTGGAGACGATTCCCCAAGGATATTCACGTTTGTTCAGTTCCCGTCCGCAGACCTCGATGTCCTTGCGAACCAACGCTTCCCCTCCGGTAAAGACGATCATTACCTGGTGCGGGTTCACATGCGGCGTGATCTCGTCGATGACTTTCAGGAAATCTTCGACCGGCATATCGGGATGCGCCGACGAAACATGGCAATCGCTTCCGCAATGGCGGCAGGACGCATTACAACGAAGCGTACACTCCCAGAAGAGCGTACGCAACTCATGTATCTTGGCCCGGTTTCTCCGGATACTTCTGAATAGTTCTAAAGCAAGACGTTTTCGCAATCCAGGGCGTTTATCCATGTGCTTTTATTTATTATTTTCTTCTTTCTTCTTTTTGAGAACAATTGTAACTTCTTTTGTCGCTTCTCCCAAATACCAGCTGCCGTCTCCACCGGTTAGTTCCGCTCCTTTAAAAGAAACCGATACGCTGTCCGGCGCAAAGTTGCCTCCGTTTTCTTCTCCGTCGATATCAGTCAGCAAAAGCGGAATTTCATTTCTTCTGCTAAAACCGTCGAAAGTATAGGAAAACTCTCCTTTATTGTTCGTGTACAGCGTGTCTGCATAGGGAATGTCTTCCCCGTATGGAGAACATATCCGGATTCCGGGAATGGGGATATTGGTTTCATTCGTCACTTGCCCTTTTATGGTATAATTGGAATGTGGACAACCGTACATATCATATTCAATCCGGTTGCATGCCGAGAAACCTAATAACGCAAGTATCCCGCCCAGTAGCCAGTTGATACTTTTCAGTAGAGAAGTAGAAACCTTTTTCATATTTTTATAGCATTTGTTTATACTATATAGATGCAAAGATAACGTATATAGTTGCACATCTTATCGTTTTATCCTTACTATTTTACCTTTTTCTATTAGGACTCTTATCCGTTCGACCGGCAACAATAAACCGTCCGCTTGGCGGTGAACGATCGTCCGCTTGCTGGTGAACGATCGTCCGGCGCCAAGCGAACGATCGTTCGCCGCCAAGCGGACAACTAATGGAAGCCGTAGAACGAGTGAAAAGAACGGCGTCCGGCAGCTAAGGAATCGGGGACAATGAAATAAAATACCGCTTGATACCCGGAATAAGCCGGATATTGAGTAACTTGCGGCCCTAAATTCAATCTATCAATCAAACATGAAAGATTTTCTGCGTATACTGAGGCGCTTTGTGCCTCCCTATAAGAAATATATGGTGTGGAATGTGATATTCAATATCCTGTCTGCCATATTGAATCTATTCTCCTTTGCTTTAATTATTCCCATTCTGAATATTCTTTTTAAGATTAGTGACGAGACATATACATATATCGACTGGACGTTCAACCCGCTGTCTTTCGAGGCCTGGAAAGCGACCCCCGAGTTGCTGAAAAATAACTTCTTCTGGTTTGTGTCCGATATGATCGAGACGAAAGGCGGATCGTTTACGCTTATCATTTTAGGTATATTCCTGGTTGTGTCGACTTTCATGAAGGTCGGGACGATGTATCTGGCTTTTTATACGATGATTCCGATCCGTACGGGAGTCGTGCGCGATATCCGCAACCAGATCAACCGCAAGATCACGGAGCTCCCGCTTGGCTTTTTCTCGGAAGAACGGAAAGGTGACATCATTGCCCGTGTGTCGGGTGACGTGAACGAGATCGAGACATCCATCATGAGTTCGCTCGATATGCTCTTTAAGAATCCGATTCTGATCCTGATTTACCTGATCGGGATGATTGCGATCAGTTGGCAGTTGACGCTTTTTGTCTTTATCCTGCTGCCTGTTGCCGGTTACGTGATGGGCCAGGTCGGAAAGAAACTGAAGCGGAAATCGTTCGAGGGGCAGCAGCAATGGGGCTATCTGATGAGCCAGATCGAGGAAACATTGGGCGGCCTGCGGGTCATCAAGGCTTTTAATGCAGAGAAAAAGATACAGGATCGTTTTGAGAAGAGCAACGAGACATTCCGCCGGTTGACGAACCGCATTTATCGTCGCCAGCAATTGGCGCATCCGATGAGCGAGTTCTTGGGAACGGCTACGATCGCGATTGTGCTTTGGTATGGCGGTACGCTTATTCTGAGCAGTAACAGTCCGATCGACGCCTCTACCTTCATTTATTATTTAGTGATTTTCTATAGTATTATCAATCCGGCAAAAGATCTGAGCAAAGCGTCCTATGCCATCCAGAAAGGCCTTGCTTCCATGGATCGTGTGGATAAGATACTGAAAGCGGAAAGCGATATCAACGATCCGGAGAACCCGAAACCGATTGCCTTGAACGAGAGTATCCGTTATCAGGATGTATGGTTCAAGTACCAACATGAATGGGTGTTGAAAGGCATTGACTTGACGATACCGAAAGGGCGTACGGTGGCTTTGGTCGGACAGTCCGGTTCGGGAAAGAGCACGCTGGTGGATTTGCTGCCCCGTTTCTATGACGTGGATAAAGGCAGCATAACGATTGACGGTACGGATGTGCGTGATGCGACCCTGTACGACCTGCGCAGCCTGATGGGAAATGTGAACCAGGAGGCGATTCTTTTTAACGATACGTTCTTCAACAATATCTCTTTCGGAGTGGAAGGAGCTACGCTTGAACAGGTACAGGAGGCGGCCCGCATCGCCAATGCGCACGATTTCATTATGGCGAGCGAAGAAGGATATGATACCAATATCGGCGACCGGGGCGGCAAGTTGTCCGGCGGACAGCGCCAGCGCATCAGTATTGCCCGCGCGATCCTGAAGAACCCGCCGATCCTGATCCTCGATGAGGCGACTTCTGCGCTCGACACCGAGTCGGAACGTTTGGTGCAGGAAGCTTTGGAGAATCTGATGCGTAACCGTACGACGATCGTGATTGCACACCGCCTTTCGACTATCCGGAATGCAGATGAGATTTGCGTGATGCACGAAGGCGCGATTGTGGAACGCGGACGGCATGACGAACTGATCGAACTGAACGGATACTATAAAAAGCTTTGCGATATGCAAAGCTTCTGATAATAACTTAAAGATTTAATAGCCATGAAACTAAAATGTCTCTCGTTCATATTGCTTTTCCTGGCAGGATGCAATATGCCGGAAGTAAAGACGGGCAAGCCGTTGTCCTATCATTTTGATGCTCCCGCAAAGATTTGGGAAGAAACATTCCCGTTAGGTAACGGGCGTCTCGGATTGATGCCGGACGGAGGTGTCGAAACGGAAAACATTGTCTTGAATGAAATCTCCATGTGGTCGGGAAGCAAACAGGATACCGATAATCCGCAGGCTTATTATTCGCTGGCACAGATACGCCGTCTTCTTTTTGAAGGCCGCAATGATGAGGCGCAGGAGCTGATGTACAACACCTTCGTCTGCAAGGGTGAAGGAAGCGGACAGGGACAAGGAGCAAATGTCCCTTATGGTAGTTATCAATTGCTGGGCAACCTCGTATTGGATTATGATTATCAGGATGCGGCAGACTCGATCTCTGCCTACCGGCGTGAATTGAATCTGGATAACGCGATTGCGACTGCCTCTTTTAAAAAGGGGAAAGTGAATTACGGCCGTGAGGTTTTCACTTCCTTTGCCGATGATTTGGGCGTGATCCGTCTGACTGCCGATGCCGACAGGGCCTTGAACTTCTCCTTCAGCATGAATCGTCCCGAACATTATCTGGTGACGGCCGACGGCAATGACTTGTTGATGCAGGGGCAATTGCCCGATGGAGTCGATACGCTCGAGATGAAAGGCCTTCGCTATGCATCCCGTATCCGTGTCCTTTTGCCGAAAGGTGGAACTGTCACTCCGGGCGATTCTACGATTTCCGTGCATAATGCTTCCGAGGCTATTCTGCTGGTCAGCATGGCTACCGATTATTTCGACAAAGATCCGGACGGCAAGGTTGCATCTTTGCTGGCGAATGCCGAAAAGAAAGATTATGCCTCCTTGAAGAAAGCACATGTCGCTGCTTACCGTTCTCTTTTCGGACGTGTAGAATTGGATCTGGGACGTTCTTCCCGGGAAGACCTGCCGATGGACGAACGTCTTGCCGCTTTCAACGAAGATCATAACGATCCTTCGCTGGGCGCACTTTATTTCCAGTTTGGCCGTTACTTGCTTATCTCGTCTACCCGCGTCGGCCTGTTGCCTCCTAATTTGCAAGGGCTTTGGTGTAATACGATCAATACGCCCTGGAATGGCGACTATCATCTGAATATCAATCTGCAGATGAACCATTGGCCGGCTGAGGTTACAAACCTTTCCGAGCTGCATCTCCCGTTGGTGGAATGGACCAAGAAACAGGTTGCCAGTGGCGAGCGGACGGCAAAGGCTTATTATAATGCCCGTGGCTGGGTGACGCATATTTTGGGTAACGTCTGGGAGTTTACAGCTCCGGGCGAGCATCCGTCGTGGGGGGCGACCAATACTTCCGCTGCCTGGCTTTGTGAACATCTGTATATGCATTATCTCTATACATTGGATAAAGAATATCTGAAAGAAGTCTATCCTGTCTTGAAGGGCGCTTCCCAGTTCTTTGTGGATATGCTGGTGGAAGATCCCCGCAACAAATATCTGGTGACGGCTCCGACGACTTCGCCGGAGAATGGCTATAAGCTGCCGAACGGCCATACAGCCCATATCTGTGCCGGTTCTACGATGGACAATCAGATCGTGCGCGAGTTATTCACCAACACGATCGAGGCTGCCGGTATTTTGGGTATCGATTCGGATTTTGCCGGCGAACTGTCTGCCAAGCGTGCCCGCCTGATGCCGACGACGATCGGTCAGGATGGGCGTATTATGGAATGGCTTGAACCGTATGAGGAAACAGAACACCATCATCGTCACGTGTCCCATCTTTACGGTCTGTATCCGGGTAATGAGATTTCAATGGAACAGACGCCGGAGCTTGCCGAGGCTGCCCGTAAGTCGCTTATTGCCCGCGGCGATAAGAGCACAGGTTGGTCGATGGCTTGGAAGATCAATTTTTGGGCGCGGTTGCACGATGGCGACCATGCTTATAAGTTGTTGGCCGACCTGCTTCGTCCGTGTGTGGACCGGAAGACAAATATGACGAACGGCGGCGGTACGTATCCGAACCTGTTTTGTGCACATCCTCCTTTCCAGATCGATGGAAACTTCGGAGGTTGCGCCGGTATTGCCGAAATGCTGGTGCAGAGCCAGACCGGACGGATCGAATTGCTTCCGGCCCTGCCTTCTGCCTGGAAAAGCGGCAGTTTCAAGGGGCTGAAAGTGCGTGGTGGTGGCGAAGTGTCCGCTAAATGGTCGGAAGGCCAGCTGACAGAAGCCGGCTTGAAAGCATTGGTGACTGATACTTTCCGCATCAAACTCCCTGCTAATTCAGCCAACATGAGCATCAAAATCAACCAGAAATCCGTCTCCCTCCCCGTTGTCGACGGCATGTTGGTCGTAGACTTGCAGGCTGGGGATCAGTTGGGGTTGATGTTTTAAATTGGTTATTTGTATAAAAGAGGGGCAAAAGAGTTTTTGATCCCCTCTTTTTATTTAGAAAGTAAGTGATGAAATCTGTTTTTGCATTTCTTCTTTTATCACATTCCAATCAATAATACTAAACATGAGTGGTTCGGGTTCTTCTTCAGCCGGTTATTGCCGCCAGCTTCATGGCGCAAATATCTTCCAGACCTGCCAGTCGAAGAAAATCTGTGTTATTCACCGGAGCTAACCAAGGATATCCATAGTTTACAAGATCTACTTTTATATTGTTAATGGTGAAGATATGGATGTTCTTTGAGTTCTTTATAATTGAAATGTTTCCTAAAGGACGGATTATTTCAAGAACCTCATCCGGCTCTATAGACAAAGCTCCAAATAAATCTAAATCAACAGATGTTCGATGGCCAATTTGTAAAGCCAGTGAAGTGCCTCCTGCCAGACGCAGATTTTCAAATTCCGGAATAGCCAGAAGACTTTTTAGAAGTTCCAGTGTTGCGGGATCGATTGTTTTGTAGTGTAGCATCTGAACTGTTCTCTTGGAATGTGTGATATTGTTGAAATAAAAGCGAGAGCCCGAGGCTCGAGATCCCGGAACTTTTTTGCGATACAAGCTATATCAGATATTGGAATATAACGACAAAGTAAATACCAGTCATTTAAAGTACCGTATTCCAGTATACGTTTGATAATAAAAGCGCAATGATGATCCCAATCTAATTTATCCCGGTCTGTATCCCAGAATAGATGCGGGGAGAACTTTCCGATAATGTCTTGTTTGACTGTTTGCATATTGCTTTTTTGTTTATTATTCTGTTTACAAATATACAGACTTATTCTTAATACAATGGAAGTTTGTAGATAAATCCGATTGAAATTTTCCCTGTGTTTTCAATGGAAGCACCCAGCGCTTTCGCTTTTCCCGTCAAGCTGTAGGAGCGGCCTGTCCCTGTCAGGAAGATGTGCAGGTTTTCGTCGGCCATCGGATAGAACTCGATACCGGCCTGATAGCCCCATGCGGTACGGTATTTGCCGGAAGGGGGCGCGTCTTCGCTGTTTCCGCCTTTGTAGATGGAGCCGGTTTCATACATGCCTTTGGCAAAGACATTCCATTTCGGGTGGAAACGGTAATTCATTTCTGCGACAAACGAAAGATACTGGACGTTGCGGAGACAAACGGGGCCTTCTTCATCCTCGTCGGCAGCCGGAACCAATTCGGTCAGGATGCCCAGCGGGTCGAGCGGACCGCGTGTGTACATCACATCCAGATAGCCGTCGAACGGACCGGAGCAGACATTGTGTCCAGCCCAAGCCATATACATCCATTTCCCTTTTGCCTGTTCGCCTGCAGTAGCCGAATAACGGAGGTTTACTACTTCGTCCAGATAACTGCTGTTCCAGTTAAGTGTATAGAAAAGAGGGGCACGTGGTTTTTCGATTCTGGCAGGTAGCACGCCATAAGCATCTTCCATGCTGCCGATACGGTTGTCCGTCACCTGTACACGCAATTCCTGTGAGGGTGTCAGCTGGTACGCCAGTGTTGCACCGGTGAAATAGCAATCCATATATTCATTCATGTCGCTGTATTCGTATATCTCGAACGGATTGAGGTCATATTCAAACCCGCCCCAGGTGGCATCCTGCTTCCCGAGGATGACAGTGAACTTATCGTTGAGGCGGTAGCCGATCAAGGCATACTCGATTGATTCCGGCAGGTTTTCCAGCTCCATGCCTTCATTCCCCTGGTTGAGGTTTTGCCGGTACCAGTAGAAGAGCCGGTCGTTTACTTCGCCGGCGGCTTCGAGCTTGATATGGTTAAAACGAAAGGCGGCTTCATCCAGCTTGTTGCCGGTGAAGAATGTGTTGAAAGAGGCGTGCATTTCCAAATTCAGATTGAATACATTATTCCGCCGGGGAATCTTGGTTGCATATTCAAACAGGGAAATGGCAGACGAATCCCGTTCCGGGATGATCGATTGCGCCTGTAAGGATGTAGTACATAAAAAGAAGGCTGACAGCCAGAATGCCGTTAGTCGTTTCATTGTCGATTACGATTGTGTTTGATTCTGGCTGCAAAGATAACTATTTCTCTTCTGTTTTGCCCATGTGTTTCATCACCTTTGCATCCAGATAAAAGATCAGCTCTTCTGCAATATTCGTACAGTGGTCGCCGAAACGTTCCATCTTGCGGATTACACCGGCCATGTAAAGACCAGCCAACGCACTGCTCGGATGAGCTTCGATATAGTTGGCAATCAGGTGTGTCGAATTATGGTTGATCTCGTCGATAAGATTATCTTTCATGAAAATGCGAGACGCAATTTCCGAGCTTTCTTTTTCGAAGGCTTCCTGGGCGAGAGAAAACATCGAGAGAAGTTCTTGTAACATCTCTTCTACACGGGTGTCTTTCACCAATTCCGGGTCAAGCGGTTCCCCCTCCGGCAGGTTGACGGAGAAACGGGCGATACTTTCGGCGAAGTCTCCTAACCGTTCGAGGTTCGTATTGATCTTATACATGGCCAGCACGAAACGAAGATCGACTGCTACCGGTGCATACAGGGCGATGATATCCTCGCAGTCACTGTCTATCTTCAGCTCGAATGCATTCACGCGGCGTTCGCGGTTGATTACTTTATAAGCGAGTTCCTTGTCGCCTGTCAGCATGGCTTCACCGGCATTGTATATCTGCTGGTGGACAAGCGCCCACATTTCGTTGATTGTATTCTTCAACGTTGTTATCTCTTTTTCAATGACTTTCATCGATCTATTAATTTTTAATTATTAGTTTATTAATTATCCGAACCGTCCCGTGATATAGTTCTGTGTCGACTCCTTTTCCGGGTTGGTAAAAATCTTACGCGTATCTCCGTATTCGATCAGCTCTCCTAAATAGAAATATCCCGTTTTATCACTCACACGGGCAGCCTGCTGCATATTGTGTGTGACGATCACAATGGTATATTCTTTCTTCAATTCATGCACCAGGTCTTCAATCTTGCTTGTCGAGATCGGATCGAGGGCTGAGGTAGGTTCGTCCATCAGCAGGATAGAAGGGGAGATTGCGAGTGCACGCGCAATACAAAGCCGCTGTTGCTGGCCTCCGGAAAGGGCGAAAGCCGAATCTTTCAGCTTATCTTTTACTTCATCCCAGAGAACCACCTGTTTCAAGCTTTTGACTACTGTCTCTTCAATATATTCATTGTCATTAATACCGTTTACGCGGAGCCCGTAAGCGACGTTTTCAAAGATTGTCTTTGGGAACGGATTCGCTTTCTGGAAGACCATCCCGACATTTTTACGGAGCGTGTCTACCTTTTCTCCTTTTTCATAGATATTCCGTCCGTCGATGAAGATTTTTCCTTCCAGGCGTGTGTCTGGAATCAGATCGTTCATGCGGTTGAATAAACGGAGGAATGTAGATTTTCCACAACCTGACGGCCCGATAAAGGCAACCGAGGTATTGGCTTCTATCTGCATCGATATGTTTTTCAATGCATGGAAGTCGCCATAATAGAAATCTACGTTTTGAGCATCAATCTTTATCATGATATGAGTTATGAATTGTGAATTATGAATTCTGAATGTTTGATGAATGCGTCTAATTCATCTTTACCTTTTTAGCAAAGTAGTTACGCAATGCATTGGCCAGTAGGTTGACAACCAGCACGATTGCGATCAGAACTAATGCCGTTCCATAGGCCATGCCCCGGGCAGCCTCGATATCCGTACCGCTGGTCGAGATTACATACAGGTGGTAGGGCAATGCCATACACTGGTCGAAAATGCTTCCCGGTAACTGGGGAAGGAAATAAGCCGCGACAGTGAACAGGATCGGTGCCGTTTCCCCCGAAACGCGTCCGACGGACAGGATCAAACCGGTGATGATATTCGGGAATGCCATCGGGAGTACCACGCGGCGGATCGTTTGCAGCTTCGTTGCACCTAAGGCTAAGCTTCCGTGGCGGAAGGAATCATCGATACTCTTCAAGGCCTCCTCCGTTGTACGGATAATCAGCGGTAACGACATCAGCGCCAGTGTAAACGAACCGGCTATGATAGAGTCGCCCCATCCCAGTGTATTCACAAACAGCGACATACCGAACAGCCCGAACACGACCGAAGGCACACCGCTCAGGTTATTGGTCATGATGCGGATGAAGCGTACTAATTTGCCGTTTGTCGCATATTCATTCATATAGATACCGCTCATGATTCCGATCGGGAAACTGATGATACTGCTTCCGAGGATCAGGTAGAACGTTCCGACGATTGCCGGATAGATTCCTCCTTTTGTCATGCCGTCTTCAGGCGCTTTCGTCAGGAAATCCCAGCTGATCACGCTGCCTCCCTTGATGATGATAAAGCCCAGGATCACAAACAGGATTACGACTACTAAATAGCTCAGGAAGGTAAAGAAACCGAAAGCCAACTTTTGCGAGGAACGTTTCTTTGCGTCTATATTTCCTACTTTTTGTACAGGTGCCATATTATTAATCAGATTTTTCTTTTGGATGAGATATATTCAACCGAGATACTCAATATCAAGGTTATGAGGAAAAGGACCGCACCCAGCAGGAACAACGCTTCGTAATGTGCACCGCCTGCAGGTGCCTCCCCAAGTTCGGCTGCGATCGTTGCCGGAATGGTACGTACGGGTTCAAAGAAGGAAGTCGGGATGACTGCCGCATTTCCGGTGACCATCAGGACCGCCATTGTTTCGCCTATCGCACGTCCGATACCCAATACGATAGCCGATGTGATACCGGAAATCGAGTACGGGATTATCACTTTGTAGATGGTTTGCCATTGGGTTGCTCCCAGCGCAAGACTTGCCTCTTTCATGGCGCGCGGTGTTGTCCGCATGGCATCTTCTGCAACCGTAATGATAGTGGGGAGAGCCATGATGGCCAAGACTACACTACCGGCAAAAGCCGTTTCACCGACAGGCAGATGAAGCCCTTTCTGTATCAATGGTACAATCACCACCAACCCGAAGAATCCGTAAACAACAGACGGGATGCCGGCAAGCAATTCGATGATTGGTTTCAGCAAACCGCGTGTCCGTTTGCTTGCAATCTCCGCCATGTAGATCGCTACGGCCACACCGAAAGGAAGCGACAGGATGATTGCACCGATACTGACGAGCAATGTCCCTAACAACAGCGGGACCAACCCGAATATCGGGGCGGGAGTGGAGGTCGGATACCATTTTGTCCCGCCGAAAAATTCCCCCGGTGTAATTTTCTCTTCCGGGAGAACCCTGCCTTGGAAGCCTTTCTCTAACAGGTATTGTTTGGGGAAGAATGCAATGATGCCGGGCTCTTTAGCTACCAATTCGCTGATTTTCTCGGGCACATACTGGAATTCGTCGCCTAACTCTTCTTCGGAGTAGTAATTGGTCAGATCGGAGAAACGGAATATCAGAATATCCTGGTCCATCCCGTTTATCTCTTTCCAGTTGCTGATATTGCCATCGAAAATATCCATGATCTTCTCCGGCGATAATTTGGTGACATCGTTCTTTTCATTTACGGCAAGTACATAACCTTCTTCAGTGGCCGGAGTATTAAAAAGGCCGCCGGCCTCTTTGAACAGGAAGAACACGATCAGCAAAATCGTAAAGCTGCTGACGCTCCCGCTAATAAGCAATCCCCCTTCTACAATCTTTTCGAAAAACTTTTTCACTTTGTTTACCTTTTTATTCTGATGCAAAGGAACGAAACAGAGATTAAGAAGCTGTTACATGGGGTTGAATGAGATGTTACGATTGCATTACATTTATGTTTCAAACATCTCTGCATGCTTTTATTCAATTGACTCCGATGAAATTCGGAGTCGTTCCTGATTTTATTCCCGGATTTTGCTGTTTCTTAGGAGAGATTCCTGTATATTTGTCCAAAATCTTTCTAATCTTTTATTTATGAACAAACTTTTTAGTTTAACTGTGTTAGCGACCACACTCTTGTTGTCGTCTTGTAGTAATACCCCGCAGGAGGAACCTCTTGCGAAAGTGATTGACCGTGGCTTGAAGGCTTCGACCGAACAGGCATTGCTGATGGCCAAAGAGTTGGAACAACAGGAAGGGCGCCTGCCTAAAACGATTAAGGACGGCAAGCTGGAAACCAGCGATTGCTATTGGTGGTGCAGCGGCTTCTTTCCCGGTGAACTTTGGTATTTGTATGAAAGCAACCCGACTCCCGAATTGAAAAAGTACGCAGAATTGTTTACCGGACGTTTGGAAGACGTGCAGCATGTGACGGATAACCACGATGTGGGCTTTATGCTTTATTGCAGTTATGGCAACGGCTATCGCCTGACCCAAAGTCCGGACTACAAGAATGTCCTGGTAACCGGAGCCGGTTCGCTCAGTACCCGTTTCAACCCGACGATCAAAGCGATCCGTTCCTGGGATTTTACGAATAACGGGAAGTGGCAGTATCCGGTTATCATCGACAATATGATGAATCTGGAATTGCTGACTTGGGCGAGCAAGACGACGGGAGATAACCGTTTCCATGATATCGCCGTGACGCATGCCAATACAACGATGGCCAACCATTTCCGTGATGATTACAGTTGCTATCACGTTGTTTCCTACGATACAATCACCGGTAACCCGCATATAAAGATGACACACCAGGGTTATGCCGACGAATCGGCATGGGCACGCGGACAGGCTTGGGCCATCTATGGTTATACGATGATGGCGCGTGAAACCGGCGATCCCGCCTATCTGGCACAAGCCAAGCATATTGCACATTTCCTGATGAACCATCCGAATATGCCGGCCGATAAAGTCCCGTATTGGGATTTCGATGCGCCGAATATCCCGGATGCTCCGCGCGACGCCTCTTCTGCCGCGATTATGGCCTCCGCCTTGATCGAATTGAGCCAGTTAGATAAATCGGAGGAAGCAAAAAGTTACCTGGATTTCGCCGAACAGCAAGTGCGTTCTTTATCTTCCCCCGAATATTTGGCAGAGAGAGGAACAAACTGTAACTTTGTACTCAAGCATTCGACCGGACACTTGCCTGGAAACAGTGAAGTGGACGTTCCGCTTAGCTATGCCGACTACTACTATGTAGAGGCATTGATGAGGCTGAAGAAATTAATCTAAATAGTAAACCATGAGACATCCTTTAAAAATCGCCGTACTAATTCTTTGTACGATCTGCCTGCCGTTTGCAGGTAAAGCCCAGCAAACGACAGGGGAAGAAGACCGTGCTCTTTGGGTGGAAACCCTGACGCGTATTGCTGATCCAGTACTTGTCAATCTGAGTAATAACACGCTGAAGAAGAACATGCCTTACGAGTCGTTGGGAAACAGACATCGTTTTTCGCATCTGGAAGCTGTCGGCCGTTTGGTTTGCGGCATAGCGCCTTGGTTGGAACTGGGACCGGACAATACGCCGGAAGGAAAACTTCGCGTCAAATATATCGACCTGACGGTGAAAGGTTTGAAGAATGCCGTGAACCCGCAGTCTCCCGATTACCTGGTTTTCGGCGAACCCTCCCAACCTTTGGTCGATGCGGCTTTTCTGGCACAGGGTCTTTTGCGTGCTCCGAAGCAGCTTTGGGGAAATCTCGATCCGCAAGCTAAGGAATGGATGATTACCGAATTGAAACGGAGCCGTAATATCAAACCGTTTGAAAGTAACTGGCTGCTTTTTGCATCGACTGTCGAAGCTGCCTTACTGGAATTTACAGGAGAATGCGATATGGAACGGATGCTGTATGGCGTGAAAAGGTTCCGCGACGACTGGTACAAAGGCGATGCCATGTATGGTGACGGAGCGGATTTCCACATGGATTACTACAATAGCTTTGTGATTCACCCGATGTTGACGGATGTGCTGGTCGTGATGAAGAAACACAACGTGGAAGGGGCGGATTTCCTGCCGACGCAGTTGAAACGTCATTCCCGCTATGCCGAGATATTGGAACGTTTCATCTCTCCGGAAGGCGCTTACCCGGTAGTCGGCCGCTCCATCTGTTACCGTTTCGGCGCGTTTCATGCTTTGGGACAGGCGGCATTGATGCATATCCTGCCGGAGCTGGTCAAACCGGCGCAGGTACGTTGCGCTTTGACGGCTGTTATCCGCCGCCAGATGAGTTTCCCTGCTAACTTCGATAAGAACGGCTGGTTGCGCGTAGGTTTTACCGGTGAACAAATCGATATCTCCGAGTCTTATATTAATACGGGGAGTGTATATCTTTGTTCTTTCGGTCTTGTGCCTCTGGGGTTGCCGGCAACAGATGAGTTCTGGTCGGGGCCTTATACCGAGTGGACAAATGTGAAGGCCTGGAATGGCGAGAAGGTGCAGGCTGACCATGCGATTAAATAATTAAGAATTAGGAATTAAGAATTAAAATCAAATACAGATAAATAAGAAGATGAAGACTAATTATGAATTGCGTTATGCTGCACATCCGGAGGATGCAAAGCATTATGATACGAAGCGTATCCGTCGTGACTTTCTGATTGAAAATCTGATTGTCGAGAATGAAGTGAACATGGTGTACTCGATGTACGACCGTATGATTGTCGGTGGCGTTCAGCCGATGGGCGAGATCATCGAACTGGAAGCGATCGAACCGTTGAAAGCGCCTTATTTCCTGACCCGCCGTGAAATGGGCATCTTTAATGTGGGACATGGTCCCGGTGCCGTAATGGTAGATGACAAGATATATGAAATCGGTTTTAAGGAAGCCCTTTATCTGGGTTCAGGTGACCGCGAAGTGAAGTTTATAAGCCCGATCGCAGAAAATCCGGCTAAGTTCTACTTCAACTCGACACCGGCACACCGTAACTATCCGGATAAGATCATAACTAAGGCGGATGCTGTTGTGGCAGCCATGGGATCACTGGAAATGTCTAACGACCGTAACATCAACAAGATGATCGTGAACCAGGTGTTGCCTACCTGCCAGTTGCAGATGGGTATGACGGAACTGAAACCGGGCAGTGTCTGGAATACGATGCCGGCACACGTACACAGCCGCCGTATGGAAGCTTATTTCTATTTCGATATTCCCGAAGACCAGGCCATCTGCCACTTTATGGGCGAAGTAGACGAAACCCGTCATATCTGGATGAAGGGCGATCAGGCAGTTTTATCTCCCGAATGGTCTATCCACAGTGCTGCTGCTACCCACAACTATACGTTTATCTGGGGTATGGGCGGTGAAAACCTGGATTATGGCGATCAGGACTTCTCTTTGATCACAGACTTGAAATAATGTGCCAATATGCCAATGTGCAAATGTGGCGATGCTGAATTACGGATTAAAAAACGAGGCGAATATGTCCGATGCTTTCTATTGGCACATTGGCATATTCGCACATTAATACATTATATATATTATGGTAAATTTTTCATTGGAAGGTAAGGTTGCGCTTGTAACGGGTGCATCTTACGGTATCGGTTTTGCTTTGGCTACGGCTTTTGCACAAGCCGGTGCGACTATCGTGTTCAACGATATCAAACAGGAATTGGTGGATAAAGGTCTTGCTGCTTATAAAGCGGAAGGCATCGAAGCTCACGGTTATGTTTGCGACGTAACGAATGAGGAACAGGTAAACGCTTTGGTTGCACAGATTGAAAAGGAAGTGGGTGTGATCGATATTCTGGTTAACAATGCCGGTATCATCAAACGTATTCCGATGACGGAAATGTCTGCTGCCGAATTCCGCCAGGTAATCGACGTAGACTTGAATGCTCCGTTTATCGTATCGAAAGCCGTTATCCCTTCCATGATCAAGAAAGGACACGGAAAGATTATCAATATCTGTTCCATGATGAGCGAGTTGGGACGTGAAACGGTGTCTGCTTATGCTGCTGCCAAAGGCGGCCTGAAGATGCTGACCCGTAATATCGCTTCCGAATATGGCGAATACAATATCCAGTGTAATGGAATCGGCCCGGGTTATATCGCAACTCCGCAGACCGCTCCTTTGCGTGAAAAACAGCCGGACGGTTCACGCCATCCGTTCGATGCCTTTATCGTCGCCAAGACTCCGGCAGCCCGTTGGGGAACTCCCGAAGATTTGATGGGACCGGCCGTATTCCTGGCATCCGATGCTTCCGACTTCGTAAACGGCCACGTGCTGTATGTGGACGGCGGTATCCTGGCTTATATCGGCAAACAACCTTGATAAATAGAGATGAAGGGTGTGTTAAAACTTTTGGCACACCCTTCATCTCATACACGCTTATAATCATACTTCAAATATGAAAACCATCTATCCTTTCATACTCTTCCTTCTCGCCTTGTGCGCCTGCTCTTCCCAAAAAGACGGAACGGAAATTTATCAGACTAAACGGGACAATAAAATCAATGTGCGCGATCGGATCAAAGAGATCGATATGGGCGATGTTTTGATTAGCCGCTATTCGGGGCCTTCCATACTTGACCAATATCTGATTATAGGAGACTACTGGACAAAAGATACGGTTGTTTTTATCTTCGACAAAAATAACTTCCGCCACATTTGCAGTACCGCCTTGAAGGGACCGGGACCGGATGAAATAACGAACTTCGGCTCTGTCGGCATCAACGAAAAGAAACGGGAATTTTATTTGACGGATCATGGAAAGAAGAAAATCTTTACCTACAGTTTGGACAGTGTCCTGGCTGATCCCCAAAATTACACGCATACAGTTAAGGCGGATTTGGGTGATTACATCCCGATGCGCTATATATATGTCAACGATACGCTTTCCTATGGTACATTTATGTGGCCGCAGCCGGGTCGTCCTTTCGATGTCACCATCGCTAAATGGAACATGGTGACAGGCGCAACTACGCCCTTGAACTATATCAATCCGGAGATCAAACGTGTGCGTGCAAGTTTTGCCGTATCATTGGAGCAAAATGTGATTGTGGAGTGTTTTTCCCATAACGATTTAATGACGATTCTTGATCTCGATGGTAACTTGAAATATAATGTGTACGGTCCGGATTGGGACAATGAAGTGTCAAATCGGCGTGATTTCTTCAACGATGTTCTCATTGCTGGTGATAAAATCATTGCTATAACGTCTTTAGGCGGTTCGCATAGTTCAAAAGAAGCTCTCACGACGACTCTTTTTGTATTTGACCTTCGGGGAAAATATCTTCAGACACTTGAAATCGGCTACGATATCGAGGGGTTTTGTTACGACAAAGACAATAACCGTTTGATCTTCTGTTTCAATGATGAAATACAATACGGATATTTGGATTTGAAAGGATTGATTTAGCAGAAATGCCGGAATCTGTTCTCTTGGCCATTGCCTCCCGTACAAACGCAAAACGGCTCCCGTCCTATATTTTTTCGGACGGGAGCCGTTTTTTATGGGACAAGTCCCGTTTTTATTTCTTACTTGTTGTATTTGCTCCAGTCAACATTGTGCATGTCACCGCTGGCAGCCAACTCTTCGTGGAATGCGAAGCAGCACTTCAGGTTCTGGGGAGTATGTCCCTTGATACCCATTTCTAAATATTCGGTCAACAACGGTTTGTAGTCCGGGTGAACGCAGTTTTCGATGATGCAACGTGCACGCTGGATCGGAGATTTGCCGCGCAGGTCGGCAACGCCATATTCCGTGATGATGATCTTAACCGAGTGCTCGCTGTGATCCAGGTGTGAAACCATCGGAACGAATGCACTGATCTTGCCTTCTTTCGCCGTAGACGGAGTTGTGAAGATAGACAGCATGGCAGAACGGGTAAAGTCGCCTGAACCGCCGATACCGTTCATCATTCTTGTACCCGAAACGTGAGTCGAGTTGATGTTACCGAAGATATCAGCTTCCAGAGCCGTATTGATTGCCACCAGACCCAGACGGCGGGCCACTTCCGGATTGTTGGAAATTTCCTGCGGACGGAGAAGGATCTTGTCTTTGAAGAAGTCTAAGTTCGCATAGATCTCACGGATCACTTCGTTGCTGACAGACAGTGAGCAACCGCTGGCAAACTTGACGCGTCCCTGTTTCATCAGCGAAATAACAGCATCCTGGATCACTTCCGTGTAGACGTTAAATGCCGGGATATCCTTGTTTTCACCCATGCAACCTAATACTGCGTTGGCAACGTTTCCTACGCCACTCTGCAACGGAACGAATTCTTTCGGCAGGCGGCCTGCTTTGATCTCGCCTACGAGGAAGTTCGCAACGTTCTGGCCGATAGCCATCGTCACGTCGTCCAGCGGAGAGAACTTACCTCCTTCGTTCGGTTCGTCAGTCTTGACTACACCCACGATCTTGGCCGGATCAACCTTCACGCACTCGCTACCGATACGGTCCGACGGAGTGTAAACAGGTATTTCGCGGCGATAGGGAGGATCGGCCGGTTCATAAATATCATGCATACCGCGGATTTCTTTCGGGTGGCGGCAGTTCAATTCAACAATGATGCGGTCAGCCATGCGGCAGATCGTCGGCAGGATACCGACACCGCTGGTCGGAACGATTTCGCCGTCTTCCGTAACGTCGGCTGCTTCAACGATAGCCACGTCTATTTTGCCCAGGAAGCCGTAACGTAAATCCTGTGCCAGTTCGGACAGGTGCATATCGAAATACTGGGCGCCGTGAGCGTTCAGCAAGGCACGCAGGTCTTTGTTAGATTGGTACGGAGTACGGAACTTGATAGCGTTTGCGCGAGCCAGTTCACCATCCAACTTGTCGCCAGTCGAGGCGCCTGTAAACATACCGATCTGGAAAGGATTGCCTTTTTCATGTTCAGCCATTGCCTTTTTAGCAATCGCACCCGGCACAACTTTCGGGCATCCGGCAGGAGTAAATCCACTAAAGCCTACATTATCGTCGTGATGTACGAATGAAGCAGCTTCTTCTGCTGTAATAAATTTTAAAGCCATGATATTATTTGTTGTTATATTAGTAATTCTCTATTCAGCTAACAGTCGGGCGCAAAGGTATTAAAAAAGAACATAGATTAATACTTGCGGTTGAGTATTTCGGTGTAAATAATAGCTTTTCGCAGTTCAGCGGCGTTGTTGAACTCTATATCCGTCTGCGGAATATCTTCTTCTATCGGAGGAAGGATGGTCCGGTTTCCGTCAGCCGTCTGTCTGGCCGTCGTATTTTCTCCAGTCAGGAACGGTGTCGGCTGCACGGCCTGCTGTTTTTTCTGTTTCTTTGGTTTGGCGGGCTTTTGCTTCGGTTGCGGTTCCTGCATCTCCTGCAAGATGTCCCAGAAACCCTTTTGCGGTGCCTCTTCATCCTCGGGAATGATTTCCCTTTCCGGTTGCCCCAACACCTGTTTCGGGCGTTTTTTCTTATTCTTGGAACCGAACAAGCCGCTGATCCCTGCAATTATCAGGAACACAATATATAGCCAATCACCTGCGTTATCCATAAACTTTGATTATTTTTGCACTCCACTTTTAATTCCACCTTATTTGCAGAACAAAGAGTCTTACAAAAATAATACTTTTTTCTGTATTTCAATGCGGTATGATTTTTTATACGCTTCGAGAGATGGATGAAGTAGCATTCGGTAGAAAGCTTGAGTTTATGTTTTGATAAAATAAAGGATTAAAAGATATTAAAACTAATATCATATTTTCGGGAGCAATGCAATAATGGTATTAATATTAATATCTTTGTAGTGCGCTAATCAAACAAAATAATATGAAGTATAATGAATTGGAAAGGCTTCTGGTAAGCGCGGGATGCCGTAAAACAGAGAAACAAAGGGCCGGGCATCCATTGTGGTATAGTCCTATTACAGGGAAGTTTTTTACTACGAGCAACCACGGAAAGCAAGAGGTTGCTGCAGGAACATTAAAATCAATCAAGCGGGATTCGGGGGTTAATTTTTGACTTCAAATCTTCTTCTAAAATAATAAGTTATGAAAGTTAGAGTTTTTATAGAGCGAGGAAATGACGGATATAGTGCATATATGCCGGATGATAATAATCTTCCTTTTGGATTGGTTGGTGATGGTAATACCGCTAAAGAGGCAATTAGCGATTTTAATATGTCTTGTGACGAAATGAGAGATTTCTTTAGAGAAGAGGGTAAAGAGTTTCCTGATATTGAATTTGAATTTAGTTATGATGTGCCGTCTTTTATTGCGTATTATAGTGATAAACTGTCTTTAGCAGGTTTGTCGCGTATAACAGGCGTTAATCAAGGACAGTTGAGCCATTATCTGACAGGCCGTCGTCATCCCTCTGAAAAGACGGCTCGGAAAATACAGGAAGCGTTGCATAATTTTGGGAAAGAAATAAGCCAGATTAGTTTTGTCTAATAGGTATAAAAGTAAATAAGGGTAACTTCACAGCCACCCTTATTCGATTTAACCAAAACCTTAACTATGAAAAAATTTACGTTTTTCAAGTGCAAATATAAGGGTACGGTTTGAACTGTGCAAGTGTTTGAGCATTTATTTTTGCCAAAAGAATATATTTAAAATTAATTAACAGAAGAGATGACAAATCAAGAAAATGGCGTGGACTTAAAATCCGCAGCCGGAACCGGAGAGAAGAAGTTGTTTATCGAAACTTACGGGTGTCAGATGAACGTTGCAGACAGTGAAGTTGTTGCTTCCATCATGCAAATGGACGGTTATGCCGTGACTGACAAAATCGAAGATGCAGATGCTATTTTCGTCAATACCTGTTCGGTTCGCGATAATGCCGAGCAAAAAATTTACGGTCGGCTTCAGTATTTCCAGTCATTAAAAAGAAAGAAAAAATCTTTAGTAGTCGGTGTGCTCGGATGCATGGCGGAACGGGTGAAGGAAGAGTTGATCAATGTGCATCATGCTGACTTAGTGGTCGGTCCGGATTCGTATATGGATCTGCCGAACTTGGTCGGGGCGGTTGAACATGGCGAAAAGGCGATTAACGTGGAGCTTTCCACACAGGAAACCTACAAAGACGTAATCCCGTTGAAGTTAGGAGGTGTGCATATCTCCGGTTTTGTTTCCATCATGCGCGGGTGCAATAACTTTTGTACCTATTGCATTGTGCCATATACGCGTGGCCGGGAGCGCAGCCGTGATGTGGATAGCATTTTGAACGAAATACGGGATATGCGCGATAAAGGTTTCAAAGAAGTGACCCTTTTAGGGCAGAATGTGAATTCCTATCTTTTTGAGAAAGACGGCGAAAAGATTTCTTTTCCTGTCTTGCTGGAGCGCGTGGCGGAGGAAGTTCCCGGGATGCGTGTCCGTTTCACGACTTCCCATCCGAAGGATATGAGCGACGATACGTTGCGTGTAATTGCTGCGCACGATAACATCTGCAAGATGATCCACCTGCCGGCGCAATCGGGCAGTTCCCGCATCCTGAGCGTGATGAACCGCAAATATACCCGCGAATGGTATCTGGATCGTATTGCCGCTATCCGTCGGATCCTGCCGGATTGCGCCATTTCGACCGACCTCTTTTGCGGTTTCCATTCCGAGACGGAAGAGGACTACCAGGAAACGCTTTCACTGATGCGCGAAGTGGGCTACGACAGTGCTTTCCTCTTCAAATATTCCGAGCGCCCGGGCACATATGCCTCCAAGCATCTGCCCGATACGGTGAGCGAAGCCGAAAAGGTACGCCGCCTGCAAGGCATGATCGACCTGCAGAACCAACTGTCGAAAGAAAGCAATAAACGTGATATCGGAAAAGTCTTTGAAGTGCTGATCGAGGGTTTCTCCAAACGTTCCCGCGAGCAGTTGTTCGGGCGTACGAGCCAGAATAAGGTAGTGATCTTCGATAAAAAGAATTATCACGTCGGACAATTTATAAAGGTACGCATCAACCGCGCCTCTTCCGCTACTTTGTTCGGGGAACCGGTGGAAGAATAATCTTTATTGGTGCTGATTCAGTGTTTCTTGCCACGGAACAAAAGTGTCTGCGGTCGAAACTTTAGTTTCAAGGCAGGAAACTAAAGTTTCGACCGGTGGAACAAAAGTTTCATCGGCAAGAAACAAAAGTTTCAAAGGTAGAAACCGTTTGAAACAAAAGTTTCACGAAAAAATATTACTGAAACTTTTTACCAGTCGAAGCTTTCCCTGTATGAATCGAAAACCGGTTCTTCGTTGATTCCGTTCTGTTTAAAGAGTTGTTTGATAAAGAGTTGATGCTCGGGTAACAGCTCGTTTTCTTTGCGTTGGAAACGGTAATAAAGTGTTTTCTTGAAGTGGCTGACCATCTGTCTTCTTAGTTGCAGGGCCATTTTATGCGGTACATTATCGAGCAGATTTGTAATTCCCAGGGCAATTCGTTTTTTGATTTGTGATTTGAAGAAAGGGCAATCGTCTCCTTCCTTCGGGAAACAGGCTGGATTTACTATCGGAAGGAATTTACGGATAGATGTACTGTTGGCTGCTGCCAGGTGGCGTAAACAATTGTCCGCTTGCGTACATTGGTCATTGAAGCAATGTGCGAAATCGTATGGGACGTCTTGATAATCAAATTCGTTTTTCATAATGCGCAAATGTACGGATTATATTTGAGTCCGTATCTTATTTTTGCATTTGTATTAAGTACAAACTTTTTTTTACTTATTCAGGCCATCTTTACCCAGACACGTTTGCCGTCGAATGTGATAGCCATTTTGAGGATGTCGGTGACGCCGGCTGCCTGAAGTGTGGCGGCATACTGTTTGTCTTCAATCTGCTGAAGTGCGGAATCTAACACACTTTCGACGGATTCGTCGTATACCGGATCATAGAGCTTCAACTCCATGATCACGCCTTGCAGGCTCAGGTCACGCGGACGGAGCAGAATGTCATAACGGCCAAGCCCCGATTCGCGGTTGCTGCTCACTTCGTAAGCGCCGCTGCTGACAAGCATACCTAACAGGAAGGCTTGGTAAACCTTCTCCGGCTCACGGCCGCTTGTGTCATAATATGATAATGTATTGACGACAAAGTCGTTCAGGATACGCTGGAAGATTGGCATGTTTTTTTCTTTCAATGCTTGCAGCATCAGCTCCAGGCGGTCGTTTTTGACCGGACCGTTATTGATCCAGCTTCGGATTATGGTGAAGAAAACGGTTCTGACCTCACGATTAGGTACTTGCAGGGTATATTCCATCAGGTCATCATTGTTCTTTACCGGATCGGTAGCCTTCAGATAGCCGCTGAAAAGCATGAATGACCAGATATTGGATGCTTCTGACAGCAAATCCGGAAAAGCTAACTTGTCGTTTATCACGCTGCGGATTGGTTCGCCCTGTATCAGTGATTCCACACCCATGCGTATTTGCGACGGGCCGTCGGCAAGCAGATGTCGCAAGAGGACGTCCGAGCCGGTGTTTACCCAGTAAGGAGCCAAGACGCCATCATACATGATATAATTTAGCACGGACCAGGGATTATAGACTGTCAATCCCCCAAATAAATAACCATCATACCATTGTTTTACTGAATCTTTCTCATCGCCTAATGAATAATCAGTTAACAGGGTATTTGTCTCTTCTTGCGTAAAACCAAAGGCAGTACACACCGGACGGTCCAATAGTGAAAACACAGCTATATTATTCAATCCACTGAATATCGATTCCTTGCTGACCCGCAAGATACCGGTGATGATGCCACGGAAGATATCCGTATTGTCTTTGAACACCAAACTCATAAAGTTACGCATAAATCCGATCATACGGTCGTAATAGCCTTTATCGAAAGCGACATGGATCGGCGTGTCGTATTCATCGAGCAGCACGAGGGGCGGCGTGCCCCAATAGGAGGTGAGCAACTCGGAGAGCAGTCTGAGCGAACCAGTCATTTCATCAGGAGTCGCTTTCCGGTTTTGCAACCGGACAAACTGATCCAGATAATCTTTCTGTTCGATATGTTCCCGTAAATAATCGTGACGGATAAATTCCGACTGCAGTTCGCGTGCCAACAGTAAAAGCATCTCTTCAAACGTATCACCCTTGCAGTCTTTCAACGTGACCAGTATCACCGGATATTTACCTTGATATCGGTCGAAGTCTTTCCACTGTTCGATGTTTTTCCCGTTGAACAGCGGACGATAGATATTGCCTTCCGTCCTCTCGAAGAAATAGCGGAGCGTGGAAAGGTTCAGCGTCTTACCGAAACGGCGCGGACGCGGAAGAAGCGTGATCAAACTGCCTTCTTCTATGATCTGGCGGATAAAATCGGTCTTATCTACATAATAATAATCCTCTTCTATTAGTTTCTTATAATCGCTGATGCCTATCGGTAACATTTTCTGGTCCATACGTCATTGTTTTTATTACATTTACAAATATAGGAATTATTCTTTCACTCTTTCTTACCGGTCGGTTCTATTTCTCCAAACTTGCAAACTCATATTTAAAATCGTTGGGAGGAAAAGTCACTTTCTTTTCTTGGATGGAAATGTGAATAACTATTATTGCTTAAGGAAAAAGTAACATTTGCATCTGTTGTTCTCTGAAATTGCCTATTTTACCTGCTTTTTAGGGTGGAATTGATATTTGGCGTGTCCACAGTTATAGGGTTGATTATCTATTGTTTAGGATTTTATATAATGTACACGCGTACATTAGTAATATATGGGCAAATTGTATTTGTTTTATGATTGTAAGAGATTGAAAAATAAAGAGGTAGATGCTGTTTATGGAATGACTAAAGAAAACGTACGTTTATTTTCGTCACAAATTTAAGCATAGTTTCTGAACCTGCAACTGTTTTCTCCAAGAAATTTCTTGTTTCTATATCCTTTCTTATCAATTAGATAGATTAAGCTGTACGAAAAACGGCTTTTGGCTGACAAACCCTCCAAAAATGACTAAAAAAAACGTACGTTTTCTCTCGTCAAAATACAGAAGTTTAGTTAAAAGACGAAAACACGAGAAACGTCCGTAAGATCGATCGAACTTTTAGTATATGTATTATTAATATTAATTCAAATGATTATGAACAAAAAGTTTTCTACTCTGATGGCGCTTGCGCTGGTGGCAGGGTCTGTTTCAGCTCAAAACTGGAATGATCAAACTAATGCTACAGTGCAGGGTGCCTATCGTACGTTTGAGACAAAGTCTGCACCGTCAAATCACACAGACAATGCAGCTATTGCAGCAACAACTGGGGCTGGGGAATATACTCTTGCTACTGGTGGCGAATGGACTAAAAATGTCTATTCCATTGATCGTAACTTGTATTATCAATTAGAAGTAAAAAATGATGATACTGCTTATCCGGATGTTTTGGTTCAGGAACGTGATTATGAAACAGGCGAGATTTATTTGCGTACAGTAAAAAAAGATAAAGCTCCCTTGAATGCTTCTTTATGGAGAATTGAATATTCAAAACCTGATGGTGTAAGTGGTGGCTACTTCACTTATATTAATAAAGAAACTAATCTTGCCCTTACATTTGATCATTCTGTGATCAAAAATGATTCTGTTTCAGAATTAAGAGCTGGTATTGCTGAATGGTCTTGGTATACAGTGAACGCAAGCAATAATGCAGTATTAGGATTCCAGAAAGTTTATTCTTATCTGCATAACCAAAGTAGTAATCAGGTTATGTACTTGTCTTATGAAGTCGCAGGTGATAAATCCAAATATGGAACTGTTACAGCCTTAAATGACAGATTGGAATATCCAGGAAATATGGGATTTGCTTATCCTGATGGAAATAGAGCTGAGTGGAAATTAGTAAAAGCGAAGGTCGTTAATACTGCTGATGCTGGACACGATTTGAATAATTTGACAGATGTCTTAGAAATGAAGCCGGTTATTGCAGCTCCGTTCTTTATGACAGCTCAACAATTCAATACGCGTATGGACGCTGACAACAAGATGAATCAGGATACTTTCTCTTTTAAGATGAATAAAGAGTTACAAGGTGCTGGTGTTCTCTTAGATCAGTATTTTACTGCTAAAGAAAATGCATTGGAATTAACAGATGTCCTTTTGAATGGAAGTGAAAATGTTAATACATTGGATGCTAATGGTGTGGCTTTTACTAAATCGACCGTTAGCAGTTTGAATCCACTTGCCAATAAGTTCAATTTGAACTTCCAGACAGCAGCTGGTACTTATTTGTTGGCAGATACTGCTCGTTATCAGGATGATACTCATAAACCGTCTGTATCTCCGGCTGTGATGTTTGCACTGAAAACACCGGAAATTGCAACAGATAACACATTTATGAAAGCTCGTTATTATTTCCGTGCTACATATTTCCCGACAAACGACAGTATCGTTATTGAGCCATTGAATGCCGCTGTTCAGGCTGATTTTGAATGGGATGCTAATAAATATTGGAGAGAATCCGCAGCAACGACTTCATTTGCAAGAACTGCAGACTATTCTAAAGCCAATACATTAGTAAATGATTATACATCTTATACTTCTAAAACTGTTTCTTTGACTGCAGCAACGATTCCGGGAGTAGATAAAGAAGTAATTACAGTTGCGAAGGATGGTAAGGGTGAATTCAAAGTAAAAACAACCATCGACCGTCCATTCGAGTACCTGAATCGTGCAACCAAAGAATCCGGTTTGTACTTCATCAACTTGGCTAACCATAACGACAGACAGCGTGCTAAAGGTATGTGGATAGTTAAGAATATGGCTGGAAATCTGATGTATGACACTGAAGCTATGAACCAGCGTTATGACTTGATGCCGTCTACTATGTGGACTGTTGAACAGTTGGGTTGTGAAAAGATGGGGGATGCTGACTCTGCTAAATACGTAAAGATTCAGAATCGCGAATATCCGGGTGTTGTATTTGAAGGTCAGCTGTATTCAAAGGATGGCGTAAACTATCGTTTTATCAATCGTGCAGGAGGTTACTCTGATGATTATGTTCCTTCTTCCGGTATGTTTGGTCGTTCGGATTTACTGCGTGTTGTAGACTCTCTGACTTTCACAAAAGTTACCGATCCTGTTGCTTATACCCGCGAACATGGTTATAAGATGTTTACGAAAGATGAACTGAACAACGGTATCGAAAATAATTATCAGATTAAGTGGAACAACTTCATGAATGATAATTTGTATCTGCAGAGTACTAAAGACACAATGTCTTATATCGACGAAGCTTCTGCTCCTACATATTACGAAATCGCTGAAGCTACTCTGCCTACAAACCAGGGTGCAATCTATAACGAATTCGGTAGTGTGATTGAGTTTGTAAATGAGTCTGGTGATTTAGATACATCTTTGGTTCAGTTGCATAGAAAAGCTTATGTGATTAAAGTTAAGGATAACAACTTGATCGACAATAACCGTCTGTATATCGCATCTGTTAAAGCTGCTGATGGCCGTTATTACTATCGTGCTGTTAAACAGTCTGAACTGAACAATGTAGACAAGAAATTGGCTGTATTCTATCTGAAAGCTAATCAGGTTCGTCTGGATGATGACAGTGCTATTATGGATACTTGTTATGTACTGGTTGATATCAACATGCCGACTACGACTCCGGTTGCTTATGATGGCACATTGAGTACATCTGTTTATGATTTGGATACGGATAACGGTTGGATGCAGATCGCTGTTGAAGCCGGTTACAAGATGGGTAACCTTCGTGACAATGATTTGAATGACAAGCCGAATGATGTTGCAGATGCATTCTATACAACTCACGAAGTTCGTCCGCAGTATGTGAATATCTCGGCTGATTATGATGTACAGTTGAATAGTAATATCAAGATCTATCAGCAGTTAGCAGCTAAGAACTATCTGTTTGAAGATTGCAAAGACCATAATAAAGTTCAGTTGATCCAGGATATCAATCCGGACTTCCACTATCTGGGTCTTGAAAGTCGTACGATGGATGTAGAAAAAGATGCAGCTCTGTATGTTGATGAAGTTGTTAATGACTACGCTCTGATGCAACGTTATCTGTTTGGTGTGCGGGTAGATTCAATTCCTGACGGTTATGTTTGCGACGATCCTACAATGGTTCACGGCTACTGGGATAGCAAGGATAATGCAGAAGATGATGGTGAAACTCACTATGTAGCATATAATGGCTATACAGCAGGTTGGTTCCTTGTAAATCTGGAAGATTCTATCGGCTCAAGTACAAATATGATGGATAATGCTGATTTGTACAAGTTCAACAACTATACTCGCCTGGGCTTCGTAGAAGGTATCCACCAGGTTGACGGAGATGAAGAATACTTGTATGTGGTTAATGCTGGTTATACTTTGAATGATTTGATGACAGTTAAAGATAACGGTAGCCATGCAAAATATACAAAGGCTGGTTTCGTATTGGATCCGAACAAGTTGGCTGTAGATGCAACAACTAATGAAGGTGTCTATGTAAAACGTCACAGTATCAAGGGCGACTTGAATACAAATCATACATTCTCTCTGCGTAAGACAAATACTTATGCTGATGGTACTTATGACAAGACTGCAAGCGAACCGTTCCTGTTGGAATCTGCTTGTGATGCTGTTGCTGACTTCGAAGGTAAATGGGTTAAATCTGAAAATGGTATTCCTGTATTGGCTAAGATTGATACAGAAAATGGACAACATGAAAATGGTACAGGTGCCGCTATCGCTGAAAAGATCGGTCAGTCCGGAATCTATTACTTCGAAACAACAACAGATGAAGCTACTGCAAACGACGCTGTTACAGTATCCGAAATCAAGGTCGTTGCCGGTAACGGAACTGTTCAGATCGTAGGTGCTGCTGGTAAGAAAGTTGCAGTAACTAACATCTTAGGTCAGGTAGTAGCCAATACTGTTATCACTTCCGACAACGCCACAATTGCTGTTCCTGCCGGTGTAGTAGTTGTTGCCGTGGAAGGTGAAGATGCTGTTAAGGCAATCGTGAAATAATGATTGTAGATAAAAAATTATAATCAAATAATTCTAAATAAGATCGCGCGAGGTTGTAGAGGCGGACGGAAGTCCGTCTCCCAATCAACATCAAGTATCCTGCGACAGGCGAACAAGCGATCGTATTATTAATACTAAAGTATTGAAATAAAGTTCTTCTGCCGGTACTCCTGTGAAGGACGAATGCAGATAAAAATAAGAGGTTGTGTCAAACAGTTGGCACAACCTCTTTTGTAGTTAAAGAATTGTAAAGAAGCCGCTATCTCGTAAATTATTTGTTCTTTTGCAGAAAAATTGGGAGGTGTGTTCTCTGGACGCATCTCCCCGCTTTATTCAACAACAATAAGGTATTGTCTAATGGCTGAAAGTAAAAAGGTTAGTTCGGTTTCTTTCTTTAATTCTCGCTTGACTTCCATAATAAGTATCGCATTGGTACTGTTTCTGCTGGGACTTATTTTTCTGATGGGGTTGTTGGGAAACAAACTTTCCGTATATGTAAAGGAAAACATCTCGTTTTCGATTGTGCTGAAAGATAACCAGAAAGAAGCGGAGATAAAGAAGATGCAGAAGACATTGGATGCATTACCTTATATCAAATCTACAGAATACATATCGAAAGAACAGGCAGCTAAAGAACTGGAAGAGGAGTTGGGCGAGAATCCCGAAACGTTTCTGGGCTTTAATCCCTTGCAGGCTTCGATCGAAGTAAAGCTGTATTCGGAATATGCCAATCCGGACAGTCTCAAACTGATTGAAAAGAAGATAAAGAACTATACTTCCGTTTCCGATTTATTGTATCGGAAAGATATGATGCAGATGGTGAATGATAACGTGAAACGTGTCAGCCTGATTCTGTTGACCTTGGCGGTAATTCTGATGGCAATATCGTTTGTGTTGATTAGTAATACGATACGGTTGCTGATCTATTCCAAACGTTTCCTGATTCACACCATGAAGCTGGTGGGCGCTACGCCCGGCTTTATCCGGAGGCCGTTTGTCCGGTATAATGTGGTTAGTGGCATTTTTGCCTCTATCCTTGCAATATTCATGCTGACGGGAGCGTTGTATTATTTACAAAATGAATTGTCCGGTTTCATTCAGTTGCTGGATATAAAGGCGTTGGTGATTGTTTACGCGGGTGTGTTGGTGATGGGGATTTTGCTCTCTATTACGGCAACTGTTTTAGCGGTGAACAAATATCTGCGGATGGGAGTTGATAAATTATATTATATATAAATGTATGGCAAAGAGAGATTTCGCTTTTGGAAAAGACAATTTTATCCTGATTGCTGTTTCTGTCGTTATTATCGCAATCGGTTTTATGTTGATGAGTGGCGGCGGTTCGCAGGACCCGACCGGATTTAATCCGGAAATATTCAGTTCCCGCCGTATCGTTGTGGCTCCGGCTGTGACGGTGATCGGTTTTGTGATGATGATTTTCGGGATATTGAGAAACAGCAAGAATAAAGAAGTAGCAGAATGAGTTGGTTTGAAGCCTTAGTGCTGGGGATCGTTCAGGGACTTACGGAATATTTGCCGGTCAGCAGTAGCGGTCACCTGGCAATCGGTTCTGCTTTATTTGGCATTCAGGGAGAAGAAAATTTAGCATTTACGATTGTCGTCCATGTGGCAACCGTACTTAGTACGTTGGTTATCCTGTGGAAAGAGATTGAATGGATATTCCGGGGGTTGTTTAAGTTTCAGATGAATGCTGAGACGCGTTATGTGATAAACATCCTGATATCCATGATTCCGGTCGGAATCGTAGGACTGTTCTTCAAAGATACGGTTGAAGATATTTTCGGTTCAGGATTGCTGATTGTGGGATGCATGTTGTTGTTGACAGCTGCATTGCTGGCATTTTCGTATTATGCGAAGCCCCGTCAGAAAGAAAACATCTCGATGAAGGATGCTTTCATTATCGGTTTGGCGCAGGCATGTGCCGTGATACCGGGACTTTCCCGCTCCGGAACAACGATTGCAATCGGTTTGTTATTAGGGAACAATAAAGCAAAACTGGCTCAGTTTTCTTTCCTGATGGTTATTCCTCCTATTTTGGGTGAAGCCTTGTTGGATGTGATGAAAGCGATGAAAGGAGAAGCGGTTGCCGGAGATATTCCGACGCTTTCGCTGGTTGTCGGATTTCTTGCCGCATTCGTATCGGGATGCATCGCCTGCAAGTGGATGATCAATATCGTGAAGAAAGGGAAACTGATTTATTTCGCCATCTATTGTGCAATTGCAGGTTTGATAACAATCGCCTGTACGTTACTTAAATAAGAATGGATTTTATAGCAGGAGAAGTATTATATTTTAATAAACCCTTAAAGTGGACCTCTTTTGACCTGGTGAATAAGTTCCGTTACAAATTGTCGCGGAAGCTGAAGGTGAAAAAGATAAAAGTAGGACATGCCGGAACGTTAGATCCCCTGGCAACAGGTGTGATGATCGTCTGTACCGGTAAAGCCACTAAAAGGATTGACGAGTTTCAGTATCAGACGAAAGAATATGTCGCAACCCTTAAATTGGGGGAGACGACACCCTCTTTCGATCTGGAGAAAGAGATAGACGGGATCTATCCGACAGAACATATAACCCGTGAGGAAGTAGAAAGAGTCTTGCAGTCGTTCGTAGGAACGATCCAGCAGATTCCGCCGGTTTTTTCGGCTTGTAAAGTTGAGGGCAAAAGGGCGTATGAGTTGGCCCGTAAGGGGGAAGAAGTTGAGTTGAAATCGAAAACGCTCGTAATCGATGAAATGGAGTTGCTGGAATGTAACCTGCCGGTAGTCAAGATACGGGTGGTTTGCAGTAAAGGTACTTATATCCGGGCTTTGGCGCGCGATATCGGTGTTGCCCTTCAGTCAGGAGCACACCTGATTGCTTTGGAACGTACCCGTATCGGTGACATTACGTTGGATAAATGTATGTCTCCCGATGATATAGACGCCTTCCTGGAGGAAAATATAGAAGAAATAAAACCGAATGAATAAAAATAAAATAAATATAGAATTAGCATTATGAAGCTGTCGAAATTCAAATTTAATTTACCGCAGGAGCTGATCGCCCTCCATCCGGCAAAAAACAGAGATGAGTCCCGGTTGATGGTTGTCAATCGCAAGACCGGAGAGATCGAACATAAAGTATTCAAAGACCTGCTGGATTATTTCGGAAAAAAAGATGTGTTTATCTTCAATAACACAAAAGTCTTTCCGGCACGCTTGTATGGAAATAAAGAAAAGACTGGTGCCCGTATCGAGGTTTTCTTGCTGCGTGAGCTGAATGAAGACCTCCGTCTGTGGGATGTATTGGTGGATCCCGCCCGCAAAATCCGTATCGGAAACAAACTGTATTTCGGTGAAGACGATTCGATGGTGGCTGAAGTGATCGACAATACGACATCACGCGGCCGTACGCTGCGTTTCCTTTATGACGGTAACCATGATGAATTTAAAAAGGCATTGTATGCGCTGGGTGAAACCCCGCTGCCTAAATATATTGACCGGCCTGTGGAACCGGAAGATGAAGAACGTTACCAGAACATTTTTGCAACGGAAGAAGGGGCTGTCGTCGCTCCTGCCGCCGGCCTTCATTTCAGCCGTGAACTGATGAAACGCCTTGAGATCAAGGATTGCCAGTTTACTTACCTGACATTGCATTCCGGTCTGGGTAATTTCCGTGAAATCGATGTGGAAGACTTGACCAAACATAAGATGGATTCTGAACAGATGGTTGTAAATGCCGATGTGGTGGAAGTCGTAAACACGGCAAAGGATAACGGCCGCCAGATTTGTGCAGTCGGAACATCTGTCATGCGCGCAATCGAAACCGCTGTAAGTACGGACGGGCATCTGAAAGAATTTGAAGGATGGACGAACAAGTTTATCTTTCCGCCGTATGATTTCAGTGTTGCATCCAGTATGATCACAAACTTCCATATGCCGCTGTCTACTTTGCTGATGATGACAGCATCTTTTGGCGGATATGAGCAGATCATGGATGCTTATGAAGTGGCCTTGAAAGAAAAATATAGTTTCGGAGCTTATGGCGATGCCATGCTGATCCTGTAAAAACGGAATTATGGCGATTGTATACCTGAACTTGGGTACCAATATCGGGAATAAACGACGGAACATGATAACAGCCGCCGCACTGTTAGCTGAAAGGGTGGGAGATGTTCTCGCCCTTTCCGGTTTCTATGAAACGGAGCCTTGGGGCTTTGCATCGGAGAACCTTTTCCTGAATGCGGCTGTTAAATTGAAGACCTCTTTTTCTCCGTCGGAACTGCTTTTGGCTACCCAACAGATCGAAAAAGAACTGGGCCGTACGGAGAAGAGCAACGGGGCGTATCACGATCGGATCATCGATATAGACATCCTGCTCTATGATGACGAGATCCGGCAAACAGCGGAACTGACGTTACCGCATCCTCTCATGCATGAACGGAAATTTGTGATGGACCCTTTGTCCGAAATAGCTCCGTTTGTCGTGCATCCTATATTGAAAGAACGTATAATAGATTTAAAGGAACGATTATGAATGATAAAGAAAAAATAATAACCGAGGGCGGCATGGTCTTTAAGAAGAAAGCTAAAGATGAAAATGCCGGAGAAAAAAAACTGAAGTTCTCGGACTTCTTGCGTGGAACGCATAAATCAGGCTCTGCCAAGATGAGAGCGGAGTTTAAATATAAAAAAGCGCTGCGTAACACCAAAAAGAAAAAATAATTTTCGATTATCAGTTGCTAATTGTCAATTGTTTTGTATTTTTGTGCCCGAATTGATGTGGATAGATTTGTATTGCTTGCAACCACAGGAAAAAATGCTAAAAACAACTTCTTTTACTGCCGCGCGGCAAAGCAAATTTCCCCTCGTCAATCCACCTATTTAATTTGATTTATTAACCGTCAATTGTAAATTGGCAGTTGGCTTTAGAGGCTTTGCTCTTTAATTCTCAACTTTCAATTTTCAATTTTCAATTAAAACAAGATGAGTTATTTATTCACCTCCGAATCGGTGTCCGAAGGGCACCCCGATAAAGTAGCCGATCAGATATCGGATGCTTTGCTGGATGAGTTCCTGGCTTATGACAAGAACTCGAAAGTTGCTTGCGAAACCCTTGTAACAACCGGACAGGTTGTCTTGGCTGGAGAAGTAAAATCAAGTGCTTACGTGGATGTACAGGATGTAGCCCGTAGCGTGATCGAGAAAATTGGTTACACAAAAAGTGAATACCAGTTTGAAGCTAAATCATGCGGCGTGTTCTCTTCTATCCATGAACAGAGTGGCGACATCAATCGTGGCGTTGAACGCGAAGACCCCTACAATCAGGGTGCAGGCGACCAGGGTATGATGTTTGGTTATGCCACGAATGAAACTGAAAACTACATGCCTTTAGCATTGGATCTCTCACACAGCCTGTTGTGGGAACTTGCCGAGATACGTAAGAATGAAAACGACCTGATGCCTTACCTCCGTCCGGATGCCAAGAGCCAGGTTACTATTGAATATGATGACAACGGCAAACCGTTGCGCATCGATACGATCGTTGTTTCTACGCAGCACGACGAATTTGTCACAGCGAAAGGCATTACGCAGGAAGAAGCCGATCTGGCCATGCAGAAAAAGATCGCCGAGGATGTGAAGAATATCCTGGTTCCGCGTGTAAAAGCCCAATATCCGGCTTATGTGCAGGCCTTGTTTAACGATGACATCATCTATCACGTGAACCCGACCGGAAAGTTCGTGATCGGTGGTCCTCACGGTGATACAGGTCTGACCGGCCGTAAGATTATCGTTGACACATATGGTGGTAAAGGTGCTCACGGTGGTGGCGCTTTCTCAGGAAAAGATCCTTCGAAAGTAGACCGTTCTGCAGCTTATGCAGCCCGCCATATTGCCAAGAACCTGGTGGCTGCCGGTGTTGCCGATGAAATGCTGGTACAGGTTTCGTATGCGATCGGTGTTGCTAAACCGATGAACATCTTCGTAAATACATTTGGCCGTGCAAACGTGAAAATGACAGACGGAGAGATTGCAGAGAAGATCTGGGACCTGTTCGATATGCGTCCGAAAGCAATTGAAGAGCGCCTGAAACTGCGTAATCCGATCTATCTGGAAACAGCTTCTTATGGCCATATGGGACGTAAACCGCAGATTGTAACGAAAACATTTACTTCCCGTTATAATCCGGAACCGACCATCTGTGAGGTGGAACTGTTCACATGGGAAAAACTGGATTATGTCGATAAAGTAAAAGAAGCTTTCGGTCTTTAATTTACCGTTTGTACGAACACATACCAGCTCCCGTCTGGAAAAAATGGGCTTTAGCCCTGTTTTTTCCCGGACGGGAGCTTTTTTTATTTTAAATTTCATATATTTGACGCAGTAATTATCTAAATTTAAATTATATGCGTAAAACGATTCAGTTTCTTCAGTTAGCCTTTATTCTTCTCTTGGCTACTGCATGTGCAGAGACTTCCCCGTTTAAATACGAGTCGGTCCCTAATGATCCTCTGAAAGCCCGTATCTATACTCTGGATAATGGCCTGAAAGTGTATATGACTGTGAATAAGGAGACCCCCCGTATCCAGACATATATTGCTGTCCGCGTAGGCGGAAAAAACGATCCGGCTGAAACTACAGGGCTGGCACACTATTTTGAACACCTGATGTTTAAGGGTACTAAACAGTTTGGAACGCAAAACTACGAACAAGAAAAACCGCTGCTTGACCAAATCGAACAGCTTTTCGAAGTCTATCGCAAGACGACGGACGAGGCGGAACGGCAGGCTATTTATCACCAGATCGACAGCGTTTCCTATGAAGCATCCAAGTTGTCTATTCCGAATGAATACGACAAGCTGATGTCTGCTATCGGTGCTACCGGAACAAATGCTTATACCGGCTTCGACCAGACGGTATATGTGGAAGATATTCCTTCCAACCAGATCGATAATTGGGCTAAGATACAGGCAGACCGTTTTGAAAATAATGTAATCCGCGGTTTCCATACCGAACTTGAAACGGTGTATGAAGAAAAGAATATGTCGCTGACCAGTGACGGGCGTAAAGTGTATGAAGCTGTTTTGAGCGCCCTTTTCCCCGATCACCCTTATGGAACCCAGACTGTTCTCGGTACGCAGCACAATCTGAAGAACCCGTCAATCACGAATATTAAGAACTACCATAATGTTTGGTATGTTCCTAACAATATGGCGATCTGTTTGTCCGGTGATTTTGATCCCGACCAGATGATTGCTACGATCAATAAATATTTCGGCCATCTGAAACCGAATCCTAACCTGCCTAAACTTCCTGTGACGCATGAATCTCCGATTAAGGCGCCGGTGGTAAAAGAAGTTTTGGGTGTAGACGCTGAAAATGTTACATTAGGATGGCGTTTCCCGGGAGCTGCTTCTCCGGAACAGGATCTGTTGAACCTGACAGGTGAAATCATCAACAATGGCAAAGCCGGTCTGTTGGATGTCGATTTAGTTCAGCAACAGAAAGTATTGAGTTGTTATGCCGGTACTTACGGAATGTCCGATTATAATGCGTTTGTCATGAGCGGCCGTCCGAAACAAGGCCAGACCCTGGATGAGGTAAAAGACCTTTTCCTGGCGGAAATCGATAAGTTGAAAAAAGGTGATTTCGACGAAGGTTTGTTGGAGGCATCTATCAACAACTATAAGCTGATGCAGATGTACCGGTTGGATCGTAACGACGGTCGTGCCGATATGTTTGTGTCTTCCTTTATCGATGGTGTAGACTGGAAAGATGAGGTGGCTTCTTTAGATCGCATGAGTAAGGTGACAAAACAGGAAATTGTTGATTTTGCCAACAAGTATTTTGGTGATAACTATGCTTTAATCTATAAGAAACAAGGCAAAGACCCGAACGAAAAGAAAATCGACAAGCCTAAAATCACACCTATCGTGATGAATCGTGATAGTTCAAGCGCATTCCTGAAAGAAATCCAGGCATCCAATGTCGCTCCGATCGAACCTGTATTCTTGGATTACAATAAAGATTTGCAGAAACTGACAGCTAAATCGAATATCCCTGTCCTGTATAAAGAAAATACATCGAATGATCTTTTCTCTCTGATGTATGTTTTCGAGATGGGAACGAATAATGATAAGGCAATGGGTACTGCTTTCGAATACATGAAATATCTGGGCACTTCCAAAAAGAGCTTGAAGGAAATCAACGAAGAATTTTACAGACTGGCTTGTTATTTCAGCGTCTTCCCAGGTTCTGACCGTACGTATGTAATGCTGGAAGGTTTGAAGGAAAATATGCCGAAAGCGATGGCATTGTTCGAAGAAATCCTGGCCGATGCACAGGTTAATAAGGAAGCTTACGACAATTTGGCTGGCGATATCCTGAAGAAACGTTCCGATGCTAAACTGAACCAGGGACAGAACTTCAACAAATTGATCCAGTATGCTATCTGGGGACCGAAATCTCCGTCAACAACTGTGTTGACAACTGCCGAATTGCAGCAGATGAATCCGCAGGAACTGGTAGACCGTATCCATAAGATCAACTCTTTCGAGCATAAGATTCTGTATTATGGTCCGGAAAAACCGCAGGCAGTTCTGGATATTATCAAACAATATCATAATGTCCCCGATCAGTTGCAACCGGTTCCGGCAGGTATCGAATTCCAGCAGCAGGAAACTCCGGCCAATAAAGTACTGTTTGCCCAGTATGATGCAAAACAGATTTATTATTCTGCCGTGTCTAATCGTGGTGAAAAGTTTGATCCGGCTATCCAGCCTACATTGAATATGTACAACGAATACTTTGGTGGCGGTATGAATGCAATCGTATTCCAGGAAATGCGTGAATCACGCGGTCTGGCCTATTCTGCCGGTGCATTCCTGATCACTCCGTCCAAGTTGAAATATCCGTATGTCTACCGTACGTTTATCGCTACCCAGAACGATAAGATGATCGATGCCATGAAAGCATTCGATGAGATTATCAACAATATGCCGGAATCAGAAAAAGCGTTCAATCTGGCTAAAGACGCGCTTATCACTCGTCTGCGTACCGAACGTATCACGAAATCCGATGTTCTCTGGTCTTATCTGAATGCACAGGATTTAGGTCTGACAACGGACAGCCGCAAGGAATTGTTCGAAAAAGCCCAGACCATGACACTGCCTGAAATCAAAGCATTCCAGGAAAAATGGGTAAAAGGCCGTACTTATACGTATTGCGTGTTGGGCGATGAAAAAAACCTCGACATGAAAGGTCTTTCCCAATATGGCCCCATTCAGAAGCTGACGCAAGAGGAGCTGTTTGGATATTGATAAAATTGATAAATAGAGAGTTGAGTCTAAAAAAATACTCAATTCTCTATTAGAAAAAGGAGGGCATGTCAAAAACATTTTGTCATTTCGATATGCCCTCTTATTGTCTTAACAAAAACATAAAAAAATACCTATATTGGGAAAATAAAGAGTACGTAAAATGAGAATCAAGGAGGACTTACTGATACGTTTAAAGGCTGGTGAAGAAAAAGCCTTTGAGACTCTGTATTGGACTTACAATTCTCAGGTTTATCATTTTATTAATTCTTTATTGTTTGATAAATCTCTTGCGGAAGATCTGACACAGAATGTCTTCTTGAAAATATGGGAGAAGCATGAACAGATAGAACCGGAACAGGGATTTACTGCTTATTTGTTTACTATTGCCCGCCATTTTGTGTATAAGGAAACGGAGCTCCGTTTATCTCAACATGCAGCGCTGCATGTTGAGAATTTTGATGTAAGTGATAATGCTATAGAAGAGCAGCAACATGATGCCGATTCTCTTCGTGAATATATTGATAGTTTAATAGAAAACCTGCCTCCTGCGCGAAGGGAAATTTTCCGTTTAAGTCGTTTTGAACAACTGTCTAACAAAGAAATCGCCAAAAAACTATCCATCTCTGAAAAAACGGTAGAAACGCAACTCTATCGGTCTTTCCAATACCTACGTTCCAAACTGCCTTTAGATAAAGGTTTGGTCCTCCTATTTCTTTATTTAGTTAATCAAAGTTAAACACAGGGCTTCTTGTAAGTGATTTCCCGCTGTGATGGATATACATAGTATAGACATGGATAAGCATATATACATAGATTTGCTGGATCGCTTTATGCGCGGTGAACTCCCGGTTGAAAGGGAGCATGAATTGTTGACCTGGTTTCGACAAGCGGAGGCGCGTGAACAACTATTCCAACATTACCGGCAACGTTGGATAGAAGCGGAAGAAAAAAGTCTTCCGGTAGAAGTTCAGACTCGTATGTTCCGGGAGATACAGGCTCGTATGCATGCCGGTATGGGAGAGAAGAAAAAACGAAAGGCCATTTTCAGGCTGAAGATACCGCAATGGGTATCATATGCTGCTGTTGTTATTCTTCTAATTGGCTTTTCAACAACAGCCTTTCTGTATAAGAATTTGGCAGATGAGATCGCAAGCGATCCGTTACGGACTTATAGAGTCTTGGTCGATAAGGGACAGCGTGCAAGTGTCATGCTACCGGACGGAACGAAAGTTTGGTTAAATTCCCATACGGAGTTGACCTATAATGCCGATTACGGGAAAGAGAACCGCCTGGTGGCCTTGTCGGGAGAGGCTTATTTTGAAGTGGAGAAAGATTCGACCAGTCATTTTATTGTCAAAGCTGGAGAAATGGAGGTTGAGGCTTTAGGAACTGCTTTTAATGTAAGGGCTTACGAAGAAGATAAAAAATTGACAGCTACACTCTTTGAAGGAAAGGTTCGTACGGCGGTAGGAAAAGATGAAGTTATTTTAAGGCCGGATGAAAGTCTTAGTTTTGATAAGGTTTCCCGGAAAATGCAAGTATCCAAGGATATTGCCGCTTATGCACGGATGTGGAAAGATAATGAGCTCTTCTTTAAGGGAGAGACGTTGCAGGAGGTGGCGGTGATGCTGGACCGTTTGTATAATGTTCAGGTAAGGTTTGCATCTGAAAAGGTAAAACACTATCGTTTTTCCGGAGTTATTAAAAATAATAGTTTGGAGAATGTGATAGAATTGATAAGTCTTACAGCACCGATTACTTATAAAAAAGTCGGAGGTGATATTGTAATAGATGAGAGAAAATAGAGAGTTCAATTGTTAATTAAAAATGAAATGCTTATGAGAAAGGAGTTATGAAAAAACGCAGGTGCATCTACGGATAGACACACCTGAGATTTGTGCAATGTAATTTTGCTGGATTGAAATCACGCTTCTCACCACTTGATTTCACCACAAAGTTACCTGATAAATTTATTACTAATTAAAGAAGAACACTAAAAAACATGAATGTCTTAAAGAATTTCTTTCGGAAAGGACTTGTTATTGGAAGTTTTTGCCTTGTTTCAGGTACTATACTTTCTGCGCAGATTTCCTTATCCATGCAAAACAAATCAACTCGTGAGGTTATTCGCGAGATAGAAAAAGTCAGCGATTATCGTTTTTTTTACAATGATAATCTGTCCGGTCTGGATACCAGAATAACAATCTCAGCAGATGAAGAAAATATTCAAAATTTGCTGGAGCAGATAAAACAGCAGGCTAAAATCAGTTATATTATTAAAGAAAACAAGCAGATTGTACTTTCTGCGTTAAATCTGCTTTCTTCGACTCAACAAAACACAAGAAAAATCACCGGTACGATTAAAGATCAGAATGGCGAACCGGTAATCGGTGCAAATATCGTTGAGAAAGGAACAACTAACGGTACGATTACGGATGTTGAAGGGCAATATTCATTGGAAGTAACATCGAAGAGTGTTTTGGTAATCTCTTATATCGGATATGTGACCCAGGAAGTTGTTGTAGGTAACAACAACACGGTGGATGTATTGCTGAAAGAGGATACGGAAACACTGGACGAAGTAATTGTCATTGGTTATGGTACGACAAAGAGAAAAGATTTTACCGGTTCTGTCAGCTCTGTTAAATTGGAAAATTCTCCGATAGCCTTGTCGCCCAATTTGAATGCGTTGGAATCTTTGAAGGGAAATGTTTCCGGATTGGATATCGGTGCAACCAATTCCGCGGGAGGGGAGCCTTCCATGCAGATGCGCGGGCAAAAATCCATATCAGGATCAAATGATCCGTTGCTCGTTGTTGACGGAGTTATTTATATGGGAAGTATCAATGATATAAATCCCAATGATATCGCTTCGTATGATATCCTGAAGGATGCAACGTCTGCTGCCGCCTACGGTTCCCGTTCGGCGAACGGTGTAATTATCATTACCACGAAAAAGGGTAGAATGGGTAAACCTGTGATCACTTTTAATGCGACGGGAAGTATGCAAACCTGGCAAAATCGACCGGAGTTGATGAAAGGTGAACAATGGCTGGAGTCGGTTATGGCAAGAAACAACAGTACGGATTTAAGCTGGTTGAAACCCCAGGAACAGGCTAATATGGAAGCGGGACGGGAAACCAACTGGCTTGATGCTTCGACACGTACCGGTTGGGTGCAGGATTATCAAGTATCTGTTTCCGGTGCCGGTGAAAAAATGAATTACTATTTGTCCGCTGCTTATTCTGATAATCAGGGTATTGTCATTGGTGATAATTATAATCGTATAACAGCATTAGCCAAGATAAACACGGATATAACCAGTTGGTTGCAGATCGGTGTGGATGCGGCATTTACAAAGTCGGATTATTCCGGTGCCGGTGCCGACTTGGGCCAGGCTTCAAATATGTCTCCATACGGCGTTATGTATAGGGATGAAGGAGAGAAACTATTAGAAAAGTTCCCTTATACACAATCCGGTGTAAATCCCTTGTGGAATACCGATAGAAGTATCCGTGATAACAAAGATCTCCGGAATAATTTCCGTGCAAATGCATATGCGGTTGTTAAGCTGCCTTGGGTGGAAGGTTTGAGCTACCGTTTTAATTATGCCGGGAATTTGAGCAAAATTCAATCCGGAGATTTCTATTATGAAGGATATTATGTCAAGGAAGGTGATTATGATGATGAAACCCGATATTCTCCTTCTGCATTCCAGGATCTATTGTCTCGTGCAAACGGAAAGATAAATAATAATACAACAAACAGTTGGGTAATCGATAATATTCTGAATTATAAAAATACGTTTGGAAAGCACACGATCGATTTGACAGCCGTTGCTACACGTGACCGGAAATCATATAAAGAAATAATCACTACCGGAACAGATTTTGCTGCAAATGGGAATACCACTTTAGGTCTCAATGGTTTGCATAAAGCAACCGTTCAAAAAATAGACATGAATAATAACCGGCGTTCTAATATCGGTTATTTGGGACGTGCCTCTTATTCTTTTGACGATCGTTATTTCCTGACCGGTTCTTATCGTCGTGACGGTGCTTCTGTTTTCGGTGCCAATCAGAAATGGGGTGATTTCTTTGCATTCGGTGCTGCCTGGAGAATGACCGGCGAAAAGTTTATGGAACCTGTTTCTTTCCTGGATGATTTGAAATTGAAATTGTCGTGGGGTAAGAATGGTAACCAGGGACTGGATCCTTATGGAACGCTGTCGACTATTAATAATGGCTCTTCCGGAGGCGTGCGTTATGAGTTCGGGGGAAGTGATATTATTTATGGCTTAAATCAAAAAGCATTGGGTAACGCCAATTTAGGCTGGGAATCTACGGAATCCTGGAATACGGGTTTTGAGTCCGCATGGCTTGGAAACCGTTTATTTGTCGATCTGGACCTCTATTTCTCTAAAACGACAGACCAGATATTCACGAGAGATATTCCGGTTATGACTGGTTTTAAGAATATCAAATCATCGATGGGACAGGTGAACAACAAAGGTGTCGAACTGACGGTACGTTCGGTGAATATCACTACGCAGGATTGGTATTGGACTACAAGTGTAACCTTCTGGTTGAACCGGAATAAACTGACCCACCTTTATGGCGAAGATTTGAACGGTGACGGAAAAGAGGATGATGATATCTCCAACAGCCGTTTTATCGGTAAACCGTTAGGCGCAATTTACGGATATCAGCAGGATGGTATTGTCCAGGAAACAGATGTGGACTATATGGAAGCGAATGGTGCTACGGCAGGTATTCCGAAATATAAAGACTTGGACGGAGATGGCGTTATTACATCTGCAGACCGTACCATTTTAGGATATACGACTCCTAACTTCAAGTTGAACATGAGCAATACGGTTACTTATAAAAACTGGGATTTGTATTTTATGTTGACAGGAACATTCGGTGGCGGCGGATATTATATGAAATCCAATACCAGTGCATACATGACAAACGGATCCGGATTGTTTAATTCGAATGGAATTTATATCCCCTGGTGGACTCCGGAAAATAAGAGCAATGTATATCCTTCTGCTACATTCTCCGGTGATGGAGGCCGTTACCAGGGATTACAGAACCGGGCATTTGTTCGCCTGCAAGATGTGACGTTGTCATATACATTCCGTGAACCTTGGGTAAAGAAAATGCTTATCAACAATTTGAAAGTATTCTTTACGGCAAAGAACCTGTTGACAATAACAAATTGGGAAGGTGGAGATCCTGAAGTCGGAGTAACGGTGGGTGCGAACACTTATCCCGTATTGACCTCTTTCTCATTGGGAGCGAACATTAGTTTTTAATTTATAAGAAAGATGAAAATGAATCACTTAATAAAATATGGTATCTATAGCCTGCTGTTTGCAGGTCTATTCAGTAGTTGTAATGATTCGAAGTTTCTGGAAGAAAATCCTGAAACATTCTATACTGTGGATAATGCTTTTTCGACATCTGAACAGGTTGACCAGGTTTTGGTCGGCTGTTATTCCCACATACGGGTCATGACGTGCATGGTTGAAGAGAATATGACCGCTTTTGCTTTTCGCGGCGGAAACGGTACGGATATGTTTGATGTTGCAACGATCAGGCGTAGTAGCCGCTTCAATGACTACGGTATATTGAATCCGTCGAACGAAGTTTATTATACTAATTATTCACATTGGTATCAATTGATCTCGAAAGCGAATTTAGCTTTGTATGCGGCGGAACTTCCGCAAATAAGCTGGGGTTCGGAGGCCGACAAGGCTTATGTGATTGCACAAGCCCGCTTTTTCAGAGCTTTTGCATATAGGAACTTGGGTGAATTATACGGAGGCGTTCCTATCGTTACCGAAATTACGACTACTCCCCAGTATGATTTTAAGAGAACCAGCCGTGTTGAAACATACCAGTTCGCAATCGATGAACTGGAAGCTGCTTTAAACGACCTGCCCGAAACGACCAATAGCCCGGGCCGTCTGGTAAGAGGCGCTGCACAGCATAACCTTTGTCAGTTATACATCGATAAAGGTGTCGCTTTGGAAGAAGCCGGACAAGGCGGGGAAGCTCCCGCTGCCTATGCAAAAGCCATTACTTACGGTAATGACGTGATAGACGGTTCCGTATATGGCCTGATGACAGAACGTTTTGGCAGTAGAAAAGATGAGAATCCTGATTTCTATTATGCAAACATAGAAAGCCAGCAAACGCCGGATCATTTATATTCGGCTGCCGGTTATCCTATCGAAGGAAATGTCTATTGGGACCTGTTCCAGGAAGGAAACCAGAACTACCAGGAAGGAAATAAAGAAGCGATATGGGTGGCACAGATCGATTATGACGCCTATAAGGCGGAAGACGGGCAAGCTAAATTGCAATACACCCGTGTTTATGGTCCTGTTTACAGAGACCCGATGTCTGCTCACCTGTCCGGTGCGTTGGAAGATGTGGGAGGGCGCGGTATTGTGCAAACAATGCCGACCATGTACACCCGCGATGTCATTTATGACGGTAAATGGGGGAAAGATATGCGTAATTCCGAAGCTGTATTCAGACGCACATTCTTAGGCAATGTTCCGACATCTCCCTATTACGGCAAACCTGTTCCCTGGAGTGTCATTTACAGGGATGGAGAAAGCCAGGATGCCATCGATGTGGCAAAGACGCAGTGTTTTCCGGTCTCTTGTAAAATCTCAACAGATAAATACAGAGGTATTGCAGACGGGGAAAACAGAAGTAATCTGTTCCGGGATGAATATCTGATCCGTTTGCCGGAAACCATCTTGTTGCGTGCGGAAGCGAAGATGCGCGCCGGTGATAACGCAGGTGCGGCCAACGACATCAACTTGTTGCGTAAGAGAGCGCAGTGTGATTATCTGGTACAAGCTTCGGATGTGAATGTCGATTTAATACTGGATGAGCGCGCCCGCGAATTGGTCTATGAAGAATGTCGCTGGAATACCTTGTTGCGTATGGGTGGCACGATTGCTGTCGACCGGATTAAGAAATATTCCTATTGGAATGATCCGAGAGCGACATTGACTAAGAACTTTAATTTGTGGCCGATCCCGCAGGTCGTGATCGATACGAATAAAGATGTGGTAATGGAGCAAAATCCGGGCTGGAATTGATTCCTGTGCCTTAGTTAAGCAAGAGCCCGCTAAAGTTTTATTGATAGAAAGAAAATAAGATTTTAGCGGGCTCGATTTTTTAGACTGATAATATACATGAATTATGAATTGGAAGATAATAGTATGGGAGCTTATGTTGGTTAGCTTCCTGTTTAGTTGTACGGACCCGGGAAAAGTGGGTGTAAACGATGATCAGCAGGTTAATTATGACTATCTGAAAAGCCATTTTCAGCAGCCGGAACAGGTTTATGGCGTAAATTGCTGGTGGTGGTGGCTGAATGGAAATGTGACAAAAGAAGCCATCACGAAAGATTTGGAAGCTATGAAATCCAGAAATTTCCAAGGTGCCATGATCTTTGATGCCGGTGGTCATAACCAACGGGGAAATAAAGATATTCCGGCCGGTCCCTTGTTCGGCAGTAAGGAATGGACGGACCTTTTTGTTTTTGCCTTGGATGAGGCCAAACGTTTAGGATTGGAGATGGGTTTCAATATCCAAAGCGGTTGGAATTTAGGAGGTCCTTGTGTCACTCCGCAATATGCCGCCAAGCAATTGACCTATTCGGAATTGAAAACGACGGGAGGAAAAACGCTCCATTTGCAGTTGGCGAAACCGGAAGAGCATAAAGGATTTTATAAAGATGTCGCAGTGTTAGCCTTCCCGGCAAACGGAGAGAATCAGACTGATAAAACAGTTGATAAGTTAGATTTGAAATTGGGCCTGCACGAATTGGGTGGCTCTGCTCCGGACTGCCGCTTCTTATTGGAAAATACATCCCGGAACGAAGAACGGAAAACGGGTAAAACGGTTTTTCTCGTTGATCCGTCAAAAATAGTAGACCTTACGGCTCAGATGGATGAAAAGGGGGCGCTTAGTTGGGATGCTCCCCAAGGCGAATGGAACATTATGCGTATAGGATATACGTGTACGAATTCGGAAGTCTCGACTTCCAGTAATGAATGGCAAGGCAATGTGTTGGATTATATGAGTAAGGAAGCCTTTGACTATTATTGGAATACTGTCGTCGAGCCGATTTTTAAAGCTGCCGGAGACCATGTCGGTTCCACCCTTAAATTTATGGAAACGGATAGTTGGGAGTGTGGAGGAATGAACTGGACGGATTCTTTTTCCGATGAGTTTCGCGCTTATTGCGGATATGACCTGAAACAGTATTTGCCTCTCATAGCCGGTCATGTAGTCGGAAATGTAGATGTTTCGAATGCTTTTTTGGCTGACTTCAGAAAAGCGATCGCCCATTTGGTCGCCAATAACCATTATGCCCGTTTTGCAGCGTATGCCCATAAGAATAATATGGGGATTCAGCCGGAGTCTGCCGGTCCTCATGCCGGTCCGCTGGACGGTATTAAGAATTATGGTTTCAGTGATATCGTGATGAGCGAGTTTTGGTCTCCGTCGCCGCATCGCCCGAGGCCGCAGGACCGTTTCTTTATCAAGCAGGCCTCTTCCGCCGCCCATATCTACGGAAAGAAAATCGTGGGAGCCGAGTCTTTTACGACCATTGGTCCGCATTGGAATGATGAATTGTGGCATGACCAGAAGTCGGCGTTCGACCATGAAATCTGTGATGGATTGAACCGGCTCTATTTCCATACTTTTACTTGTTCTCCTGCGGAACAGGGATTGCCGGGGCAGGAATATTTTGCAGGTACGCATGTGAACCCGCGCGTTACGTGGTGGAATCAATCCGGGCCTTTTGTCGACTACTTGCACCGGACACAAATGCTTGTGCAAGAAGGTAAGTTTGTGGCGGATGTCCTTTATTATTACGGCGATCATGTGCCTAATGTCTATCCGTTCAAACACCGGGATATGGCTGGCGCAATGTTCGGATTTGATTATGACGTGACGGATGAGACCATTTTTATGAAGTTAGATGTGGACAACGGGAATGTCACGACACTGGCCGGCGGAACCTACAAAGTGTTGGTTCTTCCGGATCACCGCGTTTTGTCTTTGGCTGTGTTGAAAAAACTGGAAACATTAGTGAAAGAAGGCGCTCATGTGATCGGTTACAAACCCTTGAAAACCGTGTCGTTGGTCGGTGGCAAAACCGCAGATGCCGAATTTAAGCAATTGGCGGACAAACTTTGGGGTGAGGCTACCGAAGTTACGGGCCGGAATGAATATGGAAAAGGCACTGTCTCATGGGGAAAGAATGCTAAAGAATACCTGCTTTCGCAGAATATACCGGTGGATTTCTCCATCGAAGGAAACGACAGTAAAACGGACTTTGATTATATCCATTACAGGATCGGTGAAACCCATCTCTATTTTGTAAGTAATCAAACGGACGAAAAGCAAACCGTTACGGCTCGATTCCGCGTATCCGGGCTACAGCCTGAACTCTGGGATGCACTTTCCGGGGAAATACGCGAAGCGGAAGCCTTTGCCCAGAAAGACGGCTTGACCTCTGTCCCTCTGGTATTGGAACCTTACGGTTCGGTGTTCGTTGTGTTCAACAAAGAGATCGGCAAGAACCGGCAAGGTACGAAACAACACAATTATCCGGATTATGAAACCGTAAAGACCTTGGACGGCTCCTGGACTGTCTGCTTTGATCCGAAATGGGGCGGCCCGGCGTCTGTTGTATTTCCGGAATTGATGGATTGGACGACACATCCGGACAAGGGCATCCGGTATTATTCGGGTACGGCCGTCTATAACAAGAGATTCACAGTCGATTTTGAAAAGACTCCGGCAAACCGTTATTTCCTGCAACTGGAAAATGTAAAGGATGTCGGAATTGCTGCTGTCCGTATCAATCATACGGATAAAGGCATTGTCTGGACCAAACCTTTCCGGGTAGACATAACAGATGCCCTGAAAGAGGGTGAAAATGAATTGGTCGTGGAAGTTACGAACTCATGGTTCAACAGGGTTGCTGGAGATGAAATGTCGGTAAGCCCGACCCGATACACGCAAACGAATGTTGTTTTGGGAAATGATTTCAGGGGAAACCCGGTTTCCGAAATACAGTTGGAACCTTCCGGCCTGTTAGGACCTGTGACGATTGTCCGGACGAAAACTCCGGATAACGGATAGTGGAATATGGAAACGGATGGGCTGAAAATTCGATGCCCATCCGTTTTCAGTCCGATGCCCATGGAATTTTCATTCGATGGGCATCGGATATTTTTATTTCGCTTTTGCTTCTTCTTCTTTCAATTCTTCCTCTTCCACCTCTTTCACTTTGCGGAACAGGTCGGACGCAAAGATGAAGTCGTTCAGCGCCTTGTTTTGGGAGGTAATAACATCTTTGCTGTTTCCCTGCCATTCCTTGACACCTTCTTTGATGAAGATGATGTTTTCACCGATATTCATAACCGAGTTCATATCGTGCGTGTTGATGATAGTCGTCATCTTGTATTCGCTCGTAATGTCATGGATCAGATCGTCGATAATCAGAGAGGTCTTCGGGTCGAGTCCGGAGTTGGGTTCGTCACAAAACAGGTATTTCGGATTCAGGGCAATCGCCCGGGCAATGGCAGCGCGTTTCATCATACCGCCACTGATCTCAGAAGGATACAAATGTCCGGCCTCCGACAAGTTGACGCGGTCCAGGCAAAACTGAGCCCGTTTCAGACGGTCTTTGTTGCTATCGTTGGAGAACATATCCAGCGGGAACATGACATTTTCCAACACCGTCATGCTGTCGAACAAGGCTGATCCTTGGAACAGCATACCCATTTCACGGCGCAGCATATTCAGTTCATACTTTCCCATCGATGTCAAATCACGTCCGTCATACAGGATTTCTCCCGAATCCGGTCGCATCAACCCGATGATATTTTTAATAAGAACCGTCTTTCCGGAACCGCTTCGGCCGATAATCAGATTCGTCTTCCCTGTTTCAAAAACAGCGCTGATGTCATTCAGTACTGTCCGTCCCTCAAAGGACTTTGTAATATGTTTGACTTCTACCATTTCTTTATGTCAGCATTAAGTTGGTTAAGATCACGTCGGCAAGCAGGATCATGATACTGCTCATTACGACTGCATTCGTACTGGCTTTACCCACATCTAAGGCGCCGCCTTTTACATTATAACCGAAATAGGCTGCGATCGACGAAATGATGAATGCGTACACCACCGATTTAATGATGGAGTACCAGATATAAAAATCGTTGAAGTAGAATTGCAAACCATATTCGAATGAAGCCGGTGTCATGCCTGTCCCGGTGGAATGACTGGCTGCGATACCGCCTAATATCCCAGTGAACATACTGAAAATAACCAGTACCGGAATGAAAACCATCAGACCGACAATCTTCGGGAGTATCAGGAAATTAGCCGAGTTAACACCCATGATCTCCATTGCATCGATCTGTTCAGTCACGCGCATGGTGCCGATTTCGGATGCAATGTTACTGCCGACTTTACCGGCCAGGATCAGTGACATGATAGAGGATGAAAACTCCAGCAGGATGATTTCACGCGTTGTATATCCGATTGTAAATTTAGGAATAAGCGGCGAACTGATGTTCAGTGATATCTGGATGGCGATAACCGTACCGATAAAAACGGAGATGATGATAACAATCCAGAGCGAGTCGACTCCTAATTTGTAAATCTCTTTTATCAGCTGCTTAAAGAACATGCTCCAACGGTTCGGGATGGAGATGCTTTTGCCCATCAACATGACATATTCACCTAATTGATGTAATGCTTTATTCATTATTATATATTTCTGTTCAATTTCAGTCTGCAAATATAACGCAAATCTGGGAACAACTGTTCATTTCCTGTTGATACTTCTGGTTTGGATTTAATCTAAACTGGGTTGTAAATTATTTAAGAAGAACATCCGGAGAGCAGATTTGTCGATTATTTGAATAAAAGAATATACCTTTGAGGGTTCCATTAAATAAGTATAGTTACATGAAAACACAGACCATTAAGCAATATCTTTTTTGTAGTTTTATGTTTGCGGGAAGCGTTCTTTTGATGGGGGCTTCTACCGGAAAATCATATCGGGACACCTCTCTTTCTCCGGCCCGGCGCGCCGATTTATTGTTGAAGGAGATGACCTTGGAAGAAAAAATCGGCCAGATGTGCCAGTATGTCGGACCCGGCCATATCAAGCAAAACGAACAGAAAGCCGATCAGAACAGCAGTGATATGGGAAATATCGATGCCAATGCTTTCGGCTTGAAATCACAGGCGATCATCGATAAAGTGCGGAAAGGCGAAATCGGTTCTTTCCTGCATGTCCTTTCTGTCGATGAGGCGAATGCCTTGCAACAGGTGGCGCAGCAGACCCGTTTGAAAATACCCTTGTTGATCGGTGTGGATGCGATTCACGGCAACGGGCTTCATGCCGGTTGTACGGTGTATCCGACTTCGATCGGTATGGCTTCGACATTCAATCCCGACCTGTTGGAAAAAAGCGGCCGGGAGACGGCTTCCGAAATGCGTGCCAGCGGTATGCATTGGGCGTTCAATCCGAATCTGGATGTGGCCCGCGATGCGCGTTGGGGACGTATAGGGGAAACATTCGGCGAAGATACTTATCTGGTTACCCGCATGGGAACAAGCCTGATTTTAGGTTTGCAGGGCCGGGACGGTGTGGAGTCGGATCGCGTACTGGCTTGCGCTAAACACCTGATCGGCGGCGGTGAGCCGGCCGGCGGCATCAATGCCGCTCCGATGGATATGTCGGAACAGAAATTGCGTGAAGTCTTTCTGCCGCCTTTTATATCGGCTGTTCAATCGAAAGTCTTTACCGTAATGGCAGCCCACAATGAGTTGAACGGCATTCCCTGTCATGGCAATTATTGGTTGTTGAACGACCTGTTGCGTGATGAAATGGGATTCAAAGGTTTTATCGTCAGCGACTGGATGGATATCGAACGTATGCACTCCATGCATCATTACCTGCCGAGTGAGGAAGAGGCTTTCCGGGTGTCGGTGGAAGCCGGTATCGACATGCACATGCAGGGTGATAACTATTATGAAACGATTCTGGCTTCCGTTCGGGACGGACGCATTCCGGAAACCCGGATAGACAAGGCCGTACATAAGATTCTGGAAGCTAAATTCTTATTGGGACTGTTTGAAAAGCCGGTAGTCGATATTCCGGCAACCCGCAAACTGATCGCTCCGGCTGCTCATCGCGAGACAGCGCTGGATGCTGCCCGCCAATCGCTTGTCTTGTTGAAAAACGACGGGTTGTTGCCCCTGAAGAAAGGTGCATATCGCAAAATATTTATTACCGGTCCGAACGCCGACAGCCAGACGATATTGGGTGACTGGGCGATGCCGCAGCCGGATGATAACGTGGTAACCGTTTACGAAGGTATCCGCGCTGCTTGTCCGGACGCCTCGATCGATTCCTTGTGTTTTTCCGGTGTCATAACCAGCATAACACCGGAAGATGTCGAGATGGCCGGACGGAAAGCACAGGAGGCCGATCTGAATATTGTCGTGATAGGCGAAAATTCGCAGCGCTACGAAAGTAAAGGCCGTACCTGTGGTGAAAATTGTGATCGCGACAACCTCGATTTCCCCGGCTTGCAACAGGATTTGCTTGAAAAGGTCTGTGCATCCGGCAAACCGACTGTCCTGGTGATGTTGAACGGCCGTCCGTTGAGCATTGTCTGGGCGAATGAACATGTTCCGGCTATCCTGGAAGCATGGGAACCGGGCATGATGGGCGGACAGGCGATTGCCGAAGCTCTTTTCGGCGATATCAATCCTTGCGGAAAACTTCCGGTAACCGTTCCGTATAATGTCGGACAGATTCAGACAATCTATAATCATAAGGCTTCCCAATATTCCCGCCAGTTTGCTTTGGGACATACGGGCCCGCTTTATCCGTTTGGCTTCGGACTGAGCTACACCTCGTATCAATATGGCAAACCGGTCCTTTCAAAGGATAAGATCCGGAAAGATGAATCCGTAACAGTCTCTTTCGATGTGACAAACACGGGCAAAATGGATGGAACAGAAATCGTGCAGTTGTATATCCGCGACGAATACGGTTCAATCACTCGTCCGGTCAAAGAGCTGAAAGGTTTTCAACGTGTTTCCCTGAAAGCCGGTGAAACCAAACGTGTCGAGTTTGCGATCACTCCGGACGACCTGAAATTCTATACCGTCCGTAAGCTTTGGGAAGTAGAACCCGGTGATTTCACCCTAATGGTCGGCTCCTCTTCAGCGGATAAAGATTTGCAGAAATTAGCGTTAACGGTGGAAGGGGATTAGCCCTTCCACGCTTTTGATATGATCTCCTGGCAATTTTCGTAGACTGTTTGGAATAATTCCATCCCCTTTTTTCGATTAATGCGGATACTTTCTCCTACGGTAAGCATATCGTCCAAAGTAGGTGTCCCATTGTTATTGACAGATGTCGCGCGTTCTCCATGATATCCGATACTGCATAGTGTCAGATCATATGCAGGTGATAATATCCATCTGTCATTTTCATAGATGAAACTGAAATTTTTTGCGTGATCGTCTTTGTTGTCTGTCAGTACGTTGAAAACCATGCGCCGGAACATTTCGTCTACCTGTTTCGGGTCTTGAGTCAAGAAGCCTGTTAAATGGAGCAATATTTTGTAATCCAATTTCGGTTGACTGATCGATTCGTTTAATAATGCTCCGGCTGTTGCAATATGCAAACGTTTTCCGGCTTTTAGATCAAAACGTTTGCTTGCAAAATATTTTCCTTCCAGCAACTTGAAATCGGCGACTTGTATATTGCATTTTCGGGCTGTCAGATTATAGCGATACTCCATTACTCCCATATCTTCCGGATCATAATTATGACGGAATTTAACCAACCAACTACCGTCTTGATCATGTAATAGGCATTTGGGGCGGCATCCGCCGGAATTACCACTGTTAAAATAAAGGATATCAGTTCCTACGTCTGATTTTTCAGAAAGAACGTCAAGAGCCATTTGTTGTAATGTGTCTAATTCCGGTAAAGATTTTTCTTCGCCGATGTATGATTCGGGTACATAGCATAAGGCTCCCATTCCGGAATTTCCAACAATACTTAAACGTTGTATAGGGGTCAGATTTGAGTCGTCTATATTTTGTTTTCTCAATAGCCGGTTTAATAGATAACGCCCGTATCCATCGGGTAGGCTATCTTCAAAAATCCCGAAATTGCCCCAAAAGGGTTCAGGCTTAGCTATGAACAGGTCCGGCTTTAATGGAAGTTCTATAGGAGAAATTGAAAATCCAGTAGATAACCATTCCTTGTCATATTGGAAGGCGCATCTTGTATTATCCGGTGTCATTGTCAGTATTCCTACTTTTTTGTCACGATACAACACTGACAACTTATCTATCCATTTCATAGCGTCCTCTCTTTCTGTTTTTGTTTTTATTGATGTTTTCCAATTCTTCCATTGTGCTGTATTGAGGTTCGGATAGCAATGCTTTTATCTCTTTCGTATATCCTAATGCTTTTGCAAGAGCAACGAAAGAAGCCAATGAAATAGTATATTTCTGTTCAAACTTGGCAATTGTTGGAGCAGGTACGCCGCTAAGCTGGGAAAGAGCTTCTCTGGAAAGATTCTTCTCTAATCTCCTTTTTTGCAGATTCTGGGCTATTATCTGTAAAAGGCTCTGTGCCGTATCTAAATCAAATGTATATATTAAAGACATTATTGTATCTTTTATATGGTAAAATTAGATATAATAAATATTATTGTATTTATTGCAAATGTACGAAAAACTCACATAGTCGTATCCGTTTGATAGTAAATTAACATTTGTTCTTATTTGTCTTCTATCAGTCCGTTATTTAAGGGGGCTTATTGTATAAAACGTATTTTTGGGAGGTAAAAGGCCTCCGAAACAAAACAAATGTTAATCCGCTTTTCGGACGTCAAAAAGGGGGTTTTTCGACTTTTTCGAGCGTTTTCCCAAATTACGACCGTCCTCTTTGCCATTACGACCGTGCTAATGTGTAGTGCACTCGGCACCTCGCGAAGATTAGCACGGTCGTAATGGCGATTTGGACGGTCGTAATTGAAAAGAGGACCGTCTTAAGGGCAAAAAAGCACCTGAATGTCCTTGGGATATTTGGAACGCCGTCCGTTTTGTTTTCAAATATTCGATTCTCCGGGAGTTAAGGTTTATCACTTTGTCGGTTTTTCAGCCTTTAGGCAATCAAATTGCAGGCTTTACGGGACGAGTTCGGCACCTCGTTTTATCAGTTGTCAGCCCCAAAAGCTAAAACCGTAAAAAAAGTCAATCCAAAATTGATCAAAATTTTAGATGAAATAGAAAAATGGCCGAAATGGGGGTTATTGTATTTTTTTATTTGCGGAAGATTTAAATTTGATATTTTCCAGACATTGGACAGCTAATTCTCGGTCAAACATAAATAGCCTCCTTTGTGATACGTTGTTTCAAATAAGCATTCATGTGTTCTGATTTCAGGTAAACCAGTAAGCTGTTTTTAGCTCTTTTTACCCCCTTTTTTGCCGCATCCCTTCAAAAATAACAAAACTGCACTTCAAGCACTACTTGCATGGAGGTGGTGTAAGTGGTTATAAATAAGAAATATATACACAATTGTAAGCGGACACGGAAAAGCCCGTTTTTTAGGGGTAAAAATGACCTGTTTTTGACTTATAACTGACTGGAAATAAAAAAGATAGGAGGCTAATTCAAAATGACGAAAAAAAACGTACGTTTAAATTCGTCACAAATTTACGCATACTTTTTAAACCTGCAATTCTTTTCTCTAATAATTTTTCATTTTCTATGTTGTTTCTTATCAATTAGATAGCTTATCAAGGACAAAAATACCTCTTTTTGCAACAAACTCCAAAAACGCCTCAAAAAATGACGAATTTAAACGTACGTATTTGTAGTCAAAATACAATCGTTAACATTCACAAAGTGATATACATTATATAACACATAAGTTTTATTACTAATTAAATTATTAAATTATGAACAAAAGATTTTCTACTCTTTTGGCTGCCATTTTGGTAGCCGGTGGATTGTCAGCAAGTGCAACGCCTACCGATTATAACGAGTTAGACGGCACTAAGCTCAAGGATGGTTTCATCTACTTGAGAAGCGCCAGTGGCGATAACTCTTTGGTCGTTAAAAACGGGAAGCTTGATTCTACAGTAGTCGCTTCAACCGATTCCACTTTCGCACGATTGGATTCTATGGCATGGAAGGTCACTGTGAAAACAACTTCTATCGGTAAGTCTTACCAATTGCAAAACAGGGCAACCGGTGATATTCTTTCATACGAAAAGAAAACCGGAACAATGAAACTTGGTGGTGCCATTAACGAATGGGGATTGGATGACACAGGTTTCTATGCAATGAGCGGTGACTCTACTTATTATTTGAAAGCAGGTGCAAGTTTTGCAGGTGTTGTTGAAAGTAGTACAACCACAACATTTACCAATGTGGATTATGTAAAGCCGTATGAGATTACAACTTCTTTCAACTTGACAGCTGAAGATTTCAACAACGTTGTCAAGAAATTTAGTTTTGCTGCAGTGAATGGTCGTAAAGATCCTGCAAAAACATCCGAAGGACAGGCAAACGTATTGACCGATAATGACTGGGTGGCTATTTCCATTCATGGTAAAAAGAAAGCAGACGGTACGTTGGACGGACAGTATTTCAAACGCAATGACAATACAGCGTCTCTTGACACTTTGTTGTTCCAGAAAGTAGGAGCAAAGGATTCCACAGGCTTCCTGTATGTGGATACGGCAAATATTAATCCGACTCAGTCTATGAAGTTGGCTGTAGGTGACTCTGCATTCTTCCGCCGTGCTGCAGGAACAGCGTCTCCTTCTAACTACTACAAAGCAGGTCTTGACAGTTTGCATATGTTTGTCGTTTCTTACGATTATGTGACAGACTCTATGTCAATCAAGCCGGTAGCCACTCCGATCAAACTGAGTTCTCCGAATACAAACGGTGCTTCATGGTGGAACGCTGATGGACAGGAGAATGTAAAGACAGGATTAGGCGAAAACGGTTCTACAGAAGCTGTTGTTTGCTTGAGAGCATTGGATAATGTGACTGTTTTAGCTGTGGATTCAACATCTATGATTGACGCTGAAAATACCGGCCTTTCTTATGCCAACATCAAATCTCCGTTGCGCTCTGCTACTTTGGGTGGTGATGCTAAGATTGCAGCCGACAAGGTGTATTTCATCAAGTATGCAAACAAAGGTGACAACAAGGACAAATATGTAGTTGCCGGTGCTATTGTAAATGCTACTGAAAAGTCTTATAGCGACCATGCTTATGCTTATATGCCTTCTACTCAGTGGGTAGTTGAGGCTGGTACCGCCGATGGCTTGTATGTGATCAAGAACCGTGAGTTCCCGGCTATTAAATATTCCGGCGCGTTCAACAAGGTAAAAGATGCTGATGGCAAGGCTATTGCCGATACATATGTTGTCGGTATCGACACGCTTCTGTTGGAAGACGCCAAGTGTGCAGTTGTTGAAGGCAAAATCACTGTAAATAAGAAGAACTACGCTACTATCGGTTATGGTTACTATGACCCGAAAGTTCTGGAAAACAAAACATTTAAGGTGGCTTCTGCTTCTCCTTTCATGAAAGATTTGTTTATGCAAGCTAAGGCTGATTCTACGATGAATTTGGCTGAAGATGATTATTTCTTCTACCTGAAAGATGTAAACAATGCAGCTTATGGCGCAACAGTTAAGGGTGTGGATTCTCTGTATCGTTACACATATAAGTTGGTAACAAAGAAGGGAGAGTTTGTTGCTCAGAAAGATAGCAAATATATCTTGACAAAAGACGCAGCAAACAAACCGTCTGTATTCTTCTTCAAGTCTTGGGGTGCAGCTGACAGCTACATGTTGATTGATACGACCGGTATTGGTGCTGCTACTGTAGATTGGAGCAAAGCTATTATCGTAAGCGTAAATGCTCAGAATGCAGAAATCTATCCTTCTTCTTTGACTGCTGCTAAGAGCGATTTGTTCACAGTAACAGAAAAGGCTGCTCCTTCAATGTTGTTCACAGATCCGACTCACCAGAATATCTATAATAACAACGACCGTCTGGCTGTTGGTAAAAACAATTTGGCTGTGATGGCTCAACCGGGTAACGACTTGAAGGCTGATGCTGACAAATTCGTAAATGACAACTTTACATTGTGGTTCGATACTGTAAACTACAAAGCTGATATCGAAGCTTCTTACTTCATTTCACAGGGTATCAAAGCCGCTGGCGAAGAAACAAAGGCTGAAGATGCTGTTGCTGAAAGATTATATCTGACGGTTGCAAGCAATGACTCTATTAAGAAATCAGATGATCTGGCCAAGTTATATACGTTAGATGGTGCTGCTCGCCTGTACTTCCGTACTGCTGCCCGCCATGGTGTAGATACTTTGATCGTAAATAACTTTGATGAAAAGGCTGGCGTTATGGCTCCTGATACAGTAGCTGCTGGTGCTAACGGAACTAAGCATTCTGCAGATGCTGCTAAGGGCTTGTTGCTGGGCGGTATCGATAACTTTAAGTTCCAATTCGAAGTAGTAGATGGTACCGATAATTATCTGATGAAATCTATGACAGGTAAATATGTCGTAAGTGTTAACGGCCTGTTAGTTGTTAAAGCTGATTCTGATGAAAATATGCTTGCTACTTTGAAAGCTCCGGATTATGCAACATCAAACGAAGCTGCTCCTTCCGTAACAGAAGTGAAAGTTATTGCTGCTAACGGTGGTGTTCAGATCATTGGTGCTGCCGGTAAGAAAGTTGTTGTAACTAACATCTTAGGCCAGGTAGTTGCTAACACAGTTCTTACTTCAAGCGACGCTGTAATCGCTGCTCCTGCCGGCGTAGTGGTTGTCGCTATCGAAGGCGAAGATGCTGTAAAAGCTATCGTTAAATAACTAAGGATATTATAAGAATAATTCTAAAACAGGCCGCGCGGGTTTGTACGGGATATATCCCATATCAACACCAATTACCCTGTGACAGGCGAACAAGCGGTCAAGTTTAATATTAATAATACTAAAGTATATTGAATTTAAAAAGTTCAATGTAGCCGGTAACCCTGTGAAGGACGAAAGCATACAAAAAAACAAGCCCCGGGAGATGGTAACACTTCCGGGGCTTTGTCGTTAGCCGGTATATCTGCGATACGATCTGCCACTACTGCCGGAAAGAAGAAATGGCTTTCTTTCCGGTGCGCCTGATCAAAAGCGAACGTCAGGAATTTCTCGGTACCTGTATGACGAAACGATATTGGGGCAATTCCTGTGTGAGATGGAATAGCAGATTAAAAAGGGAGGGCCTCTATTTGTATAGAAGGAATTAATTCCGTTTCTTTGTGGCAAAGATTTTTGGATATGGCAGACGAACAACAAATGGTGCTCCGCACGGAGGACCTCGTTAAGAAATATAAGACACGAACCGTTGTAAATCATGTTTCTATTAATGTGAAGCAAGGGGAGATCGTGGGATTGCTCGGACCGAACGGGGCGGGGAAAACGACTACGTTCTATATGACGGTAGGCTTGGTGACGCCCAACGAAGGAAAGATATTTCTGAACGATATGGAGATCACGAAGTTTCCGGTATATAAACGTGCCCGTAACGGTATCGGCTACCTGGCGCAGGAAGCTTCCATCTTCCGGAAAATGACGGTGGAAGATAATATCCGGTCCGTATTGGAAATGACGGAAACGACACCTGAATACCAGAAGGAGAAGCTGGAAAGCCTGATTGCCGAGTTTGGTCTGAACAAGGTGCGGAAAAACTTAGGTGACCAGTTGTCCGGAGGTGAACGGCGCCGTGCCGAGATTGCCCGCTGTCTGGCTATCGACCCGAAATTTATCATGCTCGACGAACCGTTTGCCGGAGTCGACCCGATTGCCGTACAAGATATCCAGAGCATCGTTGCCAAATTGAAACACAAAAATATCGGTATCCTGATTACCGACCACAACGTGTATGAGACGCTGAGTATTTGCGACCGTGCGTACCTTTTGTTTGAAGGAAAAGTGCTCTTTCAGGGAACAGCCGAGCAGCTGGCCGAGAACGAGATCGTACGCGAAAAATACCTGGGTAAAGACTTTGTGCTTCGCAAGAAAGACTTTTAGTTTTTGGCTGCCGTCAACTGTTTAATCTTTTTTGCACAGGCATAAAACAGGAACAACGAGATAATAGCTATGACGGTGTAAGGCAACAGGTTTTGCGCAGAGATATCGCCGGTGATAAATTCGTTGTCTTTCAGCTTGGCATCCGACATGCTTATTACGGCAAAAGCGTTGTTGGTAAAGTGGGCGAATACCGGTATCCAGATATTCCGTCCCCAGTAGAGCAGATAGCCGAAATAAGCCCCTAACAGCATGCGGGGCAGGAAACCGAAGAACTGCATATGGAAGGCGCTGAAAAGAATTGCGGCGCTCCAGATGATAATATGGTGATTACGTGTCCATCCTCCGATTACCCGTTGCACAGCTCCCCTGAAAAGAAATTCTTCCGTGATCCCGGCGGCAAGGGCGATGACAAGCAAGTTGAACAATAACGTTACGATCCCTTTGCCTGCCAGCAGCATCAGTGTCAATTCTTCAGCGGTCTTTTCCTGCGCGCGCATCCAGTTTTCTACCGGTTCCATAAAAGACGGCAGTTCCATTTGTTTATTCAACAATCCGACCAGGCTGATGGAGGGAGAGAGCAGGAAGATACTGACCAGTGTGAGCAGCAGTATTTGTCCTTTGGGGATTTTGCCGATCGACAGATATTCTTTCGGATTGTTGCTGCAAGTCCAGGCCAGCGCTACGGCCGGAAACAGGAAAGTTCCGACAGCCGATATCAATTGCAAAAGGCGCATCATGTCGGGATATTGCATGATATCGGACTGGAAACCATACACCATATAGAATATTCCCATTGCGATCAGCGATGAGAAAATGGCCCCGAACAAAACCAGCAGGAGCAAGACGAACAGTTGAAAGAAAGCCGGTTTTCCGGCATATATACCTTTTAAGAACATACGTTTGGACATAAAAAAACTTCTGCTCAAAGATAAGCAGAAGTTTTTTATTTCTTTCCGGAAAAGTAATTATTTAGGACGAGCCTCTTTTACTACCATCTGACGGCCTTCGTATTCAGCTTCGTTTAATTCTTCGATAGCCTTCTTTGCGGCTGCATCGTCGGGCATTTCAACGAAAGCAAAACCTTTTGATTTGCCGGTTTCACGGTCTTTGATGATCTTTACGGAATCAACAGTACCGTATTCTTCCATTACTTGTTTCAAATCATCTTCCCGAACACGATAGTTCAGGTTTCCAACATAAATGTTCATAAAATAGAAAATTAAAAAAATAAAATTGTTACTTAATGAAAGAAGTAAACCGGAACTTCGTAACAGGTTGCCCTTTCATGTCACAAAGGAATACATTTATTTTAGATAAACAACATTTTAGCCGGGAAAAAATAATATTGCTCTTAAATTCATCTCGGTTATAACAAATTAAGCAAACAATTTGCGAGATTAAAAGAATAAGTCTAATTTTGCACCCTAAAATTCGAACAAGACTATTAATTAAATAAATCATTCAGAATGAACGTTTCGCTTAAAAACATTGATGCCACAAAAGGCATTGTGAAATTAGAAATAGTGAAAGCTGACTATGCTGAAAAGGTCGAAAAGAGCCTTCGCAGCTTCCGTCAGAAAGCAAATGTGCCTGGTTTCCGTAAAGGTATGGTGCCGATGGGTATGGTGAAAAAGATGTATGGAAAGCATGTGTTGGTGGAAGAAATCAACAAATTGGTTTCTGAAAACCTGTACAGCTATATCCGTGAAAATAACCTGAACATTTTGGGCGAACCGCTGCCTAACGAGACTGAACAGAAAGAAATCAACTTTGATACTCAGGAAGAGTTCGAATTTTGTTTCGACGTTGCTTTGGCTCCGGAAATCAAACTCGAACTGTCCAAGAACGATAAGGTTCCTTACTATCAGGTGAATATCGACGACGACATGATCGGCAAGCAGGTTGAAGCTTACCAGGCTAATTTCGGCTCTTATGACGAAGTTGACGATGTAGAAGAAAAAGACCTGATAAAAGGTACTGTAGCCGAGCTGGAAAACGGTTCTCCGAAAGAAGGCGGTATCGTTGTTGAAGACGCAGTCCTGATGCCTATGTATATCAAGGATGAAGCAGAAAAGGCTAAATTCTTGGGTGCAAAGAAAAATACGGTTGTCGTGTTCAACCCGAACAAGGCTTATGAAGGTGCAGAAGCTGAAATCGCTTCATTCCTGAAGGTAGAGAAAGAGGCTGTTGCCGGTATCACAGGTGACTTCAGCTTCGAAATCAAGGAAGTGACTCGTCATAAAAACGCAGAACTGAACCAGGAATTGTTCGACAAAGTATTCGGAGAAGGTGTAGTTACCAGCGAAGAAGAATTTAAGAACAAGATCCGTGAAGCGTTGGCTGAACAGTTCACTCCGCAGAGCGACTTCAAGTTCCTGACCGATACACGTGATATTTTGGTTAAGAAAGCCGGAGAACTGGCTTTTGCCGAAGACCTGTTGAAACGTTGGTTGCTGGTTGCAAACGAAAAGAATACAAAAGAAAAGATCGACGAAGAATATCCGCAGATCGTGGAAGACCTGAAATATCACCTGATCAAGGAAAATCTGGTGAAAGAAAACGGTCTGAAGGTTGAAGATGCCGATATCGAAAACTTCGCTAAACGTGTGGCTAAAGCCCAGTTCGCACAGTACGGAATGCTTTCTGTACCTGAAGATGTGCTGGCTAACTATGCGAAGGACATTTTGAAGAATAAACAAACCTTGCAGAATATCATCGACCGTGCTGTCGAAGAAAAACTGGCTGGTTGGTTGAAGGAACAGGTTGAGCTGGATGTTAAGGAAGTATCAGCCGACGAGTTCAATAAACTTTTTGAAGAATAATATCCCCTGAAAAAGCAGCTCCGGCTGCTTTTTTCTTCTAAAAAGGGCTTTCTCTCGAAAAAATATCTTACCGGATTGCAAATAAGTTGTTTCTTTCAGAAATTTATTTATAACTTTGTTTTTCCGATAAGTAAGAGGGGAATCCCTTTTTTTATGACTTTTCGGTAATACAAATAAGACTATAGATTATGGAAGATTTCAGAAAGTATGCAACGAAGCATTTAGGGATGAGCAGTAATGCGCTGGACAGTTATATGAACATAACCAGCAGTTACATCTCTCCGACGATTATCGAAGAGCGCCAATTGAACGTTGCTCAGATGGACGTTTTTTCACGGTTGATGATGGACCGTATTATATTTTTAGGTACACAAGTTGACGATTATACGGCCAATGTAATCCAGGCACAGTTGTTGTATCTGGACTCCAGTGATCCTGGTAAGGATATCTCAATTTATATCAATTCACCGGGCGGTTCCGTCTATGCCGGATATGGCATCTATGACACCATGCAGTTTATCAGCAGTGACGTATCGACAATCTGTACGGGTATGGCAGCTTCATTCGCAGCCGTATTGCTGGTGGCCGGGACAAAAGGCAAACGTATGGCATTGCCCCATTCCCGCGTGATGATTCACCAACCGTTAGGTGGTGCTCAGGGACAGGCCTCGGATATCGAGATTACAGCGCGTGAAATCCTGAAAGTAAAGAAAGAACTGTACACGATCATATCGACCCATTCCGGTCAGCCGTATGAAAAGGTAGAACACGACAGTGACCGTGACTACTGGATGACAGCGGAAGAAGCGTTGGCTTACGGTATGGTGGACAAGGTTCTGGTACGTAACAAATAATATTAATGCAGGGGCAAGGTTAGCTTGCCCTTTAAAAAAACAAATACGGAATGGCCAAAACAGGCGATAACTGTACGTTTTGCGGGCGCAGTAGCCGGGATGTTAATATGCTGATTAACGGAATTTCCGGTGCTATCTGTGATGAATGTGCACAGCAGGCGTACGAAATAGTAAAAGAACAAATGCCCGGTAAAAAGAGCTCTTTCGGATTAAGCCAGGGAGAGTTGCCGAAACCGGAAGATATTAAGGCTTTCCTGGATCAATATGTAATAGGGCAAGACGATGCCAAACGTTACCTGTCGGTTGCCGTTTATAACCACTATAAGCGTTTGATCCAGAAAGTGACATCGGATGATGTCGAGATCGAGAAATCGAATATTATTATGGTGGGTGCTACGGGTACCGGTAAAACGTTATTGGCCCGTACGATCGCCAAATTGCTTCATGTCCCGTTTGCTATTGTCGATGCAACGGTGTTGACGGAAGCCGGTTATGTAGGGGAGGATATAGAAAGTATTTTGACCCGTTTGTTGCAGGCAGCCGATTATGATGTGGATGCGGCGCAACGCGGTATCGTATTTATCGACGAAATAGACAAGATCGCTCGCAAGAGCGATAATCCTTCCATTACACGTGATGTCAGTGGTGAAGGCGTACAGCAGGGATTGCTGAAATTGCTGGAAGGTTCCATCGTGAACGTGCCTCCCCAGGGTGGCCGTAAGCATCCGGAACAGAAGATGATTGCTGTGGATACCAAAAATATCCTGTTTGTATGTGGTGGCGCTTTCGACGGAATAGAGAAGAAAATCGCCCAGCGTTTGAATACTCGTGTAGTTGGATACGCCGCAAACGAAAACACAGCACAGGTTGACCGTAACAATCTGCTGAAATATATTACGCCTACCGATTTGAAGTCGTTTGGTCTGATTCCTGAGATCATCGGACGTCTGCCCATTCTGACGTATTTGAATCCGTTGGATAGAAGTACGCTCCGAAATATCCTGACGGAGCCGAAGAACTCCATTATCAAACAATACATCAAATTGTTCGATATGGATGATATAAAGCTGACGTTTGATGAGGACGTGTTCGAATTCATTGTCGATAAGGCACTCGAATTTAAGTTGGGAGCACGTGGTCTGCGTTCCATTGTAGAGGCTGTGATGATGGATGCCATGTACAGTATGCCGTCTGCAAAAAAGAAGACACTCCATGTTACGTTGGAGTATGCGAAGGATAAGTTTGAAAAGTCGGACGTAAACCGTCTGCAGGTGGTCTGATCGGCGGTTTTTAAAATATTAATTAGTATGGCAAAGAAGGATAATTTGACAGAGGCGCTCAAAAAACATTTTGGTTTTGGTACCTTTAAAGGTAATCAGAGAGCGATCATCGAAAATGTGCTGGCAGGAAACGATACCTTTGTGTTGATGCCGACCGGAGGAGGAAAGTCTTTGTGTTACCAATTGCCTTCTCTGATGATGCAGGGGACGGCCATTGTGATTTCTCCCTTGATAGCCCTGATGAAAAACCAGGTGGATGCCATGCGGAACTTCAGTGAGGAAGACGGGGTGGCTCATTTCATCAACTCTTCTCTGAACAAGTCGGCCATAGACCAGGTGAAAGATGATATCAGAAGCGGCCGTACCAAGTTGCTTTATGTGGCCCCGGAGTCTCTGACAAAGGAAGAGAATGTCGAATTTTTGCGTCAGGTCAATATTTCGTTTTATGCCGTGGACGAAGCGCATTGTATTTCAGAGTGGGGACATGACTTCCGGCCGGAATACCGTCGTATCCGCCCGATCATAAACGAGATCGGCAAACGTCCGTTAATAGCCCTGACTGCTACGGCAACGCCGAAAGTGCAGCACGATATCCAGAAAAACCTGGGAATGATCGATGCTTCAGTTTTCAAATCGTCCTTCAACCGTTCTAATCTGTATTATGAGATTCGTCCGAAAACGGCGAATATCGACCGTGAGATCATTAAATATATTAAGTCCAACGAGGGAAAATCAGGTATTATTTATTGTCTGAGCCGTAAGAAGGTGGAAGAGTTTGCCGATATCCTGAAAGCAAACGGCATTAAGGCGTTGCCTTATCATGCCGGTATGGATTCGCAGCAGCGTTCGTCCAACCAGGATGCATTCCTGATGGAAAAAGCGGATGTGATTGTGGCGACTATTGCTTTCGGTATGGGAATCGATAAACCGGATGTACGCTATGTCATTCATTACGATATACCGAAAAGCCTCGAAGGATATTACCAGGAAACCGGACGTGCCGGCCGTGATGGCGGCGAGGGGCAGTGCATTGCTTTTTATGCATACAAAGACTTGCAGAAATTAGAAAAGTTCATGCAGGGGAAGCCGGTTGCGGAGCAGGAAATCGGAAAGCAATTATTGCTGGAAACTGCCGCTTACGCCGAAACTTCCGTATGCCGCCGGAAAGTATTGTTGCACTACTTCGGTGAAGAGTACCTGGAAGATAATTGTGGAAATTGTGATAATTGTTTGAACCCCAAAAAGAAAGTGGAAGCAAAAGAATTATTAAGCGCCGTACTGGAAGTTATTGGTACGTTAAAGGAAAAGTTTAAGGCAGAATATATCGTCAACATGTTGGTTGGCAACGAAACCTCCGAAATTCAATCTTACAAACACAACGAACTGGAAGTTTTCGGCTCCGGTTCGGATGAAGAAGAGAAAACATGGAATGCCGTTATCCGTCAGGCACTGATCGCCGGGTATCTGGCTAAAGACATTGAAAACTACGGACTGCTGAAGATTACGGAAAAAGGAAAAGAGTTTATAAAAAAGCCGGTCTCTTTCAAGATTACGGAAGACAACGAATTTGACGAAGAGGAAGAAGAAGTTCCGGTACGCGGCGGGGCTACCTGTGCCGTCGACCCGATCCTTTATTCGATGATGAAGGATTTGCGTAAGAAGCTGTCGAAACGCCTGGAGGTTCCTCCTTTCGTAATTTTCCAGGACCCGTCTTTGGAAGCGATGGCAACGACTTATCCGGTGACATTGGATGAGTTGCAGAACATCCCGGGAGTGGGTGCCGGTAAGGCAAAGAGATATGGCAAGGAGTTTGTCGAGTTGATCAAGAAACATGTGGAAGAAAATGAGATCGAACGTCCTGAAGACCTTCGTGTGCGTACGGTTGCCAATAAGTCCAAACTGAAAGTTTCAATCATTCAGCGCATCGACCGCAAGGTGGCGTTGGACGAGATCGCGATGACGAACGGACTGGAGTTTAACGAACTGCTGGACGAAATCGAAGCGATCGTTTATTCCGGAACCCGTATCAATATCGACTATTTCCTGAACGACGTGATGGATGAAGATCATATCGAAGATATTTACGAATACTTCAAGGATTCGGAAACGGATGATCTGGAAGATGCTATTGAAGAATTGGGAGGCGATTATACCGAAGAAGAAATTCGTTTGGTCCGTATCAAGTTCCTGTCTGAAATGGCGAACTGATTAATAATTATTTAAAGTATAAGTTTATGTCATTTATAGCAGACAGAGTAGTGATGGACGGGTTGACATTCGACGATGTATTGTTGATTCCGGCCTATTCGGAAGTACTTCCCCGTAATGTCGATCTGACTACGAAGTTTTCCCGTAACATCTCTTTGAATATCCCGATGGTTTCGGCTGCGATGGATACGGTTACCGAAGCGAAGATGGCGATTGCCATTGCCCGCGAAGGCGGTATCGGTGTTATTCATAAGAATATGACGATTGCCGAACAGGCAAAGCAGGTTCAGAGTGTGAAACGGGCCGAGAACGGCATGATCTATGATCCCGTTACCATCACAAGAGGCAAGACCGTTGGGGATGCCTTAGGGATGATGAAGGAGTATAAGATCGGAGGGATTCCTGTGGTGGATGAAGCCGGTTGCCTGGTCGGGATCGTGACGAACCGTGACCTGCGGTTCGAAAGAGACATGAACCGTTCGATCGACGAGGTGATGACAAGGGAAAAACTGATTGTGGCGGACCAGTCGACAGACCTGGAAGCGGCAGCCAGCATCCTGCAGCAGCACAAGATCGAGAAATTGCCGGTAGTGGACCACCATAATAAACTGGTCGGCCTGATTACCTATAAAGACATAACGAGGGCAAAAGACAAACCGACCGCTTGTAAGGACTCAAAAGGCCGTTTGCGTGTAGCTGCCGGTGTCGGCGTTACGTTCAACACGTTTGAACGGGTTGCCGCTTTGGTGGAAGCCGGTGCGGATGCGCTGGTGATCGATACGGCCCACGGGCACTCCAAAGGGGTTGTCGACGTGTTGAAGCAGATCAAAGCCCAATATCCGCAAATCGACTGTGTTGTGGGAAACATAGCGACAGGCGATGCGGCCCGGTATCTGGTGGAAGCCGGGGCGGATGCTGTAAAAGTCGGGATCGGTCCGGGTTCTATCTGTACGACCCGCGTGATTGCCGGAGTCGGTGTGCCCCAGCTGTCAGCCATCTATGAGGTGGCAAAGGCGTTGAAGGGTACGGGAGTCCCGCTGATTGCAGACGGAGGCTTGCGCTATTCCGGTGATATCGTGAAAGCGATTGCCGCCGGCGGCTCGTCGGTCATGATGGGCTCGTTGTTGGCCGGTGTGGAAGAGTCGCCGGGTGAGACGATCATCTTCAACGGGCGTAAGTTCAAGTCTTATCGTGGCATGGGTTCGCTGGAAGCCATGCAGAAAGGTTCGAAAGACCGCTATTTCCAGGATGTGGAAGACGATGTGAAGAAGCTGGTTCCCGAAGGTATTGCCGCGCGTGTGCCGTACAAAGGTTCGCTGTATGAGGTGATCTACCAGATGGTAGGCGGTCTGCGTGCCGGGATGGGATATTGCGGAGCACACAATATCGACGAACTGCATTCGGCCCGGTTTACCCGTATCACGAATGCCGGTGTGCTGGAAAGCCATCCGCATGATGTGGCGATTACGCAGGAAGCGCCGAATTACAGCCGTGGAGAATAAGAAAGTCATATGACCTGTATTATAAAAAACACTAATTTAATTGGATAGCATACTTTTCTTGCCTGCTCTCCGTTAGATTAGTGTTATTTTTGTAATGTATATCGTGATATGATAAAAGGAGGATTAATGAAGAAGTTACTTGTATTATCTTTGGTATTCGCTTGTATGACAGGACATGCCCAGATCCCGGCCGATTCAGTTGTGATGACGGTTGCCGGAAAGCAGATCCCGTTGGATGAATTTATTTTTATTGCACAAAAGAATAGCGAAGTTAATTTGTCAGACCAGAAGTCCGTGAATGCCTATGTGGAGTTGTTTAAGAACTTCAAGCTGAAAGTGGCGGAAGCGGAAGAACAGGGCCTGGACAAGACAAAGGCGTTCAAAGATGAATTGGACGGCTATCGCGCTCAGTTGACTTCGAGTTATTTGTCGGATAAAGAAGGTGAAGAGGCAGTAGTGCATGCCGTGTACGATCGCTATGGCGAGGTGCTCGAATTAAGTCACATCTTATTCCGCTTGCCGGCGCGTACCTTGTCGAAAGATACGGTTGCCGTTTATCAGAAAGCGATGCAGGCTTACGAGCGCATTCAGAAAGGGGAGGACTTTGCCGCTGTAGGTGAGGAACTGAAAGAAGCCGACAAAGAAAACGTCGGTTATGAGTATGTCCATTGCCTGCTGCCGATGCAGACGGTCAAAGCCTTTGAGAATGTCGCCTATTCTATGCCGGTAGGGGCTATATCCAAGCCGGTGCGTACGACGATGGGTTTCCATCTGATAAAGATACACAGCCGTAAGCCGAATCCCGGTCTGGTACGTGTGGCGCATATCCTGATTCCGTTTCCGGCGGACTCGGTGAAGCAGGATGAAGCAGAGGTGTTGGCGCGTGCGGAAGAAGTTTACCGGAAAGCAAAAGAAGGAGCCGACTTTGCCGAGTTGGCAAAAGAATATTCATCGGATACCGGCTCTGCCAAAAGGGGTGGCGAACTGCCCGCTTTCGGTGTCGGCGAGATGGTAGAACCGTTCGAAGCGGCTGCTTTTGCATTGAATACGCCGGGGGAATTGTCCCGTCCGGTGAAAACGCGTTTCGGCTATCATATCATTAAGTTGATCGAGAAGAAAGGAATGCCTACTTTCGATGAAAAGAAAAAAGGTTGGTCACGCCAGATGGCACAGGGCGAACGCAACTTTGAATATTACGGTGCCTTTGATGAACGGATGAAGAAAGAGTACGGATATAAATTCTATCCCGAAGCCTATGCGGAATTGCAGGCGCTTTGCAATGACTATTTCCCGTCCGATCCGGCTTTCTATGAGAAGGCGAAGGATATGAACAAGACATTGTTCCATCTTAACGGTACGGATTTCCCGCAGAGCGAGTTCGCTTATTACATCCAGCGTTGCCCGTTCTCCACAAAATCCTATGCCGGAGATTTTATGCAGGAAGTGTACGATCTTTTCATCCGTGATATCGTAACGACAGCAGAGCGTAAAAACCTGACGACAAAGCATCCTGAATTTAACCTGTTGATGCAGGAATACCGGGATGGCATCCTGTTGTTTGATATTAGCAATAAGGAAGTCTGGAACAAGCCGATGAACGAGCAGGCTCAGGCAGAAGCCGCATGGATCGAGCGTTTGAACCAGAAATATCCGGTGACGGTAAACAAGAAGTTGCTGAAGAAGATCGATAAAAAGATAAAGAAATAATAAAGAGAAAGTTATATGAGATATTGCTTCATTTTTATAGCATTCGTATCTTTGCTGTGTTCTTGCAAGAAGACGCAGTCTTCCGATGATGCAGATGTACTGGTAAGAGTGAAGGACCGGGTTCTCGAGCATTCGGAGGTCAAAAAGCAGATCCCGCGCGGACTCTCGTCGGCTGACAGCTTGTTGCTTGGCGAAAGTCTGGAAAAGAAATGGGTGAAAGACGCTTTGGTTTATGAGGTGGCACAACGTAACTTGGAAGGAAAAGATAAAGAAGAAGTGGACAAGCTGGTGGAGGAATACCGCCATTCGCTGATCCGCTACCGCTATCAGGAACAACTGGTAAGGGAAAGGCTTTCATCCGAGTTCCAGGAAAGCGACAAGTTGAGCTATTACGAAGAGAACCAGAAAAAGTTTGTATTGGACAAGGCTTTGGTGAAAGGCTTGTTCCTGAAAATCCCAGTGGATGCCCCCGGGCTTTCTGATGTAAAAGGATGGTATAGATCGACATCTGAGGCTTCTTTAGAAAAAATTGAGAAGTATAGTGTGCAGAATGCCAGTATTTATGACTACTTTTACGACAAATGGGTGGACTTCGACCAGGTGATGGATAATATTCCTGTCCGGGTGTCGAACGCAAACGACTTCCTGAAGGCGAATAAATTTGTGGAAGCGACCGATAGTACGTATTGCTATTTGTTGAATATCAAAGAGTATTTGCCCGTAGGCAGTGTGGCTCCTTACGATTACGCCAGCCCGCAGATTGTGGAGATGCTGACTAATTTGCGTAAGGTGGAGTTTTTGAGGAAATTTGAAGAAGAATTATATAATGATGCAGTCAGGCGAGGTGATGTTCAGTTTTACACGGAACCCTGATTGGTAACTTATTTATAAATAGTACATGATGAAAAAGATTTTAACAGTATTCATTCTTGCCTGCTTATCCTGTGTTGTTTATGCACAGGATAATGTGATTGATGAGATAGTGTGGGTGGTAGGAGATGATGCAATTCTGCGTTCGGATGTGGAAAGCCAGCGTTTGTACTTACAGAACGAGGGGCAGCGTCTGGATGGAGACCCCTATTGTGTGATTCCGGAACAGATGGCCATCCAGAAATTGTATCTGAACCAGGCAAAGATCGATAGTGTGGAAGTAAGTGAAAGCCAGGTGATCCAGGAAGCGGACCGTTGGGTAAACTATGCGATCAACCAGAGTGGTTCAAGAGAAAAGCTGGAGGAGTATTTCAATAAAAGGATTTCCGAAATAAAGGAAGAAAAAAAGGAACAGCTTATGGAGCAGCAAACGGTGCAGCAGATGCAGCGCCAGCTGATCGGTGAGATCAAGCTGACCCCTTCCGAAGTCCGCAAATACTACAACCAGCTGTCCAAGGATAGTCTGCCTAATATCCCGACAACAGTGGAAGTGCAGGTTATCACAATGGAACCGAAGATTCCGTTTGAAGAAACGGATGCGATCAAGGCTCGTTTGCGCCAGTACACGGAAGATATCAATAGTGGAAAATATGAATTTTCGACATTGGCGCGTTTGTATTCCGAAGATCCGGGATCGTCTGTTCGTGGTGGCGAGTTGGGCTTTATGAGTAAGATGGACTTGTTGCCGGAGTTTGCCAATGTCGCTTTCAATTTGAACGATCCGAAGAAGATTTCCCAGATTGTACAGACTGAATATGGTTTTCACATTATCCAGTTGATCGAAAAGCGTGGCGACCGTATCAACTGCCGCCATATCCTGTTGAAGCCGAAAGTGTCGGATAAGGAATTGAACGAATGTTTGACTCGTATGGATTCGCTCTACACGGACTTGACGGCTAAGAAATTTACATTTGAAGAAGCTGCCACCTTTATCTCTGCCGATAAGGATACAAGAAACAACAAAGGTTTGATGGTGAACTCGCATTTTGAAAGCAACAATCACGGAACGCCGAAGTTTGAGATGTCCGAACTACCCCAGGAAATTGGTAAGATGGTTTATACCATGCAGGTTGGCGAAATCTCCAAACCTTTTACGATGATTAACGACAAGCAGAAAGACGTGGTTGCCATTGTAAAACTGAAATCCAGAGTAGAACAGCATAAGGCAAATATCTCGGACGACTATCAGGCTTTGAAGGCAATCGTCGAAGCTCGGAAGCGTGAAGAATTGTTGAATAACTGGATTGTTAAGAAGCAGAAAAGTACATATGTACGCATCAGTGAAGGCTGGCGTAATTGTGACTTCAAGTTCCCTGGCTGGGTTAAAGAATGAAGACGGTAAAGAAATTTGTTTTCACATCTCTGTTTTTTCTCTGTACGGTCTGCGCTTTTGCACAGACCCAGGATACCACTGTCGTCTCTGCACAAAATATAACAGTCGCTCCGCCGGACAGTTTGTTGGCCGGCGATAGCTTGCAGGTTGCAGATAGCTTGCTTGTTACTGATACCGTTCCGGTAAAGAAGACAAAAATTTATTTGGAACATACGAATACGCTGTCGTTTGACAAGGATATCATGCCCGATGCGCAAATCCTGAACGGGGATGTCTGTTTCCGGCACGACAGTTCGTATATGTATTGCGACAGCGCTTACTTTTTTGAGCAGGCCAATTCGCTCGAAGCATTCAGTAATGTTAGGATGGAGCAGGGAGACACCTTGTTCGTCTATGGCGATTACCTGTTTTATGACGGTAATACGCAAATTGCCTACCTGCGCGAGAATGTCCGGATGGAGAACGGAGAGGTGACGCTTTTTACGGACAGTCTCAACTATGAGCGTATTCCAAATATCGGTTATTATTTCGAGGGAGGGATGATTGTCGATTCCCTCAATCAGCTTACCTCTTTCTACGGGCAATATTCTCCGGATACAAAACTGGCTGTCTTTAATGACAGTGTGCAACTCGAGAACCCCGATTTTACGTTGTACTCCGATACCTTGAATTACGATACGGAATCGAAGATTGCAACTATCCTGGGGCCGTCTGTCATTGTTTCGGACAGCGGTACGATCCATACTTCGCGCGGTTGGTATGATACGCAAAACAATACCTCTCTTTTGCTTGACCGCTCGCAGGTGGAGTCGGGTGAAAAGATACTGATTGGTGACTCCATCTTCTATAACCGGGATTCGGGTATGGGGGAAGTTTACGGTAATATGCTCCTGATCGATACGGCGCAACATGTGACCCTGGAAGGCAATTACGGCTATTATAACGAACAGACCGGCTATGCATTTGCGACCGACAGTGCCCGTTTCCTTGAATATTCGCAAGGTGATACGCTTTTCCTGCATGCCGATACCTTACAGATGATGACGGTCGACTCGGCTTACCGGGAGATCAAAGCCTATTACGGTGTCCGCTTCTACCGGACCGATATGCAGGGAGTTTGTGACTCCATGCAGTTTAATACGCGTGACTCTGTATTATATATGTACACGGAACCGGTCATTTGGAACGAACAGTATCAGTTGTACGGCGATACGATTGCCATTTATATGAATGACAGTACGATCGAGTACGCCCATGTGATCCAGTTCGCTTTCGCCGCCCAGCATGTCGACTCGACTTATTATAACCAGCTGAAAGGGAACGACCTGAAAGCCTATTTTGAAAATCAGGAATTACGGCGTATTGATGTAAACGGCAATGCCGAATTAAATTATTATCCTTTGGAGAATGATGGTTCAAAAGTCGGAATGAATAATGCAAAAGGAGCTTCACTTTCGATCTGGGTGAAAAATAATAAATTGGACAGATTGGGTATTTATACCGGGGTTACAGGGACTTTAACTCCTATTCCAGACTTGAAACCAGATCAAAAGACGTTGAAAGATTTCTACTGGTTCGACTATCTGCGTCCGAAGGATAAGTATGATATTTACCAGGTGGTGAAAAGAAAAGCGGCAGAGTCACCCAAGAGAAGCAATAAATTTGTACATTAGCACAGTATTTATAAACAATAAAAGACTATGGCGTTATTCTCATTTTATAATGTACGGAAACCTCGCCAATTCGAGCACAAACCGATCTATTGGGATCCTCATAAAGAGGCGATGGAAGATCGTATCCGCAAGGTGAAGCGAGAGATTGGGATGGACGGTGAACTGTCGATCGACGATTACAAAGCTGAGATCAAAGGCAGTTTTGTCGAAGGAACTTCCCATTTGAAAAAGAGCCGCGACAATGGACATGATTCCCGTAGTCGTACCTATAAGAATGTAAAACTGTTATTGGCTGCCGCTATTTTAGTCGGCATATTCTGGTATTTGTTCATGTAATGAGCGATATTATACATTTACTTCCCGACAGTATTGCCAATCAGATAGCGGCAGGCGAGGTGATCCAACGTCCTGCCTCTGTTGTGAAGGAGCTGGTGGAGAACGCGGTTGATGCCGGTGCCGGACATATTCAGGTGAATATCAAGGATGCCGGCCGTACATTGGTCCAGGTGATCGATGACGGGAAAGGTATGTCCGAAACGGATGCCCGCATGGCTTTCGAGCGGCATGCAACTTCCAAGATTTCATCGGCCGACGATCTTTTCTCTTTGCATACGATGGGTTTCCGCGGCGAGGCGCTTGCTTCGATCGTGGCTGTTTCGCAGGTTGAGCTTCGTACACGCCTAAAGGGAACGGAGCTGGGTTCGCATCTTGTCTTTTCCGGTTCCAACCTGGAAAGCATCGAGCCGGATGCTTGTAACGAGGGGAGTATATTTTCTGTCAAGAATCTTTTCTTTAATGTCCCGGCGCGTCGCAAATTCCTGAAGTCGAACGAGACGGAGTTCCGGAATATCATCAATGAATTTGAACGGATCGCCCTGGTGAATCCGCAGGTCGCCCTGTCGCTCTATCATAACGATACGGAGATTTTCAACCTGCCGGAGTCCGGCTTGAGGCAACGTATTATTAATGTATATGGCAAGACGCTGAACCAAAAGCTGCTTTCGGTGGATGCCCAAAGTTCGTTAGTTACGGTTTCCGGTTTTGTCGGCCGTCCCGATTCGGCCAAGAAACGCGGAGCCTTGCAATATTTCTTTGTGAACGGACGCTTCATGAAGCACCCGTATTTCCACAAAGCCGTGATGCAGGCCTATGAACAATTGATCCCGCAAGGCGAACAGCCAAACTATTTTATCTATTTCACGCTCGATCCCTCTACGATAGATGTGAATATACATCCGACCAAAACAGAGATCAAGTTTGAAAACGAACAACCGATCTGGCAAATCCTGATGGCGGCAACCCGCGAAGCGCTGGCCAAATCGAGCGCTATCCCAACAATCGACTTCGATGTGGAGGGCGCTATCGACATACCGGTCTACAATCCTGTCAAGGAGACTGCCTCTTATAAAGCTCCCCGTGTACAGGTGGATGCCGGCTATAATCCATTTGAATCCTCTTCCTATAAGAAACCGGAGTTCGACTGGTCCAAGCTCTATCAGGATTTTGAGGAAGACCGTTCTGCTGTCAGCCAGGATCCGGATTTGACAGATGCCTTGCTGCCAGATCTCTCAGAACCTGTGGCCGATGTCGGTGAAGCGGCTGCGGCGGACTCTTCTACAGGTCTGTTTAATGATGTGTCTAATCCCTGCTATCAGTATAAAGGGAAATATATCGTCACATCGTTGAAGTCCGGTCTGGCTCTGATCGATCAGCATCGTGCCCATGTCCGTATCCTCTTCGACCAATATATCACGAATATACGGCAGCAGAAAGGCGCCTCCCAACAGATGCTTTTCCCGGAAGTAGTGGAGTTTACGACTGCCGAAGCGGCTGTCTTGCCGTCTTTGCTGGATGATATGCACTTCATCGGTTTTGAGTTGACCCATCTGGGAAACAACAGTTATGCCATCAACGGTATGCCTGCCGGTATCGAGAATCTGGATACGGTAGCCTTGGTGCGCGACATGGTCAGCCGCGCCATCGAAACAGGCTGTGAGGTACATGAGGAAATTTGTGAATCGCTGGCACTTTCCCTGGCAAAAGCCGCAGCTATCCGCCCCGGCAAAGTCCTTTCCGCCGAAGAAATGGATAACCTGATCGCTACTCTTTTCTCCTGCCCGGATTCTAACTTGACTCCCGACGGCAAGACGATCATCTCGCTATTGACGGATGATGAGCTGGAAAAACGCTTCAAGTAATTATTGATATAGGGCTCATTATACGGACTGCAGTCCGTTTGCGATTCGATGGGCATCGGCTGCAACTTCGATGGGCATCGGCTGCAACTTCGATGGGCATCGAATCGCAAACGCTAAAGGAGCGGAAACTTAACGAATGTCTCCTTCTTGATGAAATAATTGTTAATTATCTGTAAATGGATAAAAGGTTGGTCTTGTGATACGGGAACAAATGCGTAACTTTGCACCGTTTTTAGCGCGAAGTGTATAATAAAGTGGACTTAAATGATTGATAGTCCGAAAAGAATGCGTACCTTTGCAGCTCAAAATAAAGAAATAGATAATTATAATAATAACACATTCAAAGTTTAAAAAAGAAAAGAAATGCCTACAATTCAGCAATTAGTTAGAAAAGGAAGGGAAACTTTGGTGGAAAAGGGTAAATCACCCGCATTGGATTCATGTCCGCAGAGACGTGGCGTTTGCGTTCGTGTTTACACTACAACTCCGAAGAAACCTAACTCTGCAATGCGTAAAGTAGCGAGAGTACGTTTGACAAATGGAAAAGAAGTAAACTCTTACATTCCGGGAGAAGGACACAACTTGCAGGAACACTCAATCGTACTGGTACGTGGTGGTCGTGTGAAAGACCTTCCTGGTGTACGTTATCACATTGTACGTGGAACCTTGGATACTGCAGGCGTAAACGGACGTACTCAGAGACGTTCCAAATACGGCGCTAAACGCCCGAAACCGGGACAGGCAGCTGCAGCAGCTAAAGGAAAGAAGAAGTAATTAGTTACATCCCTTCAAACTGAGAATTTAAATTTAAGTATTAAAGCTGGTTTGAGTTATTTGGATAGGCTATAGGTTGAGTAAATGGTTCAGCGGAACCGTTGAAGACGCATAAAAGGCAACCAAGAAACAAGAACGAAATTTTTGAAAACAAAATGAGAAAAGCAAAACCAAAGAAAAGACAGATCCTTCCGGATCCTGTTTTCGGTGATGTTAAGGTTACGAGATTCGTTAACCATTTGATGTATGACGGCAAGAAAAATACTGCCTTCGAAATTTTCTATTCCGCTTTGGAAACAGTTAAGGCCAAATTGCCTAACGAAGAAAAGTCCGCTCTCGAAATTTGGAAAGCTGCACTCGACAATATTACTCCTCAAGTCGAAGTGAAATCCCGCCGTGTTGGTGGTGCTACTTTCCAGGTACCTACTGAAATCCGCCCCGATCGTAAAGAATCAATTTCAATGAAGAACCTGATCATCTTCTCACGCAAGAGAGGTGGTAAGACTATGGCTGACAAGCTGTCTGCAGAGATTGTAGATGCTTACAACAACCAGGGTGGCGCATTCAAAAGAAAAGAAGATATGCACCGTATGGCTGAAGCTAACCGTGCATTCGCTCACTTCAGATTTTAATTTATCAATTATTTAGGAGATAATAAAAAAGATGGCAACAAAAGCTGACGAACAATTAAAGTATACCAGAAACATCGGTATCATGGCGCACATCGATGCAGGAAAGACTACGACTTCAGAGCGTATCCTTTTCTACACAGGTCTGACTCACAAGATTGGTGAAGTTCACGACGGTGCTGCAACAATGGACTGGATGGAACAGGAGCAGGAACGCGGTATCACAATTACCTCTGCTGCAACTACGACTTTCTGGAACTACGCTAATGATAAATATAAGATTAACTTGATTGACACTCCGGGACACGTTGACTTTACTGTCGAAGTAGAACGTTCATTGCGTATCCTGGATGGTGCTGTTGCTGCTTTCTGTGCTGTAGGTGGTGTTGAACCGCAGTCTGAAACAGTATGGCGTCAAGCTGATAAATATAACGTACCCAGAATTGGTTATGTAAATAAAATGGACCGTTCCGGCGCAAACTTCTTCGAAGTAGTTCGTCAGGTAAAGGATGTTTTAGGTGCTAATCCTTGTCCGATTCAGATACCTATCGGTGCAGAAGAAACTTTCAAAGGCGTAGTCGACCTGGTTACGATGAAGGCTATTTTCTGGCACGATGAAACAATGGGTGCTGAATATTCTGTTGAAGAAATTCCGGCAAACCTGAAGGATGAAGCTGAAGAATGGAGAGACAAGATGCTCGAAGTTTTGGCTGAATGCGACGATGCTTTGATGGAGAAATATTTCGACGATCCTTCTACTATTACAGAAGATGAGATCCGTGTAGCTATCCGCAAAGGAACTATCGCTATGCAGATCAATCCGATGATCTGTGGTTCTTCTTTCAAGAACAAAGGTGTTCAGACACTGTTGAACGCTGTCTGTGCTTATTTGCCGAGTCCTGCCGATACAGATGCTATCGAAGGTACAGATCCGCGTGATCCGGAAAAAGTGATTGTTCGCAAACCGTTGTTTGAAGAACCGTTGACTGCGTTGGCATTTAAGATCGCAACCGACCCGTATGTAGGCCGCTTGTGTTTCTTCCGTGTGTATTCAGGTTCTTTGCAGGCTGGTTCTTATGTATATAACACTCGTTCAGACAAGAAAGAACGTATTTCACGTCTGTTCCAGATGCACTCAAACAAACAGAACCCGATGGAAGCTATCGGTTGCGGTGATATCGGTGCAGGTGTTGGTTTCAAGGATATCCGTACTGGTGATACTCTTTGCGACGAAGCACATCCGATCACTCTGGAATCAATGGAATTCCCGGATCCGGTTATCGGTATCGCCGTAGAGCCTAAGACTCAGAAAGACCTGGATAAGCTGGGCATGGGATTGGCTAAGCTGGCTGAAGAAGACCCGACGTTCCGCGTACAGACTAACGAAGAAACTGGCCAGACAGTAATCAGCGGTATGGGTGAGCTTCACCTGGATATCATTGTTGACCGTCTGCGTCGTGAATTCAAGGTTGAATGTAACCAGGGTAAACCTCAGGTTACTTACAAGGAAGCTATCACCAAGTCTGTTGAACTTCGCGAAGTTTATAAGAAACAGTCTGGTGGTCGTGGTAAGTTTGCCGATATCATCGTTCGCATCGAACCGGCTGACGAAAGCTTTGAAGGTACACTGCAGTTTATCGACGAAGTGAAGGGTGGTAACATTCCGAAGGAATTTATCCCGTCTGTTCAGAAAGGTTTCGAAAAGGCAATGAAGAACGGTATCTTGGCCGGTTATCCGTTGGATAAACTGAAAGTTACTTTGATCGATGGTTCTTTCCACCCGGTAGACTCTGACCAGTTGTCATTCGAAATTTGTGCCATCCAGGCATTCAAGAGTGCTTCTGAAAAGGCAGGTCCTGCTTTGATGGAACCGATCATGCAGATGGAAGTTGTGACTCCGGAAGAAAGCATGGGTGATGTAATCGGCGACTTGAACAAACGTCGTGGACAGGTTGAAGGTATGGAATCAAGCCGTACCGGTGCACGTGTAGTGAAAGCGAAAGTTCCTTTGGCTGAAACATTCGGTTATGTAACAGCATTGCGTACTATCACTTCAGGTCGTGCAACTTCTTCAATGCAGTTCTCACACTATGCTCAGGTATCTTCTTCTATCGCTAAGCAGGTATTGACAGAAGTACAGGGTCGTGCTGATTTGATCAAATAATTTAGAAACATATATATAAATATGAGCCAAAAGATCAGAATTAAATTAAAGTCTTACGATTATTCTCTGGTAGACAAGTCTGCCGAGAAGATCGTGAAGACGGTTAAGGCTACCGGTGCAGTTGTTAGCGGCCCGATACCTCTGCCTACGCACAAGCGTATCTTTACTGTGAACCGCTCGACTTTCGTTAACAAAAAGTCTCGTGAGCAGTTCGAACTCTCTTCTTATAAGAGATTAATCGATATCTATAGCTCGACTGCAAAAACAGTTGACGCTTTGATGAAGCTGGAATTGCCCAGCGGTGTTGAAGTAGAAATTAAAGTGTAAGTTTATTAACAAATTAGTGAAATGCCAGGATTATTAGGAAAAAAAATCGGAATGACATCCGTTTTCAGTGCCGAGGGAAAAAATCTTCCATGCACTGTTATCGAAGTGGGTCCTTGTGTAGTTACACAGATTAAGACTTTGGAAAATGATGGCTATGAAGCTGTACAGTTGGGTTTCGAAGAGAAAAAAGAGAAACACACGACACAGCCTGAAATGGGTCACTTTAAAAAAGCTGGTGTAACTCCCAAGAGATACTTGGCCGAGTTCAAGAATTTTGAAACCGAATATAAGCTCGGTGATGTAATCACTGTAGATTATTTGGAAGATGCAGGTTTCGTTGATGTAGTTGGTACATCAAAAGGTAAAGGTTTCCAGGGTGTAGTAAAACGTCATGGTTTCGGTGGTGTAGGTCAGACTACTCACGGTCAGCATAACCGTTTGCGTGCTCCCGGTGGTATCGGTGCCTGTTCTTACCCTGCAAAGGTATTCAAAGGTATGCGTATGGCCGGCCAAATGGGTAATGAACGTGTAACTGTTCAGAACCTGCAAGTGATCAAGGTGATGCCGGAACACAATCTTTTATTGGTTAAAGGATCTGTTCCAGGAGCAAAAGGTTCAATCTTATTAATTGAAAAGTAATGGAACTGAGCGTATTAAATATTAAAGGTGAAGATACCGGAAGAAAGGTAACATTGAACGATGCTATCTTTGGAATTGAACCCAATGATCATGCTATTTACTTGGATGTAAAACAGTATTTGGCTAATCAGCGTCAGGGAACTCACAAATCGAAAGAAAGAAGTGAAGTTTCCGGTAGTACTCGTAAACTGATCCGCCAGAAGGGTGGTGGTGGAGCTCGTCGTGGTGACATCAACTCTCCGGTGTTGGTAGGTGGTGGCCGTGTATTCGGTCCGAAACCCAGAGATTATGAGTTCAAATTGAACAAGAAAGTGAAGGGTCTGGCTCGTAAGTCTGCCTTGGCTTATAAAGCAAAGAATAACGCAATCGTAGTAGTAGAAGATTTCACTTTGGAAGCTCCTAAGACTAAAGAATTCGTAACAATTGCTAAGAATCTGAAAGTGGCTGACGGAAAGTTACTTTTGGTTTTATCAGAGAAAAATAATTTCGTATATTTGTCGGCCAGAAATTTAGAGAAGGCAAATGTTATAACAGCTTCTGAATTAAATACATACGGAGTGTTAAATGCTGCAAATGTTGTATTTACCGAAAGTTCAGTCGCTGCTATTGAAAAACTGTTTAACGCATAAGGAGTAGAAAAATGGGAATTATTATTAAACCTATAGTAACTGAGAAGCAAACAGCGATTACAGAAAAGATGGCTAATCGCTATGGTTTTCGTGTTTCTCCTGATGCCAACAAGTTAGAGATTAAAAAAGCCATTGAAGACATGTACAATGTTACCGTAGTTGATGTTAATACCATCAACTACTCAGGCAAACAGAAAAGTCGTTATACCAAATCCGGTATTATCAATGGCAAACAATCAGCTTTCAAAAAAGCTATCGTAACGTTGAAAGAAGGAGAAACAATTGATTTCTTTAGTAATATCTAAAAAAAGAAATGGGAATACGTAAATTAAAGCCCACAACACCGGGGCAGAGACACAAAGTTATTGGTGCATTTGATAAAATCACTGCAAGTACACCAGAAAAGTCTCTTGTAACAGGTAAAAGAAGTACAGGTGGTCGTAATAACACAGGTAAGATGACAATGCGTTATCTTGGTGGCGGTCACAAACAGAAGTACAGATTTATCGATTTCAAGAGAAATAAAGATGGCATTCCTGCAACAGTTAAGTCTATCGAGTATGATCCTAACCGTACATCTCGTATCGCACTGTTGTATTACGCAGACGGAGCAAAGAGCTATATCATCGCTCCGAACGGACTGGAAGTTGGCCAGACAGTGGTTTCAGGTAGCGAAGCAGCTCCTGAGATAGGTAATACTTTGCCTATGGCAAATATTCCCGTTGGTACTATTATTCATAATATCGAGCTTCGTCCGGGACAGGGTGCCAAAATGGTACGTTCTGCCGGTGCATTTGCTCAGCTGACTTCAAAAGAAGGCGATTATGCAATTATTAAGATGCCTTCTGGTGAAACCAGAAAGATTCTTGCTGCATGTAAGGCTACAGTTGGTAGCGTAGGTAACTCAGACCATGGTCTTGAAAAATCAGGTAAAGCCGGTCGTTCTAGATGGTTAGGTCGTCGTCCTCGTAACCGTGGTGTTGTAATGAACCCGGTTGATCACCCAATGGGTGGTGGTGAAGGTCGTGCTTCCGGAGGTCATCCAAGATCTCGTAATGGCTTGTATGCTAAGGGCTTGAAGACAAGAGCTCCGAAGAAGCATTCTTCAAAATATATCATTGAAAGAAGAAAGAAATAATCTGATTAATTAAGTAAACTATGAGTCGTTCGCTAAAAAAAGGCCCGTACATTAATATCAAGCTGGAAAAGAAAGTCCTGGCAATGAATGAGTCAGGTAAGAAGGCTGTCGTTAAGACATGGGCAAGAGCTTCAATGATTTCGCCTGACTTTGTAGGCCATACTATTGCAGTTCATAATGGAAATAAATTTATTCCTGTTTTTGTAACCGAGAACATGGTAGGTCATAAACTGGGAGAGTTTTCTCCTACTCGTACGTTCCGTGGTCACGCCGGTAACAAGAAAAAATAATCGGTAGTAACAGGAATTCAGGAATCTGAAAATAAAAAGAATCAATAAAATGGGTGCTAGAAAAAGAATATCAGCTGAAGCAAGAAAAGAAGCCCAAAAAACCATGTATTTCGCAAAATTGCGTAACGTGCCGACTTCTCCGCGCAAGATGCGTCTCGTTGTAGACATGATCCGCGGTATGGAAGTATTCCGTGCACTTGGTGTTTTGAAGTTTTCTAATAAGGAAGCTGCAGCAAGAGTAGAAAAATTGCTTCGTTCGGCTATTGCCAATTGGGAACAGAAGAATGAACGTAAAGCAGAAGCTGGAGAGTTGTGCGTATCTTCAATCAGCGTAGATTGCGCTACTACATTGAAGAGAATGCGTCCGGCTCCTCAGGGAAGAGGTTACAGAATTCGTAAACGTTCGAACCATGTAACTCTGTTTGTTGATACACTTAGTAAAAACGATAGTCAAAATTAATTTGTAGATGGGACAAAAAGTTAATCCGGTTAGTAATCGTTTGGGAATTATCCGTGGATGGGATTCCAATTGGTATGGCGGCAAGAAATACGGAGATACTTTGCTGGAAGATAGCAAAATCCGTAAATATCTGAATGCTCGTCTTGCTAAGGCTAGTGTATCTCGCGTCGTTATTGAACGTACGCTGAAGTTGATTACAATTACAGTTTGCACATCGCGTCCGGGTATCATCATCGGAAAAGGTGGTCAGGAAGTTGATAAGTTGAAAGAAGAGTTGAAGAAAATTACCGACAAAGAAGTTCAGATCAATATCTTTGAGGTAAAAAGACCCGAATTGGACGCTGTTATCGTTGCAAACAACATTGCTCGTCAGCTTGAAGGAAAAATTGCTTACCGTCGTGCTATCAAGATGGCTATCGCCTCTACCATGAGAATGGGTGCCGAAGGTATTAAAGTGCAAGTCTCTGGTCGTTTGAATGGTGCTGAAATGGCGCGTTCAGAAATGTATAAAGAAGGAAGAACTCCGTTACACACATTCAGAGCAGATATTGATTATGCTTTGGCTGAAGCGTTGACGAAGGTTGGTTTGATCGGCGTTAAGGTTTGGATCTGCCGTGGTGAAGTATATGGTAAGAGAGATCTTGCTCCTTCATTTGCTGCTACTAAAGATTCAGGTCGCAGAAATGACAATGCCGGCGGCAGCAGAGAAAAGAACTTCAAGAGAAAGAAAGCTAATCGTTAAACGTTAGAATTTAAGAAGAGATGTTACAACCAAAGAAAACCAAGTTCAGAAGACAGCAGAAAGGCCGCATGAAGGGCGAAGCTCAACGTGGCAACCAGCTGGCATTCGGTTCGTTTGGTATAAAAGCGTTAGAGAATAAATGGATTACCGGTCGTCAGATTGAAGCTGCTCGTATCGCGGTAACTCGTTATATGCAACGTCAGGGTCAGGTTTGGGTTCGTATTTTCCCGGACAAACCAATCACAAAGAAGCCTGCTGAAGTACGTATGGGTAAAGGTAAAGGTAATCCCGAAGGGTTTGTTGCGCCTGTTACTCCAGGTCGTTTGATTTTCGAAATCGAAGGGGTTCCTTTTGATATTGCTAAAGAAGCTTTGCGCTTAGCTGCACAGAAGCTTCCGGTAACAACAAAGTTTGTTGTGAGACGTGATTATGATATGGCTAATCAAAATGCGTAATTGTTATGAAGATTGCAGAAATTAGAGAATTAAGCACGAAGGAGTTAGTGGAAAGAATTGATGCTGAAGTTACTGCTTACGATCAGAAAGTAATTAACCACAGCATATCTCCGAGTGAAAACCCTGCTCAGATTAAACAACAACGCAGGATGATTGCGCGCATGAAGACAGAATTGCGCCAGAGAGAACTTAACAACAAATAATTGAGCCTGATGGAAACTAGAAATTTAAGAAAAGAAAGAACGGGCGTGGTTACCAGCAACAAGATGGATAAGAGCATCACGGTTGCTATCAAATGGAAGGAAAAACACCCCATTTATGGAAAGTTCGTTAGCAAGACGAAGAAATATCATGCTCATGACGAAAAGAATGAATGCGGTATCGGCGATACTGTAAAGATTATGGAAACTCGTCCTTTGAGCAAAACAAAAAGATGGAGATTAGTTCAAATAATCGAAAGGGCTAAGTAACATGATACAACAAGAATCAAGACTAGTAGTAGCAGATAACAGTGGCGCTAAAGAAGCGTTGTGTATCCGTGTTTTGGGCGGAACAAGAAAACGTTATGCCTCTGTTGGGGATGTAATTGTAGTAGCAATTAAGAGTGTAATCCCGGCAAGTGATGTGAAGAAGGGTGCTGTTTCTAAGGCTATCATTGTTCGCACTAAAAAAGAAATCCGCCGTCCGGATGGTTCATACATCCGTTTCGATGATAACGCATGCGTATTGTTGAATGCCGGTGGTGATATTCGTGGAAGCCGTATCTTCGGTCCGGTTGCCAGAGAACTTCGTGCAACAAACATGAAAATCGTTTCACTTGCACCTGAAGTGCTTTAATTTTGTAAAACGTAAAGTAATGAGCAAATTACATATCAAAAAAGGCGATATAGTTTTTGTTAATACCGGCGAAGACAAAGGTAAGACAGGTCGTGTTTTAGAAGTACTCGTAAAAGACAGCCGTGCCATTGTAGAAGGTATTAATATGGTATCAAAGCATACCAAGCCTAATGCAAAGAATCCTCAGGGAGGAATTGAAAAGAAAGAAGCCCCGATTCATATTTCCAACCTAAACGTTGTTGACCCGAAATCCGGCAAGCCGACACGTATTGGTCGCAAATTAGACGAAAAAGGTGCTTTAGTGCGTTATTCTAAAAAATCAGGGGAGGAAATTAAGTAATGAGCAATACTGCCAGTCTTAAGAAAGAATATCAGGACAGAATTGTTCCTGCTTTGACGAAAGAGTTCGGTTATAAAACCGTTATGCAGGTGCCCGTACTGAAGAAGATTGTTATCAATCAAGGTTTAGGTATGGCTGCTGCTGATAAGAAGATTATTGATATCGCTATCAGCGAATTGTCAACTATCACAGGCCAGAAGGCTGTTGCGACAGTTTCAAAGAAGGATATCTCTAACTTCAAGTTGCGTAAGAAAATGCCGATCGGTGTAATGGTAACATTGCGTCGTGAACAGATGTACGAATTCCTGGAAAGACTCGTTCGCGTGGCTCTTCCCCGTATCCGTGACTTCAAGGGCATCGAAAGCAAATTGGACGGAAGAGGTAATTATACACTCGGTATTCAGGAACAAATCATTTTCCCTGAAATAAATATCGATAATATTACCAAAATATTGGGAATGAATATTACCTTTGTGACCTCTGCGAAAACAGATGAAGAAGGGTATGCTCTCTTGAGAGAATTTGGATTGCCTTTTAAAAATGCAAAAAAAGACTAAGTAGTTATGGCAAAGGAATCAATGAAAGCCCGTGAGGTGAAAAGAGCAAAGCTCGTAGCTAAATATGCTGCTAAAAGAGCAGAACTGAAAGCAGCAGGTGACTATGAAGCTTTACAGGCTTTACCTAAAAATGCTTCTCCTGTACGTTTGCACAACCGTTGCAAAATTACAGGACGTCCGAAAGGCTATGTACGCCAGTTCGGTATTTCTCGTATTCAACTGCGTGAAATGGCATCTAATGGTTTAATCCCGGGTGTAAAGAAAGCAAGTTGGTAAGAGTTTTTTAATTTAAATATTGTCCGGGTGTCCGGATCAATTTAATTCATTTATATATGACAGATCCTATTGCAGATTATTTGACAAGATTGCGTAATGCAATTAAAGCGAAGCACAGAGTTGTTGAAGTGCCGGCGTCAAATTTAAAGAAAGAGATCACAAAGATCCTTTTCGACAAGGGCTACATTCTTAATTTCAAGTTTGTAGAAGATGGTCCTCAGGGTACAATTAAGATTGCCTTGAAGTATGACCAGGTAAACAAAGTTAATGCAATCAAGAAACTTGAGAGAGTTTCTACCCCTGGTTTGCGTAAGTACACTGGTTACAAGGAAATGCCGAGAGTATTGAATGGTTTAGGTATTGCCGTTCTTTCTACTTCTAAGGGTGTGATGACAGACAAAGAAGCACGTGATCTGAAGATCGGCGGCGAAGTATTATGTTATGTTTATTAATTAGGAGGAAAGAAGAATGTCAAGAATAGGAAAATTACCAATTCATGTACCGGCCGGTGTTACGGTTACCATTAAGGATAATGTAGTGACTGTAAAAGGTCCCAAAGGCGAGATGACTCAGGCTGTGAATCCTGATATTAATGTGACTTTGGAAGATGGAATCATCCATCTGACACGTCCGACAGACGAAAAGAACCATCGTGCATTGCACGGCTTGTATCGTTCACTGATCAACAACATGGTGATCGGATGTTCAGAAGGATATAAGAAAGAACTGGAACTTGTCGGTGTTGGTTACCGTGTGACAAATACAGGTCAGCTGTTAGACCTTTCTTTAGGTTATACACACAACATTTACATGCAGTTGCCTAAAGAAGTGAAAGTTGAAACAAAGGCAGAGAGAAATAAAAATCCTCTTATTATCCTTGAATCGGCTGATAAACAATTACTGGGACAGATTTGTGCTAAGATTCGTTCATTCAGAATGCCGGAACCGTATAAAGGTAAAGGTATCAAGTTCGTGGGTGAAGAAATTCGCAGAAAGTCTGGTAAATCAGCAGGTAAGTAATCTACGTAAACTGAAATTATCATGACAACGAAGGAAGAAAGAAGATTAAAGATAAAAGCAGGTGTACGCGGTAAGATCTCAGGAACTCCTGAACGTCCGCGCCTGACTGTGTTTAGAAGCAACAAGCAGATCTATGCACAGGTTATTGATGACACTACAGGTAAGACTCTGGCTGCAGCATCATCTCTGAAGATGGATGTTAAAGCTCCGAAAAAGGAGATCGCTGCCAAGGTTGGAGAACAGATTGCTAAAGTAGCCCAGGAAGCTGGTGTACAAGCTGTCGTTTTCGACCGTAACGGTTACCTGTATCATGGGAGAATTAAAGAATTAGCTGATGCTGCACGTAACGGCGGCCTTAAATTTTAATGAAGATGGCAGGAGTTAATAATAGAGTTAAGTCGACCAACGACATAGAGTTGAAGGACCGTTTGGTTGCAATCAACCGCGTAACTAAAGTAACTAAGGGTGGACGTACATTCAGTTTTGCTGCAATCGTTGTAGTAGGAAATGAAGACGGCATCGTTGGTTGGGGCTTGGGAAAAGCCGGTGAAGTCACGACAGCTATCGCTAAAGGTGTTGAAGCTGCAAAGAAAAACTTGATCAAGGTTCCCGTTCATAAAGGAACTATCCCTCACGAACAATTAGCTAAGTTCGGTGGTGCTCAGGTGCTGATCAAACCGGCATCTCATGGTACCGGAGTGAAGGCTGGTGGTGCTATGCGTGCCGTATTGGAAAGTGTTGGTATCACAGACGTTTTGGCTAAGTCAAAAGGTTCTTCTAACCCTCACAACCTGGTGAAAGCGACTATCGCTGCACTGAGTGAGTTGAGAAGCCCGTTGATGGTTGCTCAGAACAGAGGTGTTGCAGTTGAAAAAGTATTCAGAGGTTAATTAGGGAGGATAATAAGTTATGGCAACTATCAAAGTTAAGCAGACAAAAAGTAGAATTAAATGCCCGAAAGACCAAAAGAGAACTCTTGATGCACTGGGTCTGAAGAAAATGAACCAGGTAGTAGAACATGAAGCTACTCCGGCAATTCTGGGTATGGTTGAGAAAGTGAAACATTTGGTTTCAGTAGTAAAGTAATAACGGTTGAAAAATAAATTATACGATATGAACTTATCAAATTTAAAACCTGCTGAAGGATCTACCAAGACCAGAAAGAGAATCGGCCGTGGTCCGGGTTCAGGATTAGGAGGAACTTCAACAAGAGGTCATAAAGGTGCGAAATCAAGATCCGGTTATAGCCAGAAGATTGGTTTCGAAGGTGGTCAGATGCCTATACAGAGACGCTTACCTAAATTTGGTTTCAAGAATATTAACCGCGTAGAATATAAAGCTATCAATCTTTCTACATTACAGGGCATGGCTGAAGCTCAGCAGCTCACAAAGATTGGTATCAATGATTTGATCGAAGCTGGTTTCATCTCAGCTTCCCAGTTGGTTAAAATCCTTGCTAAAGGTAGCTTGACAGCGAAACTTGAAGTGGAAGCTCACGCTTTCTCAAAGAGTGCTGAAGCAGCTATCCAAGCTGTAGGTGGAACTGTTGTTAAACTCTAAGTTATGAGAGCAGTTGAAACAATAAAAAATATCTGGAAGATTGAGGATCTGAGAAATCGGATCCTCACCACTCTTTTGTTAGTGGCGATATACCGTTTCGGTACATACGTTGTGCTTCCGGGTATTGATCCTAAAGCGTTGACCGCTTTGCAGGAACAGACAAGAGGCGGATTGCTGGCATTGTTGGACATGTTCTCTGGTGGTGCATTCTCTAATGCTTCTATTTTTGCATTAGGGATTATGCCGTATATCTCCGCTTCCATTGTGATGCAGTTGATGGCAATTGCAGTTCCTTCTTTCCAGAAATTACAGAGAGAAGGCGAAAGTGGTCGTCGTAAGATCAACCAGTGGACTCGCTACCTGACAGTGGCTATTCTTCTGTTCCAGGGTCCTACTTATCTTGTTAACTTAAGTGTACAGCTGAAAGCCGCCGGAGCAGCTCTGCCTGCAGGTATATGGTTTACAATCTCTTCTACAGTTATTTTAGCTGCTGGAAGTATGTTTATCTTATGGCTTGGTGAAAGAATTACAGATAAAGGTGTTGGAAATGGTATCTCATTTATCATTTTAGTTGGTATTATAGCCCGTCTGCCGCACTCGCTGTTCGAAGAATTTATTTCAAGAACAAGTGAAAAAACCGGTGGTCTGGTTATGTTCCTGTTTGAAATGTTGTTCCTTTTGCTGGTTATCGCAGGTGCTATCCTGTTAGTACAAGGTACCCGTAAGGTCCCCGTACAGTATGCAAAACGGATCATTGGAAATAAACAATATGGTGGCGCACGCCAGTACATTCCCCTGAAGGTGAATGCTGCAAACGTAATGCCTATCATCTTTGCCCAGGCAATCATGTTTATTCCGATTTCAATTGTTGGTTTCTCAAGCACGGGCGAACGTTCCGGCTTTGTAGCTGCCTTTATGGATAATACCGGATTTTGGTACAACTTCGTATTTGCTGTACTGATTATCTTGTTTACATATTTCTATACAGCTATCACGATCAATCCTACCCAGATGTCGGATGATCTGAAGAGAAACAACGGGTTCATTCCGGGTGTCAAACCGGGAAAGAGTACCAAAGATTATTTGGATACCATCATGGACCGTATTACTTTGCCGGGAGCATTCTTCCTTGCATTAGTGGCAATCATGCCTGCTTTTGCCCGGATCGCCGGTGTAAGTATGGCGTTCTCCCAATTCTTTGGCGGAACATCTTTGTTGATCCTGGTTGGTGTAGTGTTGGATACACTGCAGCAAGTAGAAAGTCATTTGTTGATGCGTCATTATGACGGTTTGTTGAAGTCAGGAAGAATTAAAGGTCGTACAGGCTCAGTTGCCGCTTACTAATAGAATGATCTATTTAAAAACAGATGAAGAAATAGAGTTGATGCGTGCCGCGAATCAACTGGTGGGTAAGACGCTTGGCGAATTAGCCAAACATATCGCTCCCGGCGTGAATACGCTTCAACTCGATAAGATTGCCGAGGAATTCATTAGAGATAATGGTGCAGTTCCGGCCTTTTTAGGATACGGTGGTTTTCCAAACTCAATCTGTGCTTCCGTAAACGAGCAGGTAGTACACGGCATCCCTTCCGAGAAAGCAGTTTTGAAAGAAGGTGACGTTATATCTGTCGATTGCGGTACGGTGTTGAATGGTTTTGTCGGAGATTCCGCCTATACATTTTGTGTCGGCGAAGTCGATCCCAAAGTGAAAGCCTTGTTGAAGACAACAAAAGAATCACTTTACCTGGGCATCCAGCATGCCCTCGAAGGCAAACGCCTTGGCGATATCAGCCATGCCGTACAGTCCTATTGCGAATCGAAAGGTTACTCTGTTGTCAGAGAGCTGGTCGGTCACGGAATCGGACGCAAGATGCACGAAGAACCGGAAGTCCCCAATTACGGGCGCCCCGGTTGCGGTCCCTTATTACGCAGCGGTATGTGCATCTGCATAGAACCGATGATCAATATGGGAAGCAAGAATGTAGCTTTTGAGAAAGACGGTTGGACAGTCCGCACGAAAGACAGAAAGTGTTCGGCTCATTTCGAGCATTGTATCGCGATCTGTCCCGACGGTCCCCAAATCTTATCTTCATTCGAGTTTTTAGAAGAAGTTTTAGGTAATAACGCAATTTAATTTGATTTAATTTATATGGCTAAACAGTCAGCAATTGAACAAGATGGAGTTATAGTAGAAGCATTGTCAAACGCAATGTTTCGTGTAGAATTAGAGAACGGACATGAAATTACTGCTCATATCTCAGGGAAGATGAGAATGCACTACATTAAGATCCTCCCGGGTGATAAAGTAAGAGTTGAGATGTCTCCGTATGATCTATCGAAAGGTAGAATTGCTTTTAGATATAAATAAAAAAAACAACAAGATATGAAAGTAAGAGCATCTTTAAAGAAGCGTACTCCCGAATGTAAAATCGTTAGAAGAAAGGGACGCTTATACGTAATTAACAAGAAAAATCCTAAGTATAAACAACGTCAAGGATAATTTATTATTTTTGCAAAATAATTTAAGTAAGTAATATGGCTATAAGAATAGTTGGTGTAGACTTGCCACAAAATAAAAGAGGAGAAATTGCCTTGACCTATATTTACGGTATTGGTCGTAGTGCTTCAAAATCCATCTTAGATAAAGCAGGCATTGATCGTGATATCAAAGTAAAAGACTGGACAGACGATCAGGCTGCAAAAGTACGTGAAGTCATTGGCGCTGAGTATAAAGTAGAAGGTGATCTTCGTTCAGAAGTTCAGCTGAACATCAAGCGTCTGATGGATATCGGATGTTACAGAGGTGTTCGTCACCGTATTGGTTTGCCTTTGAGAGGCCAGAGCACAAAGAACAATGCTCGTACTCGTAAGGGTAAGAAGAAAACTGTTGCAAATAAGAAAAAAGCTACTAAATAATAAGAATTGATATGGCAAAGAAATCAGTCGCAGCAAAGAAGAGAAACGTAAAAGTTGACGCTTACGGTCAAGCTCATATTCATTCTTCTTTTAACAACATTATTGTGTCTCTTGCTAATAGCGAAGGTCAGGTTATCAGTTGGTCTTCTGCTGGTAAGATGGGATTCAGAAGTTCTAAAAAGAACACTCCGTATGCCGCTCAGATGGCAGCTCAGGATTGTGCAAAAGTAGCTTATGATCTTGGTTTGAGAAAAGTAAAAGTATTCGTTAAGGGCCCGGGTAACGGACGTGAGTCTGCTATCCGTACAATTCACGGTGCCGGTATTGAAGTAACAGAAATCGTTGACGTTACTCCGCTTCCTCACAATGGTTGTCGTCCTCCGAAAAAGAGAAGAGTATAATTAACTATAGTTTCTTGAACATTGAATCCGGAATTGTGAATAGATTACACAAAGACCTTATCCTCTCTGTAATCGCGGCTGCACGGTTCCAGATTCAGAACAGAACATTAAAACAATAAAAAAATGGCAAGATATACTGGACCTAAAACAAGAATTGCCCGTAAGTTTGGTGAGGCAATATTCGGACCGGATAAAGTTCTTTCAAAGAAGAACTATCCTCCCGGACAGCACGGAAACGCCCGCAAAAGAAAAACTTCTGAGTACGGAATCCAGCTTCGTGAGAAGCAGAAAGCAAAATACACTTACGGTGTATTGGAAAAACAATTTAGAAACCTGTTTGAAAAGGCTTCACGTTCAAAAGGTATTACCGGTGAGGTGCTGTTGCAGCTCCTGGAAGGCCGTCTGGACAACGTAGTATTCCGTTTGGGTATCGCCCCGACGCGTGCTGCAGCCCGTCAGTTGGTTTCTCATCGTCACATTACAGTAGACGGTAAGGTTGTAAACATTCCTTCTTACTCTGTAAAAGCCGGTCAGGTTATTGGTGTTAGAGAAAAATCCAAATCACTTGAAGTGATTGCTGACGCACTGTCAGGATTCAATCACAGCAAGTATCCCTGGATCGAATGGGATCAGTCTTCTTTAAGCGGAAAATTACTGCATCTGCCGGAAAGAGCTGACATTCCTGAAAACATTAAAGAGCAGTTGATCGTAGAATTGTATTCTAAATAATAATTGATTTCCATGGCGATATTAGCATTTCAAAAACCCGATAAAGTATTAATGTTGGAAGCGGACAATTTCTTCGGAAAGTTTGAATTTCGTCCGTTGGAACCCGGCTATGGTATTACAATAGGTAATGCTCTACGTCGTATTCTCCTGTCGTCACTTGAAGGTTTTGCTATTACATCCATTAAGATCGAAGGCGTTGACCATGAATTTGGTACAATTCCCGGCGTGATCGAGGATGTGACAAACATAATCTTGAATCTGAAACAAGTCCGGTTCAAGCATATTGTAGACGACATAGAGAATGAAAAAGTAAGTATTACTGTTTCGGGTTCGGAAGTGTTCAAAGCCGGTGATATAGGTAAACAGCTGACCGGATTCGAAGTATTGAATCCTGAGTTGGTTATTTGTCGCTTAGATCCGAACGCAGGTTTCCAGATTGAACTGACGATTAACAAAGGTCGCGGATATGTTCCCGCTGATGAAAACAGAGACCCGAACGCAGACATGCACGTGATTGCAATCGACTCTATTTACACACCTGTGCGTAACGTCAAATATTCAATCGAAAACTTCCGTGTTGAGCAGAAGACGGACTACGAAAAGTTGGTTCTTGAAATAGCCACTGATGGTTCTATTCATCCGAAGGAAGCGTTAAAAGAAGCAGCTAAGATTCTGATTCACCATTTCATGTTGTTCTCAGATGAAAAGATTGCTATCGAGACAGTTGATACTGACGGTAATGAGGAATTCGATGAAGAAGTACTTCACATGCGCCAGTTGCTCAAGAGCAAACTCTCGGATATGGATCTTTCCGTTCGCGCATTGAATTGCTTGAAGGCCGCAGATGTTGAAACGTTAGGCGAACTGGTTAAATTCAACAAGAATGACCTGTTGAAGTTCCGTAACTTCGGTAAGAAGTCACTGACTGAGCTTGACGAACTGCTTGAAAGTCTGAACCTTTCATTCGGTATGGATATCACTAAGTATAAATTAGATAAAGAGTAAGTATAGCGATGAGACATAATAAAAAAATAAATCATTTGGGTCGTACAAATACTCACCGTAACGCGATGCTTTCAAACATGGCATGTTCCCTTATCAAGCATAAGAGAATCTTTACTACTGTTGCAAAAGCTAAAGCGCTTCGTAAATTTGTAGAACCGCTTATCACTAAGTCTAAGGAGGATACAACTCACTCAAGACGTGTGGTATTCAGCAATTTGCAGGACAAATTTGCTGTAACAGAATTGTTCAAGGAAGTATCTCAGAAGATCGGCGACCGTCCGGGTGGTTACACACGTATCCTGAAGACTGGCAACCGTCTGGGTGACAACGCAGCCATGTGCTTCATTGAACTGGTTGATTACAACGAAAACATGTTGAGCGCAGCTACAACTAAGAAAGCTACGAAGACAAGACGTTCTCGTAAGAAAGCTACAGCTGCTGAAGCCGCTGTCGAAGCTCCCGTTGCAGAAGCACCGGTTGCTGAAGAAAAAGCTGCCGAATAATACTTTCAAAGCCTGTAAGGGCGACAGAACTTAGCCCAGGGCGTGAGCCCTGGGGGATAGGAGTTCTTCTTTATGATAAAAGCCCTGTAGGGGCGACACTTTGTATATAGAAAACATTGTGTCGCCCTTACAGGGCTTTAGTGTTAGGGTAGGGACCTTTCTCCCAAGGCTTACGCCCTGGGCTAAGTTCTGTCGCCCCTACAGGGCTTTGTAGGAACTTACCAGAGCCTGATCCTAACGGACAGTCTCAAATAGAGGTTCATCCCCTTCCTCAGAATCCGGAGGAGCAGGGCGAGGATAAGTTTCAGTGCTGACGGGAGGTTCTTCATCCGGTACGGGTTTAAAGTGAAACAAGAAATTCAATAATGCCAAAACAAATTCAATGATCTTTCTGATTTTCTGCATAATTATTTTTCAATTAACGCAATAACCGCCTGAATTGTCCGTGCGATCTGGATGATGCTGTGCCGGTACGTTTCGCGGTTGTCGCCGTTCTGTTCACTAATGTAGGGACTGTAGGCAATCTCTTTGGCATAGGCCTCCGGGTCATTGCTTACCTGCCAGGCACGGCGATAACAATCCCGAATAAGGCGTGCAAAATCCAGGAAAGAGTTTTCGCGCGTATCATACCGGCGGAAGTCCAAAGAATAGGCAGAAGTCTTTAAAACCGTCTTTCCGCCATGCCAATAAGCGTTACTGCAACCGTAGGCCGTCAATCCGAAAAAGTTCCGGCTTTCCCGTGCCAGGTCACTCATGCCCCAACCGCTCTCTAACGCCGCCTGCGCCAAAATGACCAGCGGATTCATGTTGAAAGCAGCTCCTGCCGACAAAGCCGCCGGCAGACACTCTTTTACGAAGCTGATTTGTGCTGGTTTCATAAAATTCCAGGTCTTTCTACACCAGAACCATTTCCGGAATTATCTGATTCATTTTCAATGCGTTCAACGCTTACTTTGGCTATCATTTCACGCAGTTTAGCCCCCGGAGAGAAGATTATTCGCGGCTTTCGGATCATGGATGCCTGAAAATCGCTTGCATATACCACTCCAGCGCTTCCGATCGAGAGGCGGAAGTTGCCCAATGCCCCCATCTGGACCGTTTCGCCTCGGAGCAACGCCTCTTGCATGCAGCGGATCACACCCAGCAAGACGAGCGCCACGTCGCCATCGCTGGCTGTTGAACGGTCTGCCACCACATCGCAGATGGTATTGAAGTCCATCATTCCCGTGACATTGGCGGAAGCATAATACCGCTTCGCATCTGCATCCGCACCTTTCGTCAGGTCTTTTTTCAAAACAAGTTTGTACTTTACTGACATACGATTAAAAAATTTAAGGGTTAGTGAATTATTACATTACAAAGATACAACACCATGTAGCCCAATGGGAAAGGTGTTGCAGGATGCCGGATGTTTGTGCCGGATTCAATAACTTTTTATAAAATAGTTGTCAAAAAGTTTGTATAGTATTAAATAAGTCCGTACATTGTAAGTGATTTAGATGACTTAGACAAAAAATATTATGGAAGATAAAAAAAACGAGCTGGAATTAGCAAGGGGCGCAATGGGAGTAACCGAGTTCGCCCTCCTTTATTTCCCTGACTGTACGCCCGAAATGGCATACAAAAGGATGTGGGTATGGATTCGTACCTCGCGCGGATTGAAGGAAAAGCTGATCGCTGCCGGTTGGGTAAGATTTCAGAAACTCTACACGCCGAAACAAGTCGCCTGCCTGGTTGAGCACCTGGGCGAACCTTAGATAGAATACTAATCGGATATTTTTAGTACATCCACATAAAACAATTGTGACATGATTGATTCATTAAGCGTCAAAGGAACTTTCTTTGACTCGGCGATCCGGACATGGAGCGCCCGTATGATGCCCTTAGATCAGTACATCAACGAAGTGAAAAACGGAGTTCACGCCCCGGCGATTGCCCGGATCAGGGAACTGGTCTCGGCCGGTAAAAACAAAGAAGCGGAGAGCCTGAAGAAGGAGCTACCCCTCTACGTTGCCGGCGGCGAAATGCAAGGCGGCCGGCGCCTGGAGCACATGGTGGCTTATAGCGGTTGCATCTGCACTGATATCGACGACCCCGCCATCTCGCCCCAGGAAGTCCTCCGGATCGCAGGAAGCCTCCCGTATGTGAAAGCCGGGCATATCAGTCCTTCCGGCACAGGTAACAAACTCTTTATCCTGGTAGACAGCCCTTTGGAGTGCCACTCCCTGGCCTTCGAGCTCGTACGCCGCCGCATCGAAACCGATATCCCCGGCGTGACGGTAGACCGGAGCGGCAAGGACCCGAACCGTGGCTGTTTCGTCAGCCACGACCCTGACGCTTTTTATAAGGTAGAGTCGGAAGTGCTCTCCCTTCCTATGCCCGAGCCCGCGTCGGTCACCCATGCGCCCCGTCCGGAGGCCGGCCGTACGGCAGACGCCCTCACGAACTACATCGACAAGTATGAGCAGGATAACCCTTTCGCTGCCGGAGGGCGCCACTCGCATGTCGTGAAACTCGCCGCCGTCCTGAACAATGCCGGCTTTTCGCCTTACGAAGTAGCGGCCGAATGCACCCGCCGCTACGTCCAGCCGGATTTCCCGGCAGGCGAAATCGAGAAGACCGTCACGGATATTTACCGCCGTTACAGCGCCTCGCATGGCTGCAATCCGTATAGGCCGAAAGAGGAGCAGGAGACGAAGAAATGTCTCAAAAGTCTCAAAAATTCCCCTATAGTTCCCGGCCAGCAGCAGGCTTCGGAGGAAGATCAGGAACAGCCTGATATAGAACCCGATAATCTCCTTTTGCCCCGTTTTGGAAAGGACGTCTACGAGAACCTCCCAACCATACTCACGGACATTTTAGAGCGGGCTCCGGGCGAGACGGAAAGAGACACCATGCTCTTTGCAGCCCTCACGCTGATCAGCAGTGTGACGTCGAACGTCCGCGGTTCGATAGCAGAAAAAATACATTATCCCTGCCTCTTCGGCGCTCTCCTGGGACCCTCGGGAAGTGGTAAGGGCTGTGTGGCAGGCATGCACGCACTGATCGCCCCCTGGCAGCAGTACGTCTACGACAATTCGCGCTGCTACGTGAAAGAATATGAAAGGAAGAAAATGGAATACGATCTCTATATCCAGTCGAAGAAGCGCCCCTCCAAAAACGCGGCGCCCCAGGCCGGTCTGCCTCCCGAAGAGCCGGAAGTGGTCAAACAGCGAAACCTGAATATCTTCGGATATACCACACTGGCCCGCTTCATCGAGCTTTTGCAAGTCAACTCTCCCTATGCCTCCTGCCTCTTCGAAACGGAGATGGAGTCACTCATCCATACCATGGGGCAGGATTTCGGCGGCTACGGCTACCTGCTCAACCAGGCTTACCACCACGAACGTGCCGGCAACGACTCGAAGACGAACGGCACTTTCATGGTTGCCGAACCCAAACTGGCACTCTTTGTCACCGGTACCGACGGAATGTTCCCGCAATTAGTACCCTCGACCGAGAACGGAACCTTCAGCCGCCTGCTGATCTACAAACTGACCGGCGACGCGGCCTACCGGGGCCTGACTTCGGCAGACGATTCGCCAACGGCTGCAAACTGTTTCGACGTGGCCGGACAGCGTATCCTGGACATCGGCATACACCTCGACGGCTCGCCCACATGGGTGAATTACACGGATGCACAACGGAAAAGGATCGACCGTTTCTTTGAACGCGAGTATGAAAAGGTACGCGTTTTCGACAACGAAGACCTCGCTTCGGCCGTCCTGCGCTACCGCCTGGCGATGTTCCGCATCGCGATGGTACTGACTGCCCTCCGTAAAGGCGAGGCGCGTAGCCTGGAACGTGTCTGTACCGTTTGTGAAGACGATTATCGTACCGCTTTTCGCATTATGGAAGTATGCCTGCAGCACGCCTATGTGGTTAGCACGTCGTTGAACCGCGAGAAACGGGTGGCGCATTATAAGTTTCCCTACATCCAGCAAAAGTTCTTTGCCGACCTGCCCGACCGCTTCAAGCGCGCCGAGCTGATCGAGGAGGGAAATGTCCGTGGCATCAGCAAGTCGAGTGTAAACAGAATGATCAAGAAATGCGAAGAACAAAAGCTAATCGTTTCTGTAGGAGCCGGTTATTTCGAAAAGACAACGAAAGGAAAAACAATCGTCGCCCCGGAAATACCCTAAGAATTTTTGAAACTTTTGAAACTTTTTTTACAAATGCGTTGTCCTGATTCCGCAAAAATTGAATAAGCATTGCTTTTCAACGAGACAGGCATCGGTTCAAAAACGGATAGGCACTGCCTTCAAACGCTGTATTCATCAGGGTATTCCTTGAAAGATACCATTTTTTGAACCGTTTTGCACGAAAGCTTTTTTAAGATTATGCGAAAAGTGGATAAGTGGTTGTGGAAGAGTGAATTAAGTTCCGGGAAAATGACTAAAAAAAACGATCGTTTTAATTCGTCATTTTTACTGCACAAAAATACGCATTCCTTTTTAAACCACAACTCTTTTCAATAAAAAATTTCCTACCTCTATAGTCTTTCTTATCAATTAGATAGCAATTTTAGTACGAAAATACGCCTTTTTAATACGAAGTCCAAAGATCGCGAAAAAAAATGACTAAAAAAAACGATCGTATTCGTAGTCAAAATACAAGAATTAACAAACGTACCTTATAATAGCGCGTACGTATATATATAGAACTTGCATTTCAATAACTGTATTATTAATATTAAAATTTAGATTATGAACAAAAAGATTTCTACTCTGGTTGCCGTCTTCGGATTGGCGACAAGTTCGTTCGCAATGGCTGCTGATGCTGACATTGTGAAAGGGGACTATTATCATTTGGAGACACAAGCGATCGGTAATACACCTGGTGCAGCAGGTCGTTTGGTGTTAACACAGGAAACTGCTGATGCAAAAGATGCATTAGTCGTTGTTAAGTCAGATCAGCCTCTTGCCCTTACTGACTCTGCTTTATGGAAAGTAGATTATAAATTAGATGTTACCTCTGGCCAATATTCTTATACATTTAAGAATAAGGCTACCGGAACACAGTTGTCTTTTGCTGCGGGAAGCAATGTTAAAACTCCGGCTACAATCACATCTGGTGCTAATGACTTAACTGAGCATGGCACAAAAGCAGACGGCACATTGAGTGGCTCTTTGCTGTTTAACTGGGCTGCCCCTTCTGGTGTACAAACTACTGCGGCTGTTCTGTCTTCATATATTCCGGCAAAGGACTCTACTTTGTCTTTGGCTGTAAAATTAGGAAGCAGTGAAGCTCTTGCTGCTACGAAATCTCCGATTATTCAGGTAATGACTAAGGGAAATGCTAAACCGACAGTTGGTGACGCTTCTAAGGAAAATCCTATCCTTGCAGTTAAAGCTGTTCGTGCTACACCAAGACAACTGAATGGTATCGAACTTAACAACATGCTGGGTGAAGGCAGAGGTTTCCAACTGTTCTTCTCTTATAAGAATAAGTTGACTACTGCTAATAATGCTTTGGCTGGGGTTATCTTTGAAGCTGTAACAAAAGTAACAGGAGAGGCAGGCGATGCTGCAACCGATGGTACTGAAGTTATGTTGAAAGCAAAAACATTAGCTCCTAAGAAAAGCGCAGAGGGTAACAATAAGTATTTGTATGCTTATATTGATACTATTTGTTATGATGCAGCTAACAAGACTGATGATGGTTCAAAGCTGACTTTCAAGGTTGATACAATCCCGACTACTGATGGAACAGCAACTGCAGGTACTATCTTGGATGCTGATGCTTATACATTCAGCTTCTATGTAGATCCTTCTTCTCCGAATGATTCTGTTGCTGTGTTTGTGAAGCAATCTTACAAATTAGGTCAATCAGGTTCTGGTGTTGATCCGAGAACTTATAAGGTAACTGATGGTTCTAATCCTTTCCCATTGCAGTTAGCTCCTCTTGCCGGAATCTCTACAGATAAATTGGTTTTGACGACAGGTGATGCTACAGCTGTAGCAGGTCCTCTTCCTGAAGATACCCGTATCTCCTTCACCGGTGGTGCAACTCCTGCTCCTCTGTTTGATGGTACAAAGGTTTACTCTGTTAAGAATGTAAACGAAGCTGCTGATGCTGAAAATGCAGGTAAGTATATGGTAGTAGCTCCGACAGCTGCAGATGCTTATGGCGAAGCTTATTCAAGCAAGGTCTTTGCTCACCTGCCTTCTACACAGTTCGTGTTTGACGGTGCTAAGATGATCAACCGTGAATTGAATACAGTTTCAACAGATGCTCTTTATTCAGTAGAAGGTAAGGCTGATGTTTATACAAACCTGACAGATACATTCGAAATCAAAGTGATGGAAGATGTAAACTTGAAAGATTCAACAATGGGCTGGTCTTATATCACTGCTGATTCTTTGACTAACTATGCATTCTCTTTGGATTATGTATCAGGTATTCTGGAAGGTCGTAGCATCAATATGAAAGCAGACTCTGCTGTAGTTGCTACAACAGGAGAAGGCAAGCTGTTCAAGCTCGTAGCTACAGGCTTTGGTAAAGTAGCAGATGCAGCCGAAGTTGATGGCGTTAAGACTCTTTACAACCAGGCTTATAAGATC